>NZ_JBHERJ010000021.1:0-150733 GCF_043359455.1 Lysinibacillus sp. PWR01 | reverse complement strand
AGGGGATTTAGCGTCACAGATTAGACCCTGGAGCGAACGTTAGTGAGTGAAGCGGCTCCTCGGACGCCCCCTGGAAAGGACGCTGGCGGAACGGAAATCAACCTCTTACCTTGCAAAGTTGCTTTTTCTGCCGTTAACATCATCTTTTTTCAACAACATGAAACTATGCATAGATTTTATGCATAGCTTTGTTTCTTTTAAAACTCTCTGATTGTTGTATTTAAGCGATTAGCCACCCTCTCTAATTCTTCAGATGATTCACCAATAGACTCAATAATAGTCGCTAATTCAGATACTTGATTACCGACTTCTTGAAAATTCGAGATTGAATCCTCTACAGATCCAGAAATCGCATCAAATGCTTTTAAAGATTCTGCATTCCGTTCAATACTACTATTCACAAGCTCCTGTATGTCCTGAATGGCTTGTACTACTTGTGTTGTGATACCATTCGACATCATGATCAACTCAGCAATTTGTTCAACAGAGCTTTTCGTTTGATCCGCAAGCTTGCGTACTTCGTTTGCAACAACGGCAAAGCCTTTACCATGTTCACCAGCACGTGCGGCCTCAATTGCAGAGTTCAACGCAAGTAAATTTGTTTGCCCTGAAATACTTTTGACAATTTCTACAACGGCATTAATCTTCGAAGAAGACGCATCTAATTGCTCCACCATATTTGCCATTTCAACGGTTTTATGATGAATCTTCCCTGTTTGTTCATTAATAGATATTATTTTACTATAACCTTCACTAGATACTTTTTGCATAGATTCGGCCTCATGCATACTATCCTTCAAAGAAGTGTTGACACGCTGTGCGCTATATACAAGTTCTGCTACTGTTTCAGTCGTAGTTTGTGATTGAACCTCTAATTGTGTAGAAATTCCACCTATGACTTCCTTTACATGGTCCCTAACATTATTACGTTGTTCCTCAATTAATATACTTGCATAGCTATCGTATTCTTCTAAAACAATTTGTTGTTCAAAATTACATATTTTACTGACAGCATCACAAAACTTCTCTTCCTCACCTTTAGGTAATCGAAGCTCATAAATTATTTTCCGGAGTGATTTCTCTAGAATTTGAAAAGCTGCTAGATACCACTTCGGATATAAATTAATCTTCACATGCATTTTTGCCACACGTCTTCGCTTTTCTAAAAAGGCTTCATCTATTCGCCCTTCAAACATTTCAATAATATGGTGACGTAATGTTTGACGTAAACGCTCGCTGGAACTATGTGATTGAATAACCTCCTGTAAAGAAGGAACACTTTCTATTGCATGATAAAATGCCCCTACCACTTCTACTACATTTCTTTCTACATATGGTTTTAAACTATTAATCAGTTGAAGATCATGCACACTTAACCCTACAAGATTTAATTGTAGTAGACGGTCTGAATCTTCAATAAAAATACCGATAGTTGTTTCATTGCTTATTTCAATTGTATTTTTCTTGGATCTATTGATAAGTTGAAACATTTTCTCCACCTCATATTTTAATTATACACTTTACTAAGTCTATACTCCTATAATCCATAAAAAAACAACAAATAATTAGATACTTTATGTATCAATTATAATCTCAAATCAACCAAATGAACAATATATAGGTAAATGATGTCTAATATTATTATAATTTGCTATTACTCTATGTTTAAATATGATTCTTTATACTCATTTCCCTTCACTTTAATGAAAAAATGGATGAATGATTCAATAATTTTAACGCAAAAAAAGCCACTGCTTCTTCGAGAAGAAGCGTGACTTATTGTTTACATGAAAATGATAACGCAAAGAACTGCGGCTAAAACTAAACGATAAATGGCAAAAGGCATTAATTTTACCTTTGAAATAAGTGCTAAGAAAAACTTAATGGACAGTAATGCAAAGATGAATGAACTAATAAATCCGACAGCGTAGAATCCAAAATAGTCCATTGATAAAGTATCCCAGTTTTTCAAAACGGATACGAGGCTAGCTCCTGCCATGATTGGAACAGCCATAATGAATGTAAAATCAGCTGCAACACGGTGACTCATACCAAAGAGTACCCCACCAGAAATAGTTGCACCTGAACGAGAAAATCCTGGCCATAGAGATAGACATTGTACTAGCCCTACCTTAAATGCTAAACCATAGGAAATCTTATCTAAAGAATCTACCTTTGGTTTTCTCGGTGCCAATTTATCTGCCGCAATCATTAGAATTGCTCCTGCCACTAGCGCATAAATAACATGTTCTACTTTAAAAAGATGGTCATCAATAAAATCCTTGAATGCAAAACCTAAGACAACTGCCGGTAGCATCCCAACAATAACATGCAATAAGTTAAAGCGACCATTTATGGACTTAGCTTGACCTTCAATATTATATAAACCAACTAAGCTTAGCATGCGTTTCCACATAACTACGATAACCGCTAATATGGATCCAAGTTGTACAACAATTTTAAATGTGTTGGCAGGATATTTTCCCAAAAACTCCTCTGTCTTTAACCACATATCATCCACGATAATCATATGACCCGTAGAAGATACTGGTGCAAATTCTGTCATACCTTCGACAAAGCCTAATATCAACGCTTTTAATAACTCTATAATTTCCACCATGTCACCTTACCTTTTTTAATCAAATACCCACTTATTATAAAATACTCTGTTTTCATATACTACTGCCATTTCACCTAAGAAGCCTATTCCAGATTATCACATACTACTGAAATTTTATATCTACTACCCAAAGCTCTGATCTACTGCCAATTCGCATTGGCGGGCCCCAGAAGCCATAGCCTGATGAAACAAGTGTATGCATCTGTTCCTTCAACTTATAACCATAATCCAGTTCAAATACACGAGCTGTTATATATT
This sequence comes from Lysinibacillus sp. PWR01, assembly GCF_043359455.1. Taxonomy (NCBI): domain Bacteria; kingdom Bacillati; phylum Bacillota; class Bacilli; order Caryophanales; family Bacillaceae; genus Lysinibacillus; species Lysinibacillus sp. PWR01. The sequence continues at coordinate 147,855 of NZ_JBHERJ010000021.1, read as the reverse complement.
GATTTGGCCACAGTTGTCCCTTGTGTGTATGACCAGACATATGTAAATCAACACCCATTTTCGAAGGTGTGATCAAGTCATCAGGTGTATGGTTCATCACAAGCCATGGTAAGTTAGTAGAATGCTTTAATACTTCAAGTGGTTTTCTTTCTTTATTCGTCCTGTCTTCTTGCCCTGTTAATATAAACGCATCTTCTATAAGAATTGTTTCATCTAGTAGCATTTTTACATTGGCGTTTTCCATTTCCTTGATAATTTCAGTAATTTTTTTGCCATAATATTCATGGTTACCTAATATACCATATGTTCCATATGTAGATGTTAATTGTTTCATGACGTCTGCCATGCCCTCTTGAACAAACCATTTCGGGTCATCATCCACGATATCCCCAGCTAACAACACGATATCTGGTTGTGCTTCATTAGCTAAACTTACAAAACGTTGTAAATGTCTTTTATGTGATAAAACACCTAAGTGAAAATCAGACGCCACAACAGCTCTTAGTGTGTTTAACTCACTGTCTTTTTTATCAACTGTTATTTCTAAATGACGAACAACTGGAGAATAGGCTAAATAAGAGCCAATGATACTTAGCAAAAATAAGACTGCAACTGCTACACTACCAATTATTTGTACATTTTTAAAAGGTGTTAACCAAATAATGAACTGTGCAGCTAAACATAGCAATAAGCCATATTCAAAGATAAACATCCAGTAATTACTGATTACAGAAAACACTCGTAAAGACTCGTGTAATCTTCCGATTATAATACTAAAAGCAACAATATACAGCACCAACCAAAATAGGACTGGAAAACGGAACCATCCCATTGCCACAAGCCACTGCTTTACTCCCCACCCTAAATAGAAAGTCAACGCACTATAAATACTAATTAAAAGAACACCGCCGATTACTTTTGGCATAACCAAGTCCTCTACTTTCTTTCTATAATTTAATTGATTATATCATTATACTTAACAATCATATTGCTTGAAGCACTTGAATAATCTTCTAGAGAAAATAGGAACTTGTCACTTTATTCAATGACAAATATAAGTTTACCTTTTCATTTCATTAGTTACTCTCGTTTTACATGACATTTCATTGTATATAGATGACATTTTTGTCATTCTACCTGAAAAGTTACTTTGATTTTCACAAATCTTCCAGTAACATAGTAGATGAACGAGCAAATTTACGCATTTACGAGGAAAAAGGGGTGCTATTTCAAATGACACGTTATAAATTTGAAACAACAGAGCATGAGTTATTTCGTAAAACCTTTCGTAAGTTTTTAGCTGAAGAAGCTGAACCGCATTATGCACAATGGGAAAAGAATCATCTTATTCCGCCTTCTTTTTGGCGTAAGCTTGGTGATATGGGCTATCTTTGTCCACAAGTAGAAGAACAATATGGTGGGCTGGGCCTGGATTTCAGCTTTGGTGTCATTATTCAAGAAGAACTTGAACGTATAGGCTCCAGCCTTATTGGGGTCGGCTTGCATAATGATATTGTCGTACCTTATATTGAGGCATATGGTACACACGAACAAAAATCACGCTGGCTACCTAAGTGTGTTACAGGCGACTATATAACCGCTATTGCAATGACCGAGCCTGGTACAGGTTCAGATTTGGCGAATATCCAAACATCGGCTATTCGCGATGGTGACCATTATATTGTAAATGGTCAAAAAACCTTTATCACAAATGGTATCCACACAAACTTAGCGGTTGTCGCAGTGAAAACAAATCCACAGGCTGAAAAAAAGCATCGTGGCATCAGCCTACTTGTTATTGAAGAAGGTACACCTGGCTTTACAAAAGGAAGGCAGCTCGAAAAAGTGGGTATGCATGCCCAAGATACTGCTGAACTCTATTTTGAAGATTGTCGAGTGCCTGTGCAAAACCTACTTGGAGAAGAGGGCAAGGGCTTTCATTATATGATGGAAAAACTACAACAAGAGCGATTAGCCGTAGCGATTGCCGCACAAACAGCCGCTGAGGATATGCTTGCATTAACGCTAGACTATGTGAAATCACGCCAAGCTTTTGGTAAAACAATTGGTGACTTCCAAAATACACAATTTAAATTAGCTGAAATGGCTACTAAAATTGAGCTTGGTAAATCATTTTTAGAATCCTTGATTGAAGAGCATATCGCAGGGAATGATGTTGTGACTAAAGTATCTATGGCAAAATACTGGATTACTGAAAATGCACGTGACCTTGCTACGCAATGCATGCAATTGCATGGTGGCTATGGCTATATGGAGGAATATAAGATTGCTAGAAGGTATAGAGATATACCTGTTATGTCCATCTATGCAGGAACCAATGAAGTCATGAAGGTTATTATCGCCAAAAATTTAGGTCTATAATAAAAAAGGCGGCAGAAGTTTGCCGCCTTTTTACCATTAAACTGCTGGAATTCGAACAATTACTTTAAATAAATCTCCATCTACATCAATGGTCATCCTTGCTCCATGTAAATCAACAATGGATTGTGCAATGGCTAATCCAAGCCCCGAGCCCTCTGTATGACGAGAGGCATCTGCACGTTTAAAGCGTTCAAATAATTCCTCAGCATCCTCACTAATTTCATACTTCGCTACATTTTTCACTGTAAATTCAGCATCGCCATCAGCCGTACGCTTTAATGTCACATAGACACGAGTTCCCTCAAGCGCATATTTCAAGACATTGACAATTAAATTATCAATGAGTCTCCACCACTTTTGACCATCCACATATGCATAAATTAGATCATTTGGCATCGTCATTCGTAAATCTAAATTAGATTGTGCTAGATCTTCCTTATGCTCTCCTACTGCTTGCTGGATAAGCTGTGTCAAATCAACTCGACTGCGATGAAGTTCAATATTACCGCTTGCCATTTTCGATACTTCAAATAGATCTTCAATTAGCACCTTTAAACGTTCAGATTTTTTATCGAGAATATGAATGTATTGTTGACGTTCTTCTTCTGTAATATTTGGTTTCTTCAGTAAATCGGTATACGTTATTATAGAGGTTAAAGGAGTCCGTAAATCATGACTCACATTTGTAATTAGCTCTGTTTTTAAACGCTCACTTTTCGCCTGTTCATGCATAGACGTACGCACGCCTTCTCGTAAATGATTGAGGTTTTCTGCATGACCTGCAAGCGGTGATTTCCCTTTTATCTTTACATCGCGGTTTAAACGACCTTCAGCCATATCCTTCGTATCTTTCATAATGCGATTTAAATAACCCATTCTTGATAGGAAAACAATCATAGCAGGGAATCCTATAAGCATACAAATACCAAGCACAAGGACTGCGAAACCTCCTACTCCAGCCATGAAAGCGACAAGGCTACCTCCTCCAAAGAATGCTGCAGCTAGCATCACAATGGAATGCAATGCAATCGAACGATTAATAAATAAATCAGTAAGGGAATCCCCAAGTGACCATAAATAGCTCGATTTCACATTTCCCTCTAGCTTTTTCAAAGTATCTACTCTTGTATACAACCATATTAATTGCACAAAGAAGGCACTGCCAATTACCATTAAAACAGCTATTTTAAAGGCAATATCAAGTATAAAACGCACATAATTATAATTATATATTGAATTATATTCAATCGATTCAAAAACAACTTGTGCTGAAATGAAATACATAAGGCCCGTTATTAACAAAAGAATAATTTGCACATCAATTTTATACTTTGATAAAAGATCTTTTTCCTTCATGCTCCTAACAATCTGTAATACGTCCTTACGCCCCCTCCAAACAAAGACGGCCATTATAATACTTGTAATCCAAATAAAGTAATGGGTATATTGATTGCGTTGAAACTGTTGAAATTGTTGGTATCCTCCTTGTATCACATCTTCTGACATTACTGCTTTTTTAGAGATAGCTACTACACCTGTATATTCTGTCGTTTCGTAAAGGTCATCTACATTCACATACGTTTCTGTACGGTAAAAAATATCTCTTAAATTATCACTAATATTCCATGCATATAGCGGTTTTCGATCAGTATACTTTATTTTATAGGCACTACTTTCAGAAACATCACCAGAACGGTAAATTTTACCTGTTTCTGTATTTGTCAACTCATAAGACCAATAGTCGTAGGTCTTACTAAAGCTTTTGGATTCACTTTGTGCGGCTTTGATATATTTATCAATAAGCGCTTCTTTTTCTGCAAGAATCTTCTTTCGTACATGTTCATCATTTTCAAAATTTGCTGTAATATCTTTAATTTTAGTATCGCGTTCAGTCTCTAGCTTTGTCTTTAATTCTGTTGCATTGGCATCTACAGCTTCCTGAATGCGCTGTTCATATTGTGCTTTAATATTATCGATTTGCTGTCCTAATGTACCGTAGTAATTACGATGATCCTCTATTTCAGTTTGGGTAATCTCTATTTTATTTTTTAATTCCTGTGCATTCGGAACGTTGATTACTAACGGTCCTAGTTCTGCAGTGAAATTATCGATTTCATGCTGGAAATTTTCCGATTCGAAATATGATTTTCCAATATACTGATAACCCACATGATAAAAAGTAAGTACACCGAAAACCGTCCAGATTAAACACATTAATACGAGAAGGGATTTCCATTTTTTCACCATAAGTCTTTACACTCCTCTAAAAAATTCTTTCTAGTAACTGTAAAACTTCTGAGGAGCGAGAATTGACAATTTGATAGGCATAAACACCAAAATAAATGAGTCCAACAACGCCTGCTACAAATCCTGCAATTGTCATATACTTCTCTAGTTTATTTTTCCATTTTATAGCCAACGCCCCATACCACCTTTAGATAGCGTGGATTTTTCGGATCAGCTTCAATTTTCTCACGTATTTTCCGAATGTGAACAGCTACAATATTTTCAGCATTATAAGCTTCCTCATTCCAAACACGTTCATAAATTTCACGAATCGAAAACACACGCCCTGCATTTTTCATTAATAATTCCGTAATTTTATATTCTATCGGGGTTAGTCGAACAGCCTCTCCTTCTAATACAACCTCTTTTGCCTCTTCATCAAGAACAAGTCCGTCGATTTCCACCTTTGCAGCACCCTCACTATACGTCCCTAGCTGAACATAGCGTCGTAGCTGAGATTTTACACGTGCCAATAGCTCTAATGGATGGAATGGCTTTGTCACATAATCATCTGCTCCAACCGATAATCCATGAATCTTATCGCCATCCTCCGCCTTTGCACTCAGCATGATAATTGGAATATTGCGCTCTTCCCTAATTTTAAAGGTTGCTGTAATTCCATCCATGTTTGGCATCATGATATCTAAAATAATTAAATGTACTTCATTGTTCTCTAGCTTTTTTAATGCATCTAAGCCATCTGCTGCTTTAATGACATGATAGCCTTCATTTTTTAAATAGATTTCAATACCATCACGAATATCTTGATCGTCATCTGTAACAAGAACTGTTAATTTCGTCATGATATACACCTCGCTCTCAAATATAAGTGTATCTCTCAAATCTTAAAAACCAGCTATTATAAAAATGAAGAATTTCTTAAGGTTTTAGCTTTTTTCTTCCACCTAGTGTTAAAACAACAATGCCTCCTAATAACATTGCTACCCCAAGCCAAGATACTATACTTAAATGTTCTCCAATTAAAAACACACCAAGAATTGCTGCAGTCAATGGTTCTGCTAATGAAAGTGTTACAGCTGTGGATGAACTAATTTTTTGTAGTCCATTTAAAAACAATAAATACGCTACGCTTGTACACATAATCCCCATAAACAGCATTGTCCATAAGTTGTGCACATTTCCTAACCAAAAAAATCCATTTTCTAGGGAAAACGGCAGTAAAAACAACGTGCAAATGGAAAACGTCATAGCAACTGCTGGTAATGCATCTTCCTGTGCCATTAATTTTTTACTTATGTTTGTATAAAATGCGAAGGCTAGACCTGCACAAAGTGCTAGTGTGAATCCGCCAATGTGAACAGACTCTTCTCCATTATTCATAAATAATAAAAGACATCCGATAATGGCCATCAATGTAGCAAGTCCCCATACCGCTGTGGGGCGTGTTTTCCATAATAGCCACTCTAAAACACCAGAAAACACCGGTGCACTGCCAATAGTAGCAACAGTTCCAATGGCTATACCTGTTAGACGAATGGATGAGAAGAAAAGACCTTGGAAAAGAGCTATACTAGCCGCAGCTAAAATCGTCCATTTCCACGACCACCTTAAAAAGTTAATTTTCCGCAATAAAATCGTAATGGCTAATAATAAACCGCCACCAATTGCAGAACGAATTGTGGCCACTGCTATTGGAGATACCCCTTGGTCCAAATAGGTTTGGGCAGTTCCAGTCATCCCCCATAGAATAGCTGCTAGTAATACAAACAATGGATTTAACATTTATCAACTCATCCCCGCTTCACTACGTTCTCAATACTAATCATACATATTTATCCAAAATCAAACAATTATCATTTTTACTTTTCTTTTCATTACCACAGTATGCTTTCTCAATAATGGACGTTATAATAAAAACAGTAAAAGGAGCGAATCGTATGTATAAAACAATTGAAGAGACAGCTTTTGATCTCGGTATGCCTGAGGATCAAGTAATGCGTCTAGTTTACGAAGGACGCATCCGTTCTGTTTACGATGGACAACAAATTCTAATCAATAGTGGCCAATTCAGCACTTATTTTAAACAATTGGAACGTATTAAAGAGGAAATTGAAATTTGGCGTTCTACTCCTATTCCAGAGGATATTGACGTCAAAGATGAAGACTAAAAACCCACCATTCATACAATTAAACATTGTTGAATGGTGGGCTTTTTTAAAGCTTTTATTAGATTGTGACAACAAATCCTGCTCTTTTCCCAATGATTTCAGCATAATCCTCTACCATGACACTCGCAGTTGGGTACATCCCTGCTCCAGGACCAACTAATGTTAATGTACCAATATAGTTAGTCTCTAATGCCACCGCATTAAACACATCATCGACTGGATAAAGTGGATGCTCTTTATCAACTAGTTGTGGACCGACTTTAGCAATAATTTTACCGTCAGCCCGTTTCTCCACTTCAGCTACATGGCGGTAACGCAGACCATTTTCACACGCTTCACGAACTTGTTCAGCAGAGATACTATCGATCCCAATCACTTCTACATCTGACCAATCTGGTTGCTCTCCAAAAGCTAAGGCACTTAAAATCATTAATTTTTTAAATGCATCCTGCCCAGATATATCATTATATGGATCTGCTTCAGCATAACCTAAGCCTTGTGCCTCTTTTAAAGCTGTTTCGAAAGACCAGCCCTGTGCACGCATTTTTGTTAAAATATAGTTACATGTGCCATTTAAGACGCCTTGTATACGACTTACATCATTTACAAGTAAAATATTTTTCATTGTTTTAATAACAGGTACACCACCAGCAGTAGTAGCCTCATAGCCTACAAAAACGCCATTAGCTTTTGCAAGATCCTGCAACTCTAAACCTCGTTTGGCAAACATCACTTTATTGGCTGTAATAACATGACATTTATGTTCAACTGCTCGCTTTAAATAACTGTATGCAGGCTCTTCGTTAACAATTGCTTCAAACACAACCTGCATACCTGGTTCTGCTAAGACTTCATCCATGCTTGTTGTCATTAAATGTGCTGTTCCTGGCACACGTTCGCGACTAGCATCTGTCACTAAAATCTTCGCTACCTCTAATTCAATACCTAATTTATTTTTTAGCTCTTCTCGTTTTTCATTTAAAATATGGTAGATCCCCTGACCTACCGTTCCAAATCCTAAAATCGCTGCCTTTATAGTTGCCATTCTTGTTATTCCCTCCAACTTACATTCCGCAGTTTCATTAAAGCTAATTCTCCATGGGGTTGTGTCATGACTATTTGACACCCACCGCAGTCTTTAGCCAACAACTCTTCTTTGTATGAGTTTCGCTATTTCTATATGTGTTGGAACACATACAAATTCAAATAATTCAAAATTTAACTTAAAGAAAATTGTAACGCAAATACATACATTGCACAAGAAAAATCTTTCTAGGAAGGACATTTGTTTTCTCTAGATGTGCAAAAGAAATCGGTTTCATTCCCTTTATTATACGTTTTATTAATCATTCTATAAGATTTGAACAAATATTGACTATTTACATTTCAATATACGAATGTCTTTCTTCTATTATATATATGTATGCTCGGACATTCATAACAATCCCTTTAAAGAAAAAACTCATTCCCTGTAGCAGCAGAGAATGAGCTTAAATATATGAGGGGGTTTTAACTTGCTTTTGAAAGCAATTGATAACGATATTGTGCTAAAGCTTGTTGAACAAGACTAATTTCTTCTTCTGTAAAATTTGGTATTGCATACGTACGTTCCACTAATTGAAATGTACCATATTTTAAGTAAATCTCTGTCGCAGGAAGTGAGATATGGCTCACACCGTACTGTTCATATGCCTCAAATACTTCCTTAACAGTATAGTCTTCCTCTTCAGCAAAAACATGTTCTTGAAATGCTGTATGACCAAAGACTTGCTGCCATTTTCTTTCGACTGATGTAAGAAGGTGTTGAATGGACTTATTGTTGACAAAGACATGCCCTTCATTTAGCTCATATATTAGATAGGATACAATGTTTTGTGCACTATAGATATTACCCATTTTAAACACTCCTTTATCATCAGTTTTTTTGGGAAGAGCAGTTACTGGCTAGGCAACTGCTCTTCTATATATTCAAAAGTGGGGGAGCACTTATGAAAACATTTACCTTTTTTAACAAGAATTTTCGTACCCTTAACTTATTTCCTAGTATATAACAAGGATTTAATTAAGTCAATAATACATATAAAATTACTTGGTATTATTTTTTATAAGGTTCTGATAATTAACGGATGTAGCAATTGGTTGATGTAGCAACGTTTAACGCATTACCAAATGAGGCCAATCGAATGAGAAAATACGTAAACGCTACAACATTCTTCCCTATGTTCTAAAGCTTAGGCTTCTACTGTTTGTTCAGTAGTTGTTGCCTGTGTAATGGCTTGATCTAAATCAGCAATAATATCCTCTATTGCCTCTAAACCGATGGATAAGCGAATGAGCGACTCGGTTACACCAGCTTGAACTAATTCGTCTGCTGATAGTTGCTGATGTGTAGTGGAAGCAGGATGAATAATTAATGACTTAGCATCACCTACATTTGCTACATGTGAAAATAGCTTTACGCTATCAATAAGCTTTCGCCCAGCTTCACGTCCACCTTTAATGCCAAATGTAAGCACTGAACCGAAGCCATTTCTTAAATATTTCTTTGCCAATTCATGTGTTGGAAAATCTTCCAGGCCATTATAATTTACATACTCCACAGATGGGTGGTTTCGTAAATATTCAGCCACTGCCAATGCATTTTCATTGTGTTTAGGGATACGCAAATGAAGCGTTTCTAAACCTTGTAATAAATTAAAGGCAGCATCTGCACTTAATGTTGGACCAAAATCACGTAATAATTGTACGCGTAGCTTCGTAGCAAAGGCCGCAGAAGCTGTATCAATTCCATAACGTAAACCATGGTAAGAAGCATCTGGTTCAGTAAAACCTGGGAATCGACCACTAGTCCAATCAAACTTACCAGCGTCTACAACAACGCCCCCTAAAGTTGTACCATGACCACCTATCCATTTAGTTGCTGAATGTACTACAACATCTGCACCGTATTCAATAGGTGTAGAACCGTAAGGAGAAGCAAACGTACTGTCAATAATTAATGGTAGACCATTATCATGTGCAATTTTAGCTACTGCTTCAATATCTAAAACCTTTAAGCTTGGATTACCATACACTTCAGCAAAGACTGCTTTTGTTTTATCAGTAATCGCCGCCTTGAAATTCTCTGGGTTTGTTTCATCTACAAAAATTGTTTTAATACCATAGTTTGGTAATGTGTTAGCAAATAAATTATAAGTACCACCATATAAAGAACTAGCTGCTACTATCTCATCACCAGCTCCAGCTAGATTTAAAATGGAAAATGCGATAGCTGCTGCACCAGATGAAAGTGCTACTGCTGCTGTTCCACCTTCCAATAAAGCCACACGTTTTTCAAACACATCAACAGTTGGATTGGTAATCCTTGTGTAAATGTTCCCTGCTTCCTCTAAGGCAAAAAGACGTTGCGCATGAGCAGTGTCTTTAAATACGAAAGCAGTTGAGCGATAGACAGGAACTGTTCGAGAACCCGTCACTGGGTCTGGCTCTTGACCGCCATGTAACAGCAATGTTTCTGGTTTAAAATTTGTCATTGTGTACCTCCAAATGGTTATTTTTTTTACGATGGTACCGGAGATGAGGAGGATTTTTCTGTAGAAAACAAAAACCCTCTTCAGCTAAGAAGAGGGTTGCGGTTGCAAGTTTTCCTCCCCTTATCTGCCAGATCCAAGTAAGAATCTGTAGGAATTAGCACCTTAGTAAGCTCGTTACTTACTGGTTGCCGGGCATCATAGGGCCTATCCCTCCGCCGCTCTTGATAAGAGTATGAGATTCAATTTCCATCGTTGTTACACAGTATAAACATAGAGTTTTTTTCTGTCAACATGTAAATTTTATTTTTTCCGAAACTTCTGTCTGCTCTTATACGTAATATGAACGCATACACTATTTTAGAAAAAATTTTGAGAGGAGGATTTTTATGGTAAAGGCCGTGATCACTTTTCTTATTATTGGCTATTTAATTGGCTGTATTCACGGCTCTAAAGTGGCACAGTTTTTATCGGGGGTTGATTTAAAAAAAGCGGGCCACGGCAATGCCGGTGCCTCTAATGCTACTCTTTCCCTCGGCTGGAAATATGGCGTTTTAGTAGCCCTCATCGATATTGGCAAAGGCGTTGTAGCTATTATCGGTGCACATTTTTATCTAGCGGACTTCACTCATTTAACAGAAGAACAAATATGGCTGCTTACCTACATTATGGCTGCTGGGGTCATTTTAGGTCATAATTTCCCTTTCTATATGGGCTTCAATGGCGGAAAAGGAACTGCCTCCATTATCGGAATTTTACTTGCTGTCGATTGGAAGATTGGTTTATTTGCACTTATTTTATTTGTTATTTTATCCTTTGCAACAAATTATTTAATTGTTGGTGTTCTAGAGTTTTATCTCGTTTTTTGTACAGCCACTTATTTATGGATTCCTGGCATTGGCCCAACCATTATAGCTGTTCTTCTTTTTGGCATAGCCATCATCCTGCACATAGAAAATATTAAACGTTTAGTCAATGGTACAGAGCCTAAAGTAACTTCTGCCTTTAAGAAAAAGAAATAATATTTTTATGGATATTTTTGTATTTTTTGTGACCATGTATTTTCTCTTTATCTACTCATATTGCTGTAAAAAACACCTATTCTGCGTAGTTTTTTTTCTACAATAAAAAAGATATATTCTTATCTTAATAAAACATTATCTAGGCCGATGTTATGGATAATAATCGTCATTTTTATCGTAGAAAGGATGAGAAAATATGTCTTCACCAAATCAAGAAGCTTCAAAACGTAATTTAAAGCCACTATGGATTGGCTTGGCCTTCGCTTTACTGATTATTATTACTTTTTTACCTAATAACGGTGATTTACCTATAGCTGGGCAACGAGCTTTAGCCATTTTAGCTTTTGCAGTCATCCTTTGGGTTACAGAGGCCGTTTCATATCCTGTGAGCTCGGCCATGATCATTGCGCTAGTAACTGTTTTACTAGGACTCGCTCCGTCAATGGAGGATCCAACTACAGAGCTAGGAACAGCTAGCGCATTAAAATTATCTTTAAGCGGCTTTAGTAATTCTGCCGTTGCTTTAGTAGCAGCAGCTCTTTTTCTAGCGGCAGCAATGCAAATTACTAATCTACATAAACGACTTGCTCTTTGGATTCTTTCATTGGTAGGAACGAAAACAAAAGCTATCGTATTTGGCGCTATTTTAGTCTCTATCGTCCTCGCATTTTTTGTACCTTCTGCTACAGCACGTGCTGGCGCAGTAGTACCGATATTGCTTGGAATGGTGGCAGCTTTTGGTTTACCACGTGATAGTCGGCTTGCTGCCTTATTAGTTATTACTTCGGTACAAGCAGTTTCCATTTGGAATATCGGTATTAAGACTGCAGCAGCTCAAAATATGGTGGCTTTAAACTTTATCCAAGAGCAATTTAATGTGGATATTTCATGGGGTGCTTGGCTACTTTATGCCGCCCCCTTCTCAATTATTATGTCTATCTTTTTATTTTTCATTATGATTGCTTTAATTAAACCTGAGACTAGCAATATCGAAGGTGGTAAAGAGGTCATCAAAAAACAGCTTGCAGAGCTTGGCCCATTAAAGGCTCCTGAAATTCGTTTAATCATTACATCCGTAGTTTTACTATTTTTCTGGGCAACTGAAGGAAAGCTACATCCATTTGATACGACAACAGTCACAATTATTGCTATCGCTATTCTATTAATGCCTAAAATCGGTGTGTATTCGTGGAAGGAAGTTGAGCCTCATATTCCATGGGGAACAATTATCGTCTTTGCGGTAGGCATTATGTTAGGAACCATTTTACTAAATACGCAAGGTGCTGCATGGTTATCAGATAAAGTTTTTGGTTCACTCGGGCTAGATACTATGCCTTTACTAGCAACCATCGCACTCGTAACTTTATTTAACATTTTGATTCATTTAGGCTTTGCAAGCGCAACTAGCTTAGCCTCAGCACTTATACCTGTGTTTATCGTTTTAGCCTCCACATTAACGGCTAATGTTGATCAAGTTGGTTTTGTTATTGTGCAACAATTCGTCATAAGCTTTGGCTTCTTATTACCAATTAGTGCACCACAAAACATGCTTGCCTATGGTACAGGCTCCTTTACAACAAAGGATTTCTTGAAATCTGGAATTCCATTAACCATTATCGGTTTCCTTCTCGTACTTTTGTTCTCTGCAACTTATTGGAAATGGATTGGATTATTATAGACTTTCATTAAATTAAAACGTAAAAGCCTTGAAGAAACAGACTATCTGTCCTTCAAGGCTTTTAAGATAAGACTATTGTTTCGTAAAAGCAGGGTCTTTCATCGTACCGTTTTTCGCATAGTTAACGTGCCATGATAGTGCTTTTTCTAGGTCATGTGGTGTGTGATGTCCACCCGTTGCCTCATTGGCATCATTAAAGTACTGCCACAGCTGCTCCCTATAATCAGGATGTGCACAATTATCAATGATAAGTCCCACTCGTTCTTTTGGAGCAAGTCCTCGTAAATCTGCTACGCCCTGTTCAGTTACAATGACATCAACATCATGCTCCGTATGATCCACATGTGAGACCATTGGGACAATACTTGAAATATCTCCACCCTTAGCATAAGACTTTGTCACAAAAATTCCTAAACGTGCATTACGAGCAAAGTCACCAGACCCTCCGATACCATTCATCATCTTTGTACCAGAAACATGTGTTGAATTAACATTGCCGTAAATATCTAATTCCAAGGCTGTATTCACTGAAATTAATCCGAGTCGACGGATAATTTCAGGCTGATTTGAAATTTCTTGAGGACGCAATACTAATTTATCAGCATATTTTTCAAAATTCCCATAAACACGGTTTCCTACTTGCTCAGAAAGGGTAATAGAAGTAGCAGAAGCGAAATTTACTTTTCCTGCATCAATCAATTCAAATACTGCATCCTGGAGAACTTCTGAATAAACTTCTAAGTTCTCAAACTCAGAATCTTTAAAACCTAGCAATACAGCATTTGCTACTGAGCCTACCCCAGATTGAATTGGTCGCAAACTTGTTGTTAAGCGACCTACTTTAATCTCTTCACGCAGGAAATTTAATAAATGATTAGCCATAACATCCGTCTCTTCATCAGCAGGGACAATAGTTGATGGTGCATCTAATATATCCGAAATAACGATGCCTTTTACTTTATCTAAATCTAGTGGAATTCCAACTATACCAAGACGATCAGAAACATTCTGTAAAGGAATTGGATCACGTTTTCCTTGTGGTGCAGGTACGTAAATATCATGTATACCCTCTAATGCATCAAGCTGTGCTACGTTTAATTCAATGATGACTTGGTCTGCTTCTTGCACAAAAATCGGAGAGTTACCAACTGAAGTTGTAGGAATTAATAAGCCTTCTTCTGTAATTGCAGCCGCTTCAATAATCGCAAAATCAATTGGTCCTATAATACCTTGGCGGACAAGCTCAGCATTATGAGAAAGATGGGCATCCACAAATGTGATGTCACCACTATTGATTTTATTACGAATGCCAGCATCTGCTTGGAAAGGACCGCGTTTACGAATGACCCCTGCTTCTGCTAAGTATTGGTCTACCTCAGGGCCAAGTGATGCACCTGTAAAGACATCTACTTGGAAATTCTCTTTTTTCGCTTTCTCTACAAGTGCAAGAGGTACAACCTTTACATCGCCAGCACGTGTGAATCCGCTCATCCCTAATACCATGCCATCCTTAATCCAAGATGCTGCTTCTTCTGCTGTTACAACCTTGCTTCGCAATTGTTCATGGCGAAGCTTTTTCGCTAATTTTTCTTCCATTCCCTATTCCTCCATTCCACTTTATTTTGTTCAACTCGCATATTTGGTTCCAGTAAATCTGTGACGTCCATCAGAGGCTATATCTTTATTCTAGGAGGATTTCATCGCCTAATAGCTAATGCTGTATAAACATTTGCGAATAAAGATAATGTAATTTTTGGTAGTACAACCAAATAAACAGTCGCTTCTATAATTTTATACTATTTAGAATATTTAATCTATATCAAATGAAATATTTTACTTTACGAGATAATTTCTACATTTTTAAATTATGTATATATAACTTTTTATACCTCACTATTCGATTTTGACGGAAAAGCGTGCTATGCTCATGGTATAGAACAGACACAAAGGAGAGAGTTTTAATGGTTAAAGAATTATTACGCAACCATTCCTCGGTACGCATCTATGATGGAGAACCGATTTCAAAAGAAATCATCGAAGATTTAATTGGAACAGCACAAATGGCTGCAACATCACATTTTGTGCAAGCCTATAGTGTGATCTGGGTAACAGATGCAGATAAAAAAGAAAAATTAGGCTTACTCTCTGGTAATCCACGCCAATATGAAACTTCAGGCGGAGCATTTGTTTTTTGCGTAGATTTCAAGCGACTTCAAATGGCTGGGAAGCTAGAAGGAGTAGATATTGTGGCTGATTCAGCTGAAAATGTCCTTGTCGGCGTAGCTGATGTATCATTGTTTGCACAGAATTTTGTTATTGCAGCAGAATCAATGGGTTATGGCATTTGCTATATTGGAGGAGTCCGCAATAAAACTTCTGAAATCAGTGAATTATTCAATCTACCCGATTACGTTTTCCCATTATTCGGGCTAACAATCGGCGTTCCTGCACGTCGCAATGATGTAAAACCACGTTTACCTGTGTCTGCTGTATTACATGAAAATGAATACAATGTTGAAAAATATGAAGAGCTTTTACCAGCTTATAATGAGACAATGGAAATATATTATAATAGTCGTTCATCAAACAGAAAAATTGATAACTGGACAAAACAGATGGCTGATTTTTTAATCGAACAACGCCGCCCTCATATTAAAGAGTTTTTAGCAACCAAAGGATTTAATTGGCAATAGCTTAATGAAAATGGGGTTACTATCGTATGATACTAATCCCATTTTTTACATAAAAATATTACCTATTTATATTCATTCTAGGTATATCGCCATATTACCTAGTTTAACTATAACCCTAAATTAAACGAAAAGACTCTTCCCTTTTCCAGCTATTCCATTCATATTAATAAATGATACCTAACAAAGAAAGGAGTCATACAGACAATGTCCAATATCAATAAACATCTTGCTCGTACCTTAGAACAACAGCATAAGAGAAGTGTAAGAGGTTTATTTTTAAAAATAGAAGACTTAAATAATGAATGCACCCAATTAAGAAAACGACTAGAACCACATATTGATATGAATGTATATAAAAAATCCATTGATTATGTCAATCAGTTCGTCTCCCATACTACTATTCTCAATTTAAAATTCGTTACGAATACGCAAAATTTAGAAGTAGTTGTCTTGCATGCTCTTTTATTATCCTATATTTTAGAAACCAATCCTGGCCATACTTTTGAATACGAAGATAGATTGCTAAAAGGATATTTACAGGAAATTTTCACACTAAATGATCATGCAAAAAAACTATTTATGAACCATAAAGAAAAAATGCTTACTTATGTCCAAGGACAATCTACATAAAAAAGACGATCTTAATTATTTCAAGATCGTCTTTTGTTCTGTTATTGTAGTCCTTTAATAATGAGAGAGCGAACTGGTAGGAACTGCTCTCCTGTATCTCCATAAGTGAGAATTACCTCATCACCCTCTTGTAAATAAATTACCAAAGGTTCTGTTTCAGCACTCACTAAATAATTTTCGCCATTGTTTAATAAGAAAGATACAGTTGTAAAATCGCCTAGACGTTCTTTATATACGCGCAATACCTTACCACTTACTTGTTTCTCTTCCGCGTTTGAGCTACCATCTACTGTGTTTCCTCCTCGACTTAAGGCAGTTTTATATAATTTCAATGCCTCCTTAGGAGTAGTAGCGTAAACGGAAATTTCAGGATTGGCTGCAGACACGATAAAATAGTTTTGTAAGAAACCATTGGAATCTAGCACTGCTGTCAGCCAGCTCGCCTCTCCATAAAAGTTATACAACACCGGCATTTCACCATTCCACTTTTTCTCAATAAATTTCTTCTCGATTATTTGTAAATTACCTTGGGAATCCATATAGCTTGAATCTTGATTCCCTGTATAGTATGTTGCATTCCCTGTTCGTGCGTTAGTTAGAGAATAGCCTAACATTGAATCGACACCTTCTTTAGGACTTGTAAAATCCGTAAAGTAATACATATCACCCTTCTCATCGAAAATTGGGCTAACATTCGATTCTGTTCCTTCATCAGAAGGAATCTTTACATCCTTTTTACCAAACATACTATTCCAAAAACCATGTACATAATTACCGAAATAACTGTTTTGTAAACTTACTGTCTCTGGTGATACAGCACCATCAATAAATTCAGGTATTTGATCCAGTTTAATTACCTCTGATTTCCCCGTCAGCGCATCAACCAAGACAATTCCTTTCACATCAAAGCCATTTCGTGCAGAAATAAATTCCCCATATGAGCGAATGTAATATGGCTTTCCTTCATCATCTACCTCAAGCTGTACGTCACCATAAAAAATAAGGAATGGATTTTGTAAACGCATATGACGTTCTAAATTAGCATTTAAATATGCCGAAGGAACATACTTCATTTCCTCTTTGATAAATTTAGGATTATCTGCTGAATCGGTAGCACTCATTATGAAGTAACCAGGTGTTGTACCACCATTCATCCATTTAAAGAATCCTGAAAATTCAACTGGTGCGATATAAACATATTCGCCTTTCACTTTTTGGATTTGTAAGCGCCCTAATTCATAGTAGCTCGTGTTTGGCACTTGTCCGAAAGCCTTTTTCATTTTATTGCGAGCAAATTTCGGTGGAACACTTGCAGGTGTTTGTGTCTCATCGAATGGTTTTATCTCAACTTCTTCCTTCATTTCCGATGACTTAAATTTTTCATTAGCATTCCATAAAGGTGCTGATAATACATACACAGCTACACCTAAACTAGCTAAAAATAAAACACCTTTTATTTTCCGTTCGATACCACTTGCAAGCAGGGCACCAGCTAACGTTAATAAAATAATAGCAGGCCAAAAAACAAGCCAGTTTACATCAATTTTTGTTACATATAACGTGATTCCTGTGGCTAGAAATCCTAATACAAAGACACCAATAAAAAAGTATCCAATTACCTTTTTCGATTGTCCATCTTCTCGCTTCTTCGTAATAAGCGGCGTCACTAACACACTCGCGATCAATGCAATGACTGCAGAAGCTATCAGTAGCTTAGTCATTTGGTTCATCCTCTCTTCATCTTTCTCTCTACTTACTTTACGGTTACATACTAAAAAAGTTTCATACATACGTTGTACAGAAAGGAATTCTACCATAAATATTGAATTTCAAAAGGAAAGGAGCTGAAAATTTTGTTAAAAAAATTATTAATAGGTGTCATTATTTTATTTGGTCTTTATTATATTTTTTTCTTTTCCCATATTGCGGAAAGTTTAAAACTCATTTTTAAAGTGATTCCCATGTTGCTCATCATTATTCTAGCTGTGATTCAGAAGCCATTACATATTAAAAAATACCAACTTTTGATTATTACTGGGCTTCTATTTTGCATGATTGGAGACTATACATTGCAGTGGTTTTTAATTGGTCTAACTAGCTTTCTTATCGGGCATATCTTTTATATTTTTGCTTTTTCTACCGCAAACGAGCGGCAAATACCCACGTGGGCAAAAATACTCTTACTGCTTTACGGAGCAAGCATGACCATCTGGATTGCAGGGTCCGTCTTTAAAACAGGTGAAATCATACTCGGTATCGCAGTGATCACCTATATCTCGGTGATTCTCACGATGGGATGGACGGCTATTAAAACCGGTTCTACTTTGGCAACAAGTGGCGCACTATTATTTATTGCATCTGACTCCTATTTAGCTATTAATAAATTTGTCATGCCACTAGCATTGTCACATGAAGTTATCATGCTAACTTATTATAGCGCCCAATTACTTATTGCTTTAAGTATCCTTCAATATTCCGAAATCCGAAGTAAAGTGTTACAATAATATCAATTATGCCAAGGCATAATTGCATCTGGAATCGGCTTTGTGAATGCACAAAGAATTTTAACATATACACATTAGGAGGCCATACTTATGAAAGAACAAGTAATTGAGCGATTAATACGCTATGCAAAAATTGATACACAATCAGACTTCACAAGCGAAACAACTCCTTCTACACAAAAACAATTTGACCTATTGCATGTTTTAAAAGACGAACTTGTCGAAATTGGTTTAACAGACATTACATTAGATGAAAATGGCTATTTATTTGCTTCATTAGAAGCTAATACAGATAAAGAAGTACCAACTATCGGCTTTTTAGCCCATGTTGATACAGCCACTGACTACACGGGCACAAATGTAAAGCCACAGCGCGTAGATAATTATGATGGCGGAGATATTCAGTTAAATGAAAACTTAATTATGTCTCCAACTGACTTCCCTGAGCTTAAAAATTATGTGGGCCAAACACTTATCACAACAGATGGCACTACATTATTAGGGGCTGATGATAAGGCTGGAATTGCTGAAATTATGACGGCAATGGAATACCTCATTAAAAACCCTACTATTAAGCATGGTAAAATTCGTGTAGCTTTCACACCAGATGAAGAAATTGGTCGTGGTCCACATAAATTTGATGTTGCTGCTTTTGGAGCAGAATATGCCTATACAATGGATGGTGGACCACTTGGTGAGCTGCAATACGAGAGCTTCAATGCTGCTGGCGTAAAAGTAGTTACAAAAGGAACGAGCGTCCATCCTGGTTCTGCGAAAAATAAAATGGTGAATGCTATTACAATGGCTATCGCCTTCCAGAATGAAATGCCTGCTGACGCAGTTCCTGAAAAGACTGAAGGTTATGAAGGTTTCATTCATTTAATGGGCTTCAAAGGGGCTCTTGAGCATACTGAGCTATCTTATATCGTGCGTGACCATGATCGCCAAAAATTTGAAGAGAAAAAACAATTAATGCGTGATGCTGCAGCTAAAATTCAAGCACAATTTGGCGAGCATGCACTGAGTATTACCATTGAAGATCAATACTACAATATGGGTGAAAAAATTGAGCCTGTAAAAGAAATTGTTGACATTGCACGTACTGCAATGGAAAAATTAGATATTACGCCGAATACCCTGCCAATTCGTGGTGGTACAGATGGCTCACAATTATCATATATGGGCTTACCAACACCAAATATTTTCGCTGGTGGCGAAAACATGCATGGTAAATTTGAATATGTATCTGCTGAAACAATGGAAAAGGCAACTCAGGTAATTATTGAAATCGTTCAGCTTTTTGAACAGCAAGCAAAATAGTTTTTTGGAGTGAACTCGTTTATTTCGATAAGCATTCACGTAAGGAATAATGAAAATTTTCATAGTTACGAAGAGAGGCTTTTTTCTCTCTTCGTAATTTTTTCAGTAATAATTACTGAATTTTCAAATTACATAAAGGGTTTGAGGTTATAAACTCAAATTGAGGTGATCTTTATGAAAGAAATTGCATTAGGTATTTTAGCTTCACTTTTCTTTGCCGTGACATTTATTTTAAATCACGCAATGGAAATGCAAGGTGGTAGTTGGCTATGGAGTGCATCATTACGCTATTTTTTTATGCTCCCCTTCTTGCTCATCATTGTCTTTTATCGTAAAGGCTTTTCACAGCTTTCTGGTGAAATAAAAGCACAACCCATTTCGTGGCTGCTGTGGAGCTTTGTTGGATTTGTTTTATTTTATGCACCATTAACATTTGCTGCAGCTTTTGGTCCAGGTTGGTTGGTTTCTGGTACATGGCAATTTACAATTGTTGCTGGTGTATTATTAGCTCCCCTTTTTGTTTCGGTCATTGCTGGTAAAACAGTTCGTCAAAAAATACCTTTCATATCTCTGCTTATTTCATGTGTCATCTTAGTAGGTATTCTGCTTATACAAATACCTCATGCACAATCAGTGTCGTTTAGAAGTTTAATGCTTGGTATTTTACCTGTTATCGTAGCAGCTTTTGCTTACCCTCTTGGCAATCGCAAAATGATGGAAGTTTGCGGTGGACGAATCGATACTTTTCAGCGAGTATTAGGTATGACGATCGCTTCGATGCCAGCATGGATCATCATGGCTTTTTATGCCATCCTTACAGTAGGACTTCCCTCAGCAAGTCAGATGTTCCAATCATTACTTGTCGGGATTAGTTCAGGCGTTATTGCAACGGTTCTATTTTTCATAGCAACGGATCGCGTAAGAGACCATCAGGGTAGACTAGCTGCGGTGGAAGCAACTCAGTCAACAGAAATTCTTTTTGTTATTATTGGTGAGGTATTACTATTAGGAATTGCCTTCCCTAGCCCTATCGCACTTGCAGGTCTTGGTGTCATCATTGTTGGTATGCTATTACATAGCTACTATACAATGATCATTGGAAAAAAGAATGCTGTACAACAAAATACAACTTCCTAACAGCTCATTTTATGGGCTGTTTTTTAGCTAGCACAAAAAAGACGACTCTATTCTAAAATTAGAATGAGTCGTCTGAGATTTTCACGTTCCCAAAAAATGAGGGGGGTTTTAGGAGCGTAATCATGAACTAGCAAACTTCTGGAGAAAAGTAGCTAAAGTTCATCCTCTCTACACTGTATTGTAGAGGAGGAATAATCTTTATACGATAATGATAATCATTATCAATTAAAATGTCAATCATAATCTAATAATTTTTTTACTTTTTTAAAAAGATTTTTTTAATGAGCGTCGGTACTGCCATTGCTTCAACTGAAAATGTAGAAAACAGCCTATACAAAAGCCTGCTATTGCGATGGAAGATGCAATAGCAACCATGCCGGTAAAGATATGACCAACAACCTGCCAATGTAATAGATAACCTAATAGACCCGCTGCTAAACAAAGGCTGGCAATACTGGAATTAAATTTTTGTTGCTGAGCATCCTCTGGTATATACGCGGATGGGGGCTTTGTTAAAAAGAGCTTCCCTACACGAAGTATTGGGTTATAGTTACATAAAATACCTAGTAAATTTGCAGCTAGTGGTATAACCAATATCCATGTCAACCCTGTTATCCATGATAAAATAACACTTAAAAGAATAGTCCACTGGTTCAGTCTAACTAGTGGCCTTGGAATTGTATGAAGCAGTGACATCCTAAAACCTACCTTTCGGATATGTTTAATGTATTTTACTACATGATATTCCATTTGTGAAGCAAAAATGATTACTTTATAATGAAATTAACAGAAGTTCAAAGGAAAAGAGGATGACCATGCCAGCTTTAACAATGGATCAAGTTCAACAATTAAACTCCTATAGTATTTATACAACTGAACCTAAGCGAACTTTATTTACCTTAGCTGATATACATAAAGACTTTTACCATCCTGATTTTTTAAACCTCATGATGGGTATAACAGATGCAGCAACAGAAACGGCCGCTATTTCTCACTTTGCACGCCGCTATGGTATGTTTTTTGCTATGCAGTTTTATATGCTTGCCGCTTATGACGAAGTATGGGATGGTAAACCGCTTGAATTGCGTTTTGATGCTGCAAAGGAATTTAGTAGCTTTACTGTTGCCATGTTCGCTAACCCTAATGACTGGCGCTACGTTGATGAAGATGAACGTCAAGCTGTTATTGAAAAAATTCTTTACGATGGCCATATCATTGTCCAACAGCTTCGTAAAGTAACATCCATCTCCCCTCTTACCATTTGGGAAAATTTCTTTGGTTATTTGCTATGGCATTATCATATATTATTATCTAATCCTGGCTTAGCCGACCAAGCCATGGAGGATATCGAAGCTTTAGAAGATCCTAAAACATGGGCACGCTTCTCCAATAAATCTTGGTGGGCACAATATACAGGTGGCCTTAGTCCGACTAATTTAGTCAATGTTCCTGTAAGAAAATCATGCTGTTTCTCTAAAGATATCCCAGGTTTAATGGCTTGTGGTTTTTGTCCAATGAAGAAATAATAGAACCCTATAAAAAAGCCTTACCCTCCACAAATTCATGTGAAAGGGTAAGGCTTTATGCTTTATTTTTCGTATACAACAAACCAATCGTTGTTTTCTTCGTACATAGTCGTGCCAAGGAAACCTTGTTTTAAAAGTTGCTGTTGCGCAGTCGTGTCTCCCATTGATATCACTTGTTTTTCAGTGAAGGTGGAGGGCATCTCTTGCATTAGGTCTTTATAGAAGATATAACGAAGCTTATCTACATATTTAATTTTCAAGCCTTTAATAACGAGATCTTGCGAGAATTTATCCTTTAAGCTCGGAATATTATATGGCTTTACAGTGGAGCAAACATAATCGTATTTTTCTAAATCGATATTTTCCATCACTACTGTAGCTAATGTTCTCTGTAATCCGTAACCTCGATATTTCGGTGAAACATTCGATATTTCCTGATATAAAACACGGTGAAATTCGTTTTCTGCAATTCCACAATCATAACCAAGATGTTCTTCATCAATAGGCGGATTTAACAGTGCACGAAAGGCAATCAATTCTTCCCCTACATAAGCACCTATCATCATTCCATGACCAGTTAAAATATATTCAAATTCCTCTGTGCTCAAGGGTTGTAGGATACTTTGGTCTGCTAATGCTTCATAAACCTCAACTTGTAGCCCCTCGATTTGCTGTAAATGCTGGGGCGTTAATTTGATGACAAAAAACGGTGTCTCTCCAAGCATACCATCATAGATAATTTCCATATTGCGCCTCCTTAGGCTGTGACAACAGTTGAAAACTTACATAATTCCTGGATTACATCTTCATCTACATCTACACCTAATCCTGGTTTTTCATTTAAGCAAATAAATGGTACGTCATAGTGTAAGTTCCCAACATCTTTTGAGAATTTTAATGGACCCGTTAGTTCTACACTCGTCATAATCTTCTTAGAGAATGCTACATGGAAACCAGCAGCAGAACCAACTGACGACTCTACCATAGAACCAACTTGACATTCAATACCTGCCATTTCCGCCATAACAGCAAGCTTCATAGCAGGATAGATGCCTCCACACTTCATTAATTTAATATTTACTTTATCTGCTGCACGCTTGGCTATAATTTCACGCATTTCACGTACGCCTCGTAGTCCTTCATCAATCATTAATGCTACATCAGACTTTGATTTAATTTCCACCATTCCATCAATGTCTTCGCTATCAACAGGTTGCTCTAACCAATCGATATTTAATTCTTTCATGGCACGTAAGCCTTGTAACGTAGTGGCTGCATTACCCCATCCTTGATTTACATCAACTCGAATGGCAATGTTTTCACCTACTTGCTCACGTACCGCTTTAATACGGGCAACATCACGAATAACCTCTGTACCTACCTTCATTTTAAACGAACGATAGCCCATTTCTACTCGGTTTGCTGCCTCTTCTGCCATTGCTTCAGGTGTTCCAATACTGAGTACATGTGTGATTGGGAATTTTTCATGATAACGTCCACCTAAAAGTTGGTATACAGGAACCCCTAACGCTTTCCCAGCAATGTCGAAGCAAGCAATATCGATAGCTGCTTTTGCTGCTGGTACATCTTTCACAACTTTATTCATTTTATCGTGCAGTTTTTCAAAGGCCATTGGATTTTCTCCAATAACCGCCGGGACAAGTTGATGTTTTAGCACAGCATATGTGCTTTCCCATGACTCACCTGTTACATGTTCATCAGGAACTGCTTCACCATACCCCACAATACCTGTATCGGTAGTTACTTTTAAAATAATGGAAGGCATTGTATCATATGTAGCATAACTAATGATGAATGGATCAATTAGCGGTAAATGTATAGCAAAAATTTCTACTTGTTTAATTTTCATCGTAATCAGTCTCCTTAGTCGTTAAATTTGTCGCTAATACGTCGCTAAATGTTTAAAAAAATAGAAAAGGATCGATGCCCATGTCTACCAAAATAGCGATTATTTGTTCAAAAGCATTTATGACTCGTATTATTAGTATCGCACAAAACATAGCCGATATTCAATTAGAATTTTATCTTTACAGCCACCCCTCTGAAGCGCCTACTTTAATGAAGCAAATAAAACCATGTGATGCAATATTATTCGGAGGAACATTACCCTATTTGCACACTCAATCATTACTTTCAGAAATACCAATACCCTGGAATTACATTAAACAAGATGAAACAACCATTTCTACAACACTGTTATCACTAGTAGCCAAGCATGCTGTAGCAATCGACAGGATATCCATTGATGTAATGAATCCCGCATTCGTTGATAATGTTTTAGCAGAAATAGAATATCATGGTCAAAAACCACATGTTCAGCATATTTCGATTACTGAACCAACTGAGAATATCTTAAAACGCCATATCGCCTTGTGGAATTCTAAAAGTATTGATTTTGTCATTACAAGTATTCATAGTGTATTTGATAAATTACAAGCACTTCAAATACCAGCAATGCGAATGTTAGATGCTACCAAGTCTATTATTCAATGTCTTGAAGAAACAAAATCCAAATCATTGTTAACGAAATCAGAATCTTTTAAGGCTGTAGTGGGACTATTAGAAATCCCTAAAGATTCTTCAATTGAATCAACTGTTTTAAATCAAATTGTGAAAGCTACCTTTTCAACTTATAAGCAAATTTCAGCGCATTCCTTTGAGCTATATACAACGGCTGGACATCTCCAAAACGCCCTAGAAAAGGAAAACTTAGAACAGCTAATACAGCAAGTTGAACAACCATTTAAGTTAGCATTCGGCTATGGTTATTCCATTTTAGAAGCCACACAAAATGCTCAGCATGCTTTAACATTTACTAAACCTTTCGAGATTTATATTCTTGATGAACATAAAAACTTATTAGGACCTTTCCCCAATACAGAAGGTAAAGTTTCTTTAAAAACAGATGATCCTTATGTTTTACAAATGGCGAAGCTCACAAGTTTAAGTCCATTAAATATTTCTAAATTAATTAATTTCAGCAATGAACGACAATCAGCTCAATTTACATCTCAAAATCTTTCAGAATACCTACAAGTAACTCGACGTACTACAGAGCGTATTATCAAAAAATTAGTTGATAATGGTTATGTAAAAATTGTTGGCGAAGAAATGACCCATCAACAAGGACGTCCTCGCAAAATTTATCAATTGAATTTTGCAACCTACTAAGCTTCCCTATAAAAGAATTCTCGTAGATACAAACGGATCTACGAGAATTTTTATTTTAGTCAGCCATTACCATATTATCTGTATTTTCCACTTCTCGTTCCTTTTTACGCTTCTCAGCTTCTGCCATTTCTTCTGGTGTTAATTTCACAATGGCAAATCCAATATAGCCATAAATAATAGATATAATCGGTACTACAAAATTAAGGATTGCATATGGCGCATATTCCATAGCACCTACACCTAGCGTTGCTAAAATAAACACGCCACAAGTATTCCAAGGGAAGAAAACAGATGTTAATGTTCCCCCATCCTCTAATGCACGAGATAGATTTTTAGAATGTAAACCACGTTGTTGATAGACACCTGCGAACATACGTGAAGGAACAACAATTGAAATATATTGCTCAGAACATGTTGCATTGGTTGTTACACATGCTGCAATCGTTGAAGCAATAAGACTTCCTGTAGATTTAGCAAACTTCACAATTACATTCATCAATGCCTTTAACATTCCTGAATACTCTAAAATACCACCAAATGTCATCGCTACGATCGTCATTGAAACCGTATTCATCATAGAGTCTAAACCACCGCGGTTAAATAAATCATCCACCATATGATTACCTGTTGAGATTTCAAAGCCCGCCTGTAATGCTTGTACAGCACTTGCAGCTGAACCACCTTGTACAAAAATTTGTAGTAAGAAACCGGATACAATTCCAATAATTAAAGCAGGAATTGCTGGCACTTTCTTAGCCACTAATACAATAACTCCCACTGGCACTAGTAATAGTAAAGGAGAAATAACGAAGCTTTCTTCCATCACTTTTAACGTAGTTAAAATTTCTTCAGATTGCATTGAAACTTCTGCAAATTTTCTACCCAAAAATCCAAAAACAACAAGTGAAATAATCAACGCTGGAATCGTTGTGTAAAGCATATGCTTAATATGATCAAATAGGTCAGTACCTGTTAACCCTGCTGCTAGATTCGTTGTATCTGATAACGGTGACATTTTATCTCCAAAATATGAACCTGAAATAACTGCACCGGCAATCATAGCCGCTGGAATACCCATACTTAAACCAATACCCATACCTGCGACACCAATTGTCGCCATCGTTGACCATGAGCTACCAATAGCTAATGACACGATTGAACATAACACCATGATTGTCACTAAGAACCACGCAGGAGAAATTAACTTTAGGCCATAGAAAATCATCGTTGCTACGACTCCGCCGCCTATCCAAGCCCCAATTGTCAAACCTACTAAAATAATAATAACAATGGCAGGTAATGCCAGACGTATTCCTTTATACATCATTTCTTCAATTTCAGTCCATTTGTATCCATGCATTTTGGCAACAATTGCTGCTACAGTTGTGCCAACAAGAAGAGGTACGTGAGGACTTTGCTCTAAAACAACTACTGTAATCAACATAGTAATAATCATAATTGCAAAAGTTAGTAGTGCCCAGCCCGCATTAATATCCTTTTTCATTTTTCCATCCCCTTTTTTTGCACCAAATCCCTTTTCGGTTTTTCTAAGACGCAAATAATTTTTTACGTTTTTTAGCTTAATATTCAAAAAATTAAAAGTCAACGCAAAAAATTTATGCTTCCCTAGCAAATCCCTTTATTTTAGCGTAATAAAACGCTTTCAAGTAGCAATAAAAAACAATGCAAACCCTTGAATATCCATGCATTATTAAAAATGTTCATGCAAAAAAGCTATCTGAAAAAATAGTTACATTTTTTCAGATAGCTTTTTAAAAAATTTTTTATTCAGGCTTTTTTTCTAATACACATGCAAGTACTTTCGCAGCATCAATTAAGGCACTACGATCAAATGTCATTTTAGGGTGATGCAGTCCTGGCGTTAAATTTGCACCAATTCCAATCATTGCAGCTTTTAATTCCGGCTTTTTAACTGTATAAAAATGGAAATCATCACTACCCGGTGTAGTGATTTCGTCTGCTAAATGTTCTTCCCCTAAAGCTTCGATGATGGCAGCTTTCGCCATATTTGCAGCGATCGATGAAACTTCAGCACCTGGTGTGAAATCTATCCAATTCCAACTCATGTCAATATCATATTGTTGCTGTATCGATTTCAAGCCAGATTCAATTTTACTACGCAGCAATTCAAGTTGCTGATTATGTTGTGCGCGAACATCCATTGAGAAACAAGCATTACCAGGAATAATATTTGTACTACCACCATCCGCAATAATTTTTGTTAACTTAGCAGAATGCGGTTCAAATGGTGATAAATGAATACTGTGTAGCATTTGTTGCACGGCCATAATAACATCAATGGCATTTTTACCTTGATGTGGTCTTGCACCATGGGCATCAATACCTTGAATAGTTCCCTCTAAAAAATAAGCAGCACCATGATGAATAGCAGGCGAAACTTTGCCAAGTGGTAATTCTTCTATCGGTCTTAAATGAACACCAAATAAATGTGATACTCCCTCAACTGCGCCTCTATCAAACGTTGCACATGCGCCATTTCCTAATTCTTCAGCAGGTTGGAAAATAAAACGAACACGATGTTGTAAGTTGTGATCTTTCAGTAGTAATAATGCACCAAGAACCATTGATATATTGGCATCATGTCCACAAGAATGGTTGGCTTGCCATTTTCCATCAACTTCCTGCCATAAAGCATCAATATCAGCACGTACTGCAACGATTTCATTCCCTGTTCCAATTTCAGCTATTAATCCAGGTATATCACCTAGTAAACGATAACTAACATGTAATTCATCCAGTATTGAAGCAATTTTCTTAGTGGTCTCGAACTCTTTCCAACTTACTTCTGGATACTTGTGAAAATGATCAAACCATTGGTAAATCGTTTCTTCAACTGTTAAAGCTTTCGACATAACTACACCTCTATACGCATTTTTGTTTCTCATTATACATGAATCTATTTCAGAAAAGTACATATGTCTTCAGACCTAATCAACTTATTAAAATGATATACTACATTCATATGCTCTGAAAAAGTCATTTATAAATAGAGGCATAAAATACAATGGGCTATGTTAAAAGTTAATATACTTTCAACATAGCCCATCAAATTTTCATTATAAACTTGTAAAAAACCCTTCTGGATACTCTTCATACTGAATCTTCACCATTTGCTCCTCATTTTTCTCTTCCTCTTCACGTAAATCAAACTCTTGATCCATTAAATACGTTTCAAACTTTGAATTTAACAACTTACCCATTTTACCACTCCTATTTAATTGAATTTTCTGATAAAAGAATTATACAATATGATTTTAGCAAAATGCAATAAATTATACACATTATGCATTATAAATATAAAACCTATCGCATAATTAGATCAAACCCCATCACGTTTCCATTTTTTTGAAAACAGCACAAAAAAACTGCATCTTATGTCGTTCAGATACAGTTTCAAATTTTATTCTATTGAATGGCACCGCAAGCTATTCTCGCACCAGAATTACCAGCAGGATCTGTTTTATAGTCATCCGCTGATTCATGAATAACAATGGCACTTCCATCACTATCTAATAAAGAATTAGGTTGATCTTTTTGTAAAGTTAATCCCTCAGCTAAAAAATTTAGATCCACATTGCCATCGTCACCAATCTCCAAGTTTGGTAAGTCCCCTAAATGATAGCCATTAGGATTTAATTTACCATGTTCCTTGTTTGTTGGATTAAAATGGGCACCTGCCGATTCAAATTTAGGTGGTTCACATTTTCCTACTTCATGAATATGGATACCATGTGTGCCTGGTGGTAAGCCTGTTAACGCGAGCGTCATCATAACGCCATTATCTTCTTCTTGAAAATATGCATTCCCATAGCTTTCATTATTAGCACCAATCACTTTTGCAGTGGCTGTTAAAGGGGACGACGCATTTACCGTTACCTTTTCTTCTTTCTTATCAAAAAAACTACAACCAGCAACAAAAAATAATAATGAAAGGCCAATTAAACTTAGTTTTTTCATAAAAATACCTCCTCTCTTTCTGATGATTTCCAACTTACCCAGTACTTATGCACAAGTAATCAATTACGCTTCGGCAATGATTCTATTTCATTGGCTATTTGAATAGCCATTCAATCAAGATAAAAGGGATTTCTCAAAGTTAGAGAAACCCCCTTTCCATATCTAATTTAAAATTTTTACCGTTACTGTTTTAACACCCCATTGAAGTGCTTGTCCTTCAGTAGGAATAAATACATCGATTTTATTACCTTTAATAGCTCCACCTGTATCAGCCGCTACTGCTTCACCATAGCCTTCCACCCAAACCCTCGTACCAAGAGGAATTACTCGTGGATCTACAGCAATTACTTTTAAATTAGGATTAGATCTGATATCTGTACCATTTGCTGTAATTCCTGAACAACCTTCACAATAGGCTGTATAGGCAGTAGCACGCATTGTTAATGTTTTACCAGAACCTGTCGCTGGTGCACTTGCAGGTTTTGTTTGCGCTGATGTTGCAGGCTTTGCAGATGCAATTCCCTCAGAAGCTTTTGGTTTCGGTTTTGCAGCCGAAGCCTTAATAGCTAATGATTCGCCAGCTAAAATCAAATCTGAAGCTAGGTTATTCCATGTCTTTAATTCATCTACTGTTACATTATTAATACGGGCAATCGAAAACAATGTGTCACCACCTTTGATGACATATTCATCACCCAATGGTTCTTCGGCTTTTGTCGTGTCTTTTACTAAGTCTTGCTCTGGATAAAACCATAACGACTCCATCTCATTTAGTTGCTGGAACTCACCTACAGTTAAATTATAAATTTGCGGGAGTGCCCATAGTATATTGCCTGGCGATTTGTCCTTAGCAAAGGAAGGACTAGCATAGAGACTCACACCAAATGTCAATACTACCGCTAAAGCTAATGCTCTTTTCTTCATGTTTAGTAATACCTCCATCATTTTATTATTTGTTGCAAATCTGTTGCTAGCACACTAGAGTTGAACGCTCTATTATGTAAACAACAATAAGTTTGCAAATTAATAACTCAGGACTAGCTGCCTGATATTAGGAATTATTACTATAAAAACGGAAAAATATACAATTTCAATTAATTTTTTAGTAATTTAACCAATTCGTTGCGAATAAATCTATAATTTAGTAGGGCCATTTAGGACTTTTTTATATTAGATATTTGCTATTTTTAGCCGATAAAAAAGAAAAGGAGGGAATGTAGAAATGGAAATAAATTCACTTATGTCTTCCCAGCTGATGGAGCTTCAACAAACCGTACAGATGAGCGTCATGCAAAAAGCACTTAATTTAAACACATCTACAGCTATTGAATTACTACAAGAACTACCTCAGCAGCAAGCTCCTACACACCCATATAAAGGATCTAAAATAGATATCTCAATCTGATCCTATAGTCATATTTATCGAAAGGTGGTTCCTTAAGTGATTCGGGTAATTGTGGTGGACGATGAGCCATTAGCTCTTGTAAGCATGAAAAAACATTTAAACAAATTTGATAATATCGAGGTCATTCAAACTTTTACTACAGCTAAAGACCTACTTTTAGAAGGGCCAACTTTGGATTTTCAAGTAGCATTTTTAGATATTGAAATGCCAGAAATGAACGGCATAGAAGTTGCTCAATTATTAAAAACTTGGGACAAAAATATTTGTATTATTTTTGTAACTGCCTATCGTGATTATGTTGTTCAGGCAGTTGATGTACAACCTTTCGAGTATTTATTAAAACCGATTTCAAAAACTCATTTAGAGAAGACGATTAACAAAATAGAAGAGAAGTTCCAAACTAAGATAAAACCGCTGTGAACTTAATCTCATCAAAAAATTTACTTATGATGTTTTGGAGAATTTGCCGTTTCTTATAATGAAAATGCTATTCATTTTCGAAGTTATTATGGTGAGTGTATGTCTACATCGAACTATTCTTGGAGCTAGGTATATAAAATAGAGAACGTCCATTACAAATCCATATTCTGATAAAACGGTCAGCAAGCTTTTAATTCTTTCATTTTAATTGGGGACACGAAAAAGCATGCTAGTACCGTACACTAGCATGCTTTCCTACATTATTTAATAATCATTTGTCTCATATTCCTAACGACACATAAACAGTTTCTTCCTGATTGTTTAGCCTTATACAAAGCATGATCTGCAATTTCTATTAATTGATTTGGACTCTGGACATTTGGTGTAAAAGCCGTAATTCCAGCAGACATGGTTACTGGTCTACCACACACTGTTTCCTGTAAAGCCTGTTTAATCCGTAAGTTTTCTGCTAATTGTACAGCAGCATCTATGTTCATTGAAGGCAAGATGACCATAAACTCTTCTCCGCCATATCTAAAGCATAAACCCGGGTCCTTTATACTACTTTGCATATGATTAGCAAAAGCCTTTAGAACCTCATCCCCTACTGTATGACCATATGTATCGTTTATACTTTTAAAATCATCTAAATCAATTAAGATGATTGCATGTGGCACTTTATGTACAATCAACTCTTGTAAAGTTTGATCCATTCTTCTTCGATTAGGAATTCCCGTCAATGAATCTAGGTTCAATTGCTCTGTTAAATCAGTGATTTTACTTTCGGAACAAATCATCATATTTTGCACATTATTTTTCAATAATTTTACTTCGTAATACCAATCAGCAATACCCTCTGTTCCCTGTAATGTCTCCCCTATCTCTATTCTTGTTGCAAGATCCTTTAGTGGTCGCGTAATTTTTAGAGCTAACCATATAGCTAGTCCCAATACAATAACTACTACTATAATGATAGGGACAATGGTTTTCTTAAAAAGCAAACTAAAAGAAACAACTCTTTCATCAAGTAAAGTATCAACGACCTGCTCCACATATGGTTCTAATGAACGTTCATCTGTCATAGAGCCTTGTAAATAGTCTTCTGTAAGTGTTGAAACTTCCTTTACATAGGTTTCTTTCATATCTTTTTTATTTTCCTGCAAAATTTCATTAAAATTTAGATAGCTACTCCAAATACTAATACTAGATGCCGCGAGTACAACTATTATCGTCATACTAACAATAAGAAACGATAACTTTAACTTGAATTTACCCACAATAGATCATTTCTCCCATTGAGATGATTTTTTCGTTAAACTTTATCTATGTTTCAACTCAAACTTCGATATATTTATTCAATCATCATACGTCATATCTCTTAAAGAATACTTAAAAACTAATTAATTCTCCCTCTATTCTGAATACAATAAAAAAATAAATCGAACTATAATATCCATATAGTTCAATTTATTTAGTCTTAAAGTTTTTATTTCTATATGAAGAACAATCAGCAATTTATAGCTCTTCCTCACAACCTTTTACTACACAATCCCCCCTCATTTCAGCTTTACTTTTATAATTTAAAAGTGTTGTTACTAAAAATAGTCATAACATTCTCTATTCTGTTTTGTAGTGGCTCTTCCACCAAGTTTCAAGTTACAATTCTTCTATAGATTTTTGGAAATCAGGGTACATTATACATATAGGATAAAGGAAGGGTCGATAGGTATGTACAAAATTTACATAATAGAAGATGATGCAAATATAGCTTCACTGATTGTCGAGCATTTATCCAAATATCAGTTTGAATGCTATACTGTACAACAATTCCCACATATTATAGAAGAATTTAGCGCTATACAACCACATCTAGTCATTATGGATATTAATCTCCCAACTTATGATGGCTATTTTTGGTCACGAAAAATCCGTCAACTCTCAACATGTCCCATCATCATTGTGTCCGCCAGAGTAAATGATATTGATCAAGTATATGGAATTGAAAATGGTGCGGATGACTTTATCACGAAACCATTTTCATTAGATGTCTTTATGGCAAAAGTTAATGGGCTACTTCGACGTACCTATGGAGAATATGCTTTAACCGAGACAATTACCATGACCATAGCCAATACTACACTTAATCCAGATACAGTTCGTCTTCAAACGAAAGGCAATGAGAGCCTGTTAACGCTAAAAGAAATGCAGCTTAGTAAGTTATTATTCGAAGCCTACCCTAATGTAGTGCCTCGTCAAAAGCTTTTAAGTGCTATTTGGGATGATGAAACCTTTGTTGAGGAAAATACTTTGTCTGTGAATATTGGTCGGCTACGTAGAAAATTGGAAGCTGTTCACTCTCAACTTGAGATTAAAACCATTCGTGGTCTTGGTTACCAATTGGTGGAGGAAGGTAAATGAAGTTATTCTTTCGGGATCATCTTAGTATCATCATTCTCTATAGCATAAGCTTTCTACTATTACCTTTGATTATTCATGTATTAGATGACCTATCATCACACTATGCCTACTTTATCTTTCTTGTCAGCTTTCTGTTTATTCTGTGGCTACTTGGTCGTTATTATCGTAGAAGAAAGTTTTATCATCATTTACAAAAAAAGATCCACACACAGGATGACCTCCATCTATTTGAACCACGTGCATCTATTGAGCAGTACTATAGCGAAAAGCTAAGACAAATGCAGTATTTATTTTTAACCCAACAACAAAGATTAGAGGAACAAGCACATGAAAAGCAACTAGTTCTATCACATTTTGCACATCAAATGAAGACGCCTCTATCTGTTATTCAATTAATTGTTCAATCTACATCCAACAAGACCCCTGACGAATTGCAGCAATGGCATATTATTAATAAGGAGTGCGATAAATTGACATTTACCCTCAATCAGTTATTAACGTATGAACGCACCTCTCATTTAGTAGCTGATTTAAAAATTGAACCTATTGTTTTAAAAGGACTCGTGCAAGAAGTCATCAATGATTTGAAGGATTACTTTATCACAAAGGAAGTTTTCCCAAAGCTGACGCTTGCTGAAGACCAAATCATTTATTCTGATCGAAAGTGGTTAAAAATTGTACTTTATCAAGTGTTAAATAACGCCATTAAATATAGTGAAACGGCAAGCACAATCCATATCCATTATGATAATGCTGCTTTACACATAAA
Source organism: Lysinibacillus sp. PWR01 (assembly GCF_043359455.1). Lineage (NCBI taxonomy): Bacteria > Bacillati > Bacillota > Bacilli > Caryophanales > Bacillaceae > Lysinibacillus > Lysinibacillus sp. PWR01. The sequence continues at coordinate 112,815 of NZ_JBHERJ010000021.1, read as the reverse complement.
AAATCGGGGTGAGACGATCCCTACTAGCGAAATAGCACGAGTCTTTGATTTATTTTATACAGGCATGAAGGGACGAACGAATGGCGAAGCAACAGGTATCGGATTATATTTAGTGCAAAAGATTTTAACTACACTAGAGCATCCCTTCACTTTACAATCTTCTGACCATGTCACTACTTTTTCTATTCGTTTTTCAAATAGTCTAAAAAAAATGAAGATGACAACTTTGTCATCTTCACGTCATCAAGCGAAATAGGTTATGTACCGCTCCTTTTCTATACTAAAGGTATCTAATGACCATAAAGGAGTTGTTTCAATTTGGGCAACACAATACTACAAGTAACCAATTTGCAAAAGGAATACATCGGAGAGATCACCTATAGGGCGTTAAACGGTATCGATTTTCAGCTACGTCAACAAGAATTTGTAGCTGTCATGGGACCTTCAGGTAGTGGGAAAACAACATTTTTAAATAGTGTATCCACTATTGATCGTCCTACCGCTGGTGATATTGTCATAAACAATCATAATCCTTATGCATTAAATGATGAAGAGCTCGCCAAATTCAGACGCTCTGAATTAGGTTTTGTATTTCAGGATTTTAATCTTGTGCATACATTAACAGTGAAAGAAAATATTTTATTGCCATTAACGTTAGATAGCCTACCTGCTTCAAAAATGCATCAACGTTTAAAGGATGTCGCTCAATTTCTCGGTATCGAGGAACTATTGCCTAAACGTATTTATGAAATTTCAGGTGGACAGAAACAACGAGTAGCCATCGCTCGTGCTGTTATTCATGAGCCGAGTTTATTGTTAGCAGACGAACCTACTGGAAATCTGGATTCCAAGGCAGTCAATGATGTCATGAATTTATTTTCTGCTATTAATCAAGGGCTTAAAACAGCTATTCTCATGGTGACACATGATCCTTATGTAGCGAGCTTTGCCAATCGCATTATTTTTATTAAAGACGGTAAGTTATATAACGAAATACACCGGGGCAACAACCGCAAGCAATTTTATCAGGAAATTATGGACACGCTTGCTTTTCTAGGTGGTGGACAGCATGAGCTTTAACCATATTGTTATCCAAAATATTTTACGTGACAAATGGACATACGTTTCTTATTTCTTGAGTAGTATGTTTTCCATTATTATTTTCTTTCTATTTTCTGTTATCGTCTTTCATCCCAATCTGAAAAGCCTTGATCCAGACTCAACACTTGGAATATCTTTGATGTTAGCTAGTATGCTCGTTTATTTATTTTCTTTTATCTACATCATCTATTCAATCAGGGCATTTTTACGTAAGAAGACTAAAACTTTAGGGATATTTATGATTACTGGGGCTTCCATGAAGCAAATTCGTAAGCTTGTCTTCCGAGAAAATCTATTGATTGGCATCATAGCTATTCTGACAGCTATCGTTCTTGGACTTGTCATTACGCCTCTTTTCTTGATGGGGGCAAAAGTCGTTTTAAAAGCAGATACATTTGGGATGTACATGCCTCTTCAAGCAATGGGCTTAACCATAGGCTTATTTCTGATTTTATTTGTGGTGATATCGACAGTCGTTACGAGGTTCATTAATAAAGAAACTTCTATCCAGCTCCTAAAAAGTGATACAGTTATCGAAAAACCCATTAAGCCACATTATGTGTTATTAGTACTAAGTATTATGATGACTGCAACATTAGCCTACTTGCTAAAAATCGAGCATTCCATTGTAGACACTTTAAGTGTTCTTTATTATCTATTATTTTTTATTAGCATTCTTAGTACGATTTATTTAGTCATTGCACAAGGATTTCGTTTGTTTTTGAAAATATATGAAAAGTCTCCTGCCTATCTTCAAAAAACAAATATGCTTTTGGCATCTAATTTAAATGCAAAAATGAAATCACATGCAAATATGCTGTTTCTCATTACTATCCTATTAAGCGGTGTCTTTCTATGTACAAGCATTTTATTTAGCTCTTATTACAATGTAAAAAAGGCTAGTGAAGAAAATTATCCATATAGCTTTCAATATATTGCTGATCCAAAAGCTGATGACAATATGGTAAAGGCTGATCTTGGTTATCTTGAAAAAACTTTATCAACGGTTCAAGCTCACAAGTATTATATTGAATTTAAATCAAACGAGGACCAACGTATCGGCTATATGGCATTATCAGATTATAACCTGTTACAACAGCAGGAAACTGATCTAGGTAAAGATGAGTTTATTGCCGTTGCTGGCAGTCGTGATGTAGCGCCAATAATAAACACTGCCAACGATCTGTATATAAACTCTTTCAAACTAGCCAGAACCCAAGAGCAAAACCTGCTATCTACTGGTTTTCAAAAAAATTATTTCATTATTCCTGATGACATTTACGATGCTATTGACTACCCTGTTTATAAAACCTATATCTATGAATTAGACGATTGGACAGCCCATACAGAATTGGCGAATACTATTACCGGCGACATACCGTCTTTACCTGGAGAACGTTATGTAACATCTAAAATTGATTTATATGACACAGAGATGTTTGTCAAAAGCGTTATGTTTTTTATCGGCTCCATGCTAAGCCTAATTTTCTTAAGTGCTGCCATGAGTATACTGTACTTCTATTTACAAACAACATTACAACAAGAGAAGGAAAAGTATATTGGTATCCGTAAGTTGGGTCTATCTAAAAAAGAATTAGCTACCGTTATTGCTAAAGAATTGGCGATTCTTATATTTGTACCATTCTCCATAGCCATTACACTCTTACTAATTACGCTCTTGTCTATGCGAACAATGGTTTCTACAGCATTTTTACAAGTTTCCATGGCTAGCTCTTTCTGTTTCTTTGTACTCTTCCTCATCAGCTATGTATTAATTCGTAAAATTTATTTTAAACGTTTAGTAAGCTAAAAAAATCGCACTCCTCAAGGGGTGCGATTTTTTTACCAAAGAACGGGCTTTGCTACCATCAACCAAAGCATGATGAGCAATAATAAAATATACATCCATGTTTTACGATGCAAAAGTGAAACAAATTGTTGTTGATTATACGCAGGCGTGTTAAATGTACGCAACGTCGGTTTAAACGCTCTCGCTAAAAATACGATTGATGCAAGCATCACGAGGAAGGTTAATACAATCCACGAAGTACTCCAATGATAGCCTGCATGCCACATTAACAAAATACCCGATACTACCAGCACATGCCCTGAATGTTTGACAAGCGCAATGGCACCCTTAAAGGCTTCTATATATGGCGGCATTTCATCATTGGAAGCTGTGCGCATTTTTTTTACAATAGTTAGCACAACGAACAAAGGCCCAATCGAAAGAATCGCACTTAAAATATGTATATAAAGAAGAAGTGTATAAATGGAAAACATGATGTGTACGCCCCTTTTCATCAGTCCCCTACATTATAGCATTCAACCTGAATCTACTTTATCAGCAATTGTGAATCCTTTGTAAACACAGCTTGAATCATTGTTAAATTGTTTGAAAACCGTATAAAGAGGGTATTGTTTATAGTAACATGCACTTATAGAACAAAAAGGAGTGATTTTTATAGGAATTCATCAATTTTTTACAAGCCTTAATGATTTAGAGCGTATTATTCGTTGCCCAGGTCGCTTCAAATTTGAAGAGCACAACGTGGCAGCCCATTCATGGAAAGTATCACAATATGCGATGTTCTTTGCAACGTTAGAAGAAATGCACGGTGCAACAGTTGATTGGAAGTCTTTATATGAAAAAACGATCAATCATGACTTTGCTGAAGTTTTTATTGGGGACATTAAGACGCCTGTGAAACATGCTAGTCCAGAGTTGAAGCAAATGCTAGCACATGTGGAAGAAAAGATGATGGAAAAATTTATTATCAATGAAATCCCACAAGAATTTCAGGCTATTTTCTTTGAACGGATGAAAGAAGGTAAGGATACTACTATAGAGGGTCGGCTACTTGAATTTGCAGATAAACTCGATCAGTTTTATGAAGCTTTCGCAGAATTAAAGCGTGGCAATACTGACAAAGAATTTGTCTATATGTACCAATCAGCCCTTTCAAAACTTTTGGCCATTCCACTTGAAGCGACCGTTCATTATTTCCGCACAGAAATTTTAAAAGACGCAGTAAAGGAAAAAACACATATCGATATTCAAGCATTAACAAATGAAGTACTAACAGCAAATTAATAGGGTGCATGTACAAGTTTTCCGATTGAAAAATTCACGGAAGGCTTTTTTTATTTTCTACAAAAAGTCGTATAATAGGGAGAGATTGAATGGAGGGAAAGTATTGTCACAGGAATGCTCAATTGTAGAAGATTTAATACCTCTTTATAAAAAACAAATGCTCCAAGCATCAACAATCGAATTTGTTGAACTACACCTAACGACTTGTCAGCAATGTCAGCAGCTAGCAGCCAAGTCATCAACTCAAAACGAATACTTACCCATGAAAAGAACAGTATCCTTTTTTCATATCATATTTATTGTCTTATCCTTTATGTTCGCCATTAACTCATCCTTACTCGGCAATCAAAAGGGCTTCGTCATCTCGTATGCACTTTTCGGCTGTCTTTCTTATCTTTTCTATAAAAACATCTGGATTGTCTTTATCATAAGTTCTGTGCCTGTATTCGTTTGGGCTATCATAAATAATCTTAATAATGAGCTCTATATTACAACCTTTTCTTTAACAGAACTAGGAGCACTAGTAATTGGGGCTGGCTACATCGCACTTTTACATACTATTTTTGCCTTAATTGGCGCTGCTTTTGCCATTCTATTACGTAGGATTTTTCAATAAACAAAAAAGCACCTTAAACTTTGTTACCAAAGTTGAGGTGCATTTTGTTTATTAGGCCTTTTTCACAAATTCTGACTTTAATTTCATAGCACCAAAGCCATCAATTTTACAGTCGATGTTATGATCACCTTCTACAAGACGGATACTTTTTACCTTTGTACCAATTTTTAAAGTGGAAGAACTACCCTTCACCTTTAAATCTTTAATAACGGTAACTGAATCGCCGTCAGCTAACAGATTACCATTTGCATCTTTTACAATAAGTGCATCTGATTCCTGTTCAGTTGCATCCATACTCCATTCATGCGCACATTCTGGACATACATAGTTTGCTCCATCCTCATACGTATATTCTGAATGACATTTTGGACAATTTGGATAAGCTGCCATTTCCACTTCCTCCTTTTACATTTTTGCTAGGAAAATCCTCTTTATGCTCCTATCTTTACATAGTCGACCTTATTTAGCAAAGGTTGTTCGTATTTTCCGTTCGCATTTGTGAAAAAAATATGAAACATCAGCATCTTTTTGAACGTATTTCTAGATGTTCATCACGCTATTTGGAACACTTGCCCATTGACTAATTTGCCATTATCATCTTACTTGCATGTTTGTTGATCATGCTTTATTATATCCATAAAGGCTGCATTGTTCGTATAATATTAAGTTTTAACCTTTAAGCTGTAAAAGGGAGTTTTATTATTGGAGTTGGAATGACGGGCCTCACACTACGGTGCATGAGGATAAGCAGGAAAACTTCTGCGAACACCCACTTTGAGGAGTGGTGGTTTAAAACTTTCTATAATAACTACGGCATACGCGGCTTTTTACATTACATTATTTATACAGCACCTTAGCCATTTTGGTTAAGGTGCTTTTTATACATATTCTCCCCTCCTAAAAATTTCAGTATTTACAAAATTAATATCATTAATTTTCACATAACCTGATCGCTCCTAGTTCCTCTTCTTCTCTATCCAATCAAGTACCGAACCATTCATAAAAAGTGTGGACAACCTTCTTGTATTCTGTATAATTCCCTTCTATTTTGCACATAGATGGAGTAACAAGGGAGGTTATGACATTGAAGAAATTAATTTATCTATTGGTTTTTACTTCACTACTGTTAGTAGCTTGTGGAAAGAACGCAGAACCAAAGGAAGTAGCAGTCGATCAAAATACGAATGTTGAAGACATTGTGGGTGCGATTGTGAAAAATGAATTCTCTGTGGAAGAATCGAAAGACGGTGTTGTCACAATTTCCATTCAAGATACAGATGTGACAGAAGGATCGAAAAGTCAGATGTTGAAGGATTCTACTAAAATTTTCGCTGATTTGTCCAAATTAAAAAGCGTGAAGACACCTGCTATTACTTGGTTTGCTCCTCTCACGGAACCTGATGGGGACAAAACGATGACTGAGGTTTTGAATATTTATTTCAGTGAAGAGGATTTTCACAAAGTAGACTGGGCCAATTATCTACAAGTTGATATCGAGTCTAGCGCAACAAATTATCATGAAGATGAGGCTTTGGAGGATTAACCACACAAAGATACCCCACAACCTATTGTGGCGTATCTTTTTTTACATACTGTTCTATAGCGGCTACTAAAAGAGGTTGCTTTATTTTATAGTGCGTTGCTTGCCAAATGCCTTTCTTACCCTGCAGGATTATTAGCTGTGGTGATTCGTGCTTCACTTGAAGATCATAGGCAATAGCATTGGAAACCACACGATCCATTTGTACGATGACAAGGTATTTAGGCAATTTCGTTTGTAGTGCTTTGTATTCCTTTAATGCTGAAATACTACTTATACATGTCATGCTAATTTTTAATACAAGACAAGGTTTGAGCTTCGATTGCTCCAAAACCTCGCTCCAATTGTCCAATGTCATTATCCGTTGCATTTGGTAACCTCCTAAACATATTATATACTACATGGGGTATTTTAGGTCATAAAAAAACACGAGACTACATACATAGCTCGTGCTTCAAATTCTTTATTTAAATGCCTTCTGTATTCATGAATACGAGACGCCAGCCATCAGGGTCTTCAATAGTTACCCCCTTCTCAGCCCAATATGGATTTTCAGGCTCTACTTCGGGATAGCCCATGAGCGCAAGTCGTTCGGCAATATGACGAATCGTATCTCTGTTTGGGATATAAAGTACAAAAAGATTGTCTTTACTTGGTGCTGGACAAGGGCTACCGTCAATATGCTCTGTAAATTCTAAGTGGTAATTTGCATTTGGAAGACCAATCATTAGACCATCATAGCCACGATGTCCTGCAAAAGAGCCTATTTTCTTTAATCCGACACCTTCACAGTAAAACCGCTCTATTTCCTTTAGCTGATCGGTTGGTCTTGCCACACGCACCTGTGCGACTGCTAATTCATTTGTCCATTGTTGTTCCATCGTTATAAATCCCCTTTTAGCCTATTGTAAAATGAGACGATAGCGCTGGAAACAGTCCTAGGTCTGAAGTTATTGTACTAAAGCGACGCTAAACGATGCAGCTGTTTTTTCCTTTACTTCCTCTAAAGAAACACCTTCCGCTAACTCTATCAGCTGCATACCATCTTTCGTAAAATCAAATACAGCCAAATCTGTAATTAATCGATGCACGACACATTTACCTGTTAGTGGAAGTTCACATTGTTTTTTAATTTTAGATTCCCCATTTTTATTCACATGCTCCATGACGACGATTACTCTTTTTGCTCCGACAACAAGGTCCATAGCACCGCCCATACCCTTCACCATTTTTCCTGGAATCATCCAGTTCGCAAGGTCTCCTGTTTCAGATACCTCCATACCACCTAAAATGGCAAGGTCTATATGGCCACCTCGAATCATCGCAAATGATTCAGCGCTATCAAAGAAGGATGCTCCTGGAACGACCGTAACCGTTTCCTTTCCGGCATTAATTAAATCAGGATCTACCATATCTTCAACTGGGTAAGGACCAATACCGAGAAGTCCGTTTTCAGATTGTAAGAGTACATCATAGTCGGCTGGGATTGCATTGGCAACAAGAGTTGGAATACCTATACCTAAATTGACATTCATGCCATTAGCTATTTCTTTTACTGCTCGGTTAACAATTTTTTGTCTTGTATCCATTATGCTTCCTCCTTTTTCACCGTCAAACGCTCAATACGCTTGTCATAATTTTCGCCTACTAATACACGTTGCACGAAAACTCCTGGTGTATGAATATGGTCTGGATCCAGTTCGCCTACCTCAACAATTTCTTCTACCTCGGCAATCGTAATTTTCCCAGCCATAGCAGCTAATGGATTAAAATTGCGTGATGTTTTTCTGTAGACTAAATTTCCCAGTTTATCGGCTTTCCATGCTTTGACTAGAGCAAAATCTGCAACAATTCCTTCTTCCAAAATATACTCTTTTCCATCAAAAACCTTCACTTCTTTTCCTTCAGCAATCGGCGTTCCAACTCCCGTAGCTGTGTAAAACCCAGGAATTCCCGCTCCACCTGCACGTAAACGCTCTGCAAGAGTTCCTTGCGGTGTCAATTCTACTTCTAGCTCACCACTTAAAAATTGTTGTTCAAAAATCTTATTTTCTCCTACATAGGAAGCAACCATTTTTTGTATTTGCTTGTTTGCTAATAGTAGACCCAATCCCCAGTCATCTACACCACAGTTGTTACTGACAACCGTTAAATCCTTTGTTCCCTGTTGCACTAATGCTGCGATTGATTTTTCGGGTATACCACATAGCCCAAAGCCGCCTACAGCTAATGTGTCACCATCCTTAATATCCGCAATCGCCTCTTCAAACGAACTCCATACTTTCCCATTCCCCATCTCGAAACCTCCCTAAATTGCTCACTTATTAAGGAAAATTCTACATCACCGCTATTTTATAAGTAAAGGAATTAATTAGAATACTACTTATTCCTTTATGGAATACATTTACCTTTTCCATTCCCGCTAATCATTTCTAGTAACTGTTTCAATGCATAAGATTGATAGGTATTTTTCTTCGTAATAATCCCTAAACGCCAAGGCATTTCAAAATTATGTAACGGAATAATTTTTACATTGGCATTTGTTTGCTTGGCAGCAATTGAATGTGGTAACAATGTAACCCCTAAATTGGAGGACACTAATTCCACAATCAAGTCCCATTGTGAACTTTTATAGCCGACTGTAGGTGTAAAACCTACGCTTTCACAGGATTTAATTATATAGTCGTGAAGCGTGAACTCCTCTGCAAAGATAATAAACGTTTCATTTTTTAAATCTTGCAAAGCTATTGATTCCCTGTTTGCATACGGGTGAGACTCATTCATAAAGACAAAAAACTGATCTTCTATAAACGGTTGAACAGTAAACTTCCTTTCATCTACTGGTAATACGACGATGCCCATATCCACATCGCCATTTTCAACTAGCAGTTCCACCATCTTTGCACCGCGTTCAACAAGCGCTAAATGCACTTCTGGATAGAGTTGATGAAATCCTCTAGCTATCTCAGGGAAAAATAGTGTTCCAATTAAAGGTGGGATACCTAACTTGATGGTGCCTGTTTTAATATTTAATAAATCATCCAGCAAAATATGCAATTCTTGTACAGCATGTATTATTTTTTGACCTTGTTTATAGACAATACTGCCCGCATCAGTTAACTCTACATTACGCGTAGATCTGTTCAACAGTTCAACCTTTAATGATTCTTCTAATTTTTTGATGCTTTTGCTTAGTGAAGGCTGAGATACAAAGGAATCATTTGCAGCCTTTGTAAAACTCCTATGTTCAACAACAGCCATAAAGGCTTTTAAATCCCTTAATTCCATCACTATCTACTCCATTTATTCTTATTTGTTATGAAAATATCTAAAAGCAATACCCTTTAGTAATAAATTCTCCACATTCCTTTTTAATCCTTTGCAATTGAACTTCAGAGTTTGTGAGAGTTATATGTCCTACAATCAATTATATATTGTAATAATTTACTAAGTATTGAAGTGGAGCCAGCGTCACTCCTAAGGGATTTAGCCTCACAGAGGAGACCTTAGAGTGAAGGCTGGTGGAACGGAAATCAACCTCTCGCCTATCAAAATTGCTTTTTCTGCCGTTGACATCACCTTTTTTCAACAACATGAAAATACACCACCTTAAAAAGTGGTGTATTTTATACTTAGTGTGCTTTTTCAAACGCTAACTTAATGCCAAATGCAATTAATATTGCACCTGTTAACCCTTCAATTACTGCCTTAGTTGATGGCTTTTTCATAAATGCGCTAATTCGATCTAAAAGGTACACATAGAAGATAAACCATAGCATTGTTAATGCTGTATAAATGAGACCCATGATTAAAAAAGGAAAAAATGTTCCACTATTTCCATCTACAAATTGAGGGAGAAATGTTAGGAAAAATACTGCGACCTTTGGATTTGTCACATTTGTGAGAAATCCCTGTTTAAAGCAAGATTGTTGAGAATATTTGTGTTCTATACTTGCTTCATCTTGTACAACTGGAGATTGTGTCCGAATTGTTCGAAGTGTCCACAAGGTTTTGATACCTAAATAACATAAATAAACCGCACCAACATATTTTAGAACAGCGAATATATAGGCAGATTTCACAATAATCGCCGAAAGTCCAATAACAGCCGCACAAGTATGAATTAATAAACCGCAGCAAGAACCTAGGATTGTTTGTAAACCGCCCTTTCTGCTTACAGTCAGCGTGTTCTTTGTAGCAATCGCTGTATCAGGGCCAGGTAAAATAATAAGTAAAATGCACATAACTAAGAACACAGATATATCAACCATATTACGCCCCTCTTTCTGTCAGAAAATTATAAAAGTAATTGTAACATACGTAAAGACTAACAGAAAGATACAAATTGTTTTCATTGACATATAACCATAAGGTGTTATATATTCGTAACACCTTATGGTTATATTTTTCTGTCTACTCCTCTGCTATAGTGGACTCGAATAACGTTGAACACCATTACGCCAAGGTATCACTCATCAATCAAAAAGGAGTAATAGAACATGACTGAAAAATTACAGGATATTGTCAAAACAATTACATTGGATGCCCCTATCGAAAAAGTTTGGGAGACTGTCGCTACGGCTGACAAAATTGCTTTTTGGTTTATGCCAAATGATTTTCAACCGATTGAAGGCCACGAATTCACAATTCAATCACCGTTTGGCCCATCACCCTGTAAGGTAGAACGTGTAGATGCACCACACTTTTTGCGATTTGCTTGGGATCAAGATGGCTGGTTCGTAACTTTTGAGCTAAAAGAAGTAGGCGAGCAAACTGAATTTACTTTAACACATGGTGGCTGGAAGGAAGCTTCACATATTATTCCTAAAGCGAACACTACCACTGAAGCCGTACGTACTAATATGGATGGCGGCTGGACAATGATTATTAATCATAAATTAAAAGAGGCTGCTGAATCCTAATGACACACCCAGCAATAAAGTATGATGTTTTTCAAGCAATTGCTGATCCGACAAGAAGAAATGTTTTACAGCTCCTTGCAGCAAGTGATAGACCCATTTCCAATATTTCTGAGCATTTTGAAATTAGTCGAACGGCTGTTGTGAAGCACTTGAAAATATTGGAACAAGCGGAGCTGATCTCTGCTCAAAAAAAAGGGCGCGAAAAAATCTATACGTTGCATAGTGAGCGCCTAAAGGAGATTGAAGATTGGCTCCAATACTTCCATTTATTTTGGGACAATAAATTGGCTCAGCTTCAAAGCATGGTTGAAGATCATTAAAGCAAGAAGGAGCTGTCTTTTTGTCAGACAGCTCCTCATTTAAAAGAGATAAAATAATCCCCCATTAATGACTTCAATTTTAATTTTTGCTTCATATTGCTCTTCTAATGCCTTTCTTTCAATTTCATAACATTCTGGTTTATCCTCTACATCTTCATAAAAATAATCTAATACACGTTGATCACGTTGCCATCGTTTTTGTGCTTCCGTTGCCCAAGAATGATCATCCTGCTCAATAATTGACTCAATTGTTGCCTTTAATCTTTCAATTGCTCGGGCAGGTTTAATAATATATTGCACATGAAATACATTCTCTTCGGGTTCTGTGTCAAAGTCCGATGAACAAATCGTTTCATGAAAATCTTCCTTGATAACACCAGTTAATAAATTGATGCCAAATGAGTAAAGCATTTCTTTTGTACGATCACAGCAATAAGAAACTTTAAAGTTGACACCTAACCAAGGTGTTAAAATAACCTGCCCCATATCACGATCAACCTTTTCAAATAATTGAACAAATGCGCCTAGTTCTCTTGTAGCTAAAAATACCTGATTTAAACGAGGCGAGCCGTAATGAATAGCTTCTCCAAATATGTTTCCAACCATTGCTGTTTGATTTGTAATGAAGGTTACTTGAGCCGGGTTTGGCTCACTATTTGTCGCTTCAACGTATTGCCAATAAAATGGCCTATTCATAATTCTTTTATCTATGTCTACCGTTAATTGAACGGTTAGATAATGAGCCTCTTCTCCTAAAATTGCACAGTCATTTTCCATAAAAAATTCCTTTAAATAATGGTGAACTTGTTGCGGATACATAGTTGCACCTCCCTACCTTATACAGATTCTTTAAAGTTCGTTAAAATGGCATCTAAATCGCCAACCACCTTCTCAAACACATCAATTTTTGTATGAAGTAATTCCAGGATTTTTTCTTCAATCGTATGTTCAATGGCAAGATTATAAATATGGACATCATGTTCTTGTCCCAAACGATGGACACGGCCAATACGTTGCTCTAGTTTCATTGGATTCCATGGTAGATCATAGTTGATTACATGATGACAAAATTGAAGATTTATCCCCTCTCCACCTGCCTCGGTAGCGATGAGTACCTGTGCTCTTTCTTTAAATAGGTGCTTCATATAATCTCGTTTACTTTTATTAAACTTACCATTAAATAGCACACTTGAAATGCCATTAGAATGTAAGTACCATTGCAAATAGATTTGCGTAGCACGATATTCTGTGAAAATAATAACCTTGTCATTTGCTTGTTTAACAATTTCTAATGTCTTTTCTGCTTTTGAATTCACTTCCAAGGTCATTAATTTAGTTATAATCGCTTCAATTTCTTGTGGTTGTACATGATCATCCAGCATATTCGTTAATGTTAATGCTGTAGCTTCCTTGCTACTACACATTTCTTTTTGCAACGTAATTAAGGAAAATGATCCTGTGTTTTCAAGGTTTCCAAGCATTTCGTAAACTTCTCTTTCTTCGTCCGTAAATGTAATCGGTACAATTTGGACACAACGATTTGTCCATTCAATCCCTGTATCTTCTCGACGATTTCTTACCATTACCTGGTTGACCAATTCTTTTAAATAATCATCATGTTCTAAATCATGCTTACTAGCAGAGAAGGCCGATTGGAAGGTATCATAGTTACCTAGATGCCCAGGCTTTAATAAGGAGATTAAATAATACAATTCAAAGACATCGTTTTGAATAGGTGTGGCCGTTAATAGTAAGCAGAACTTTTTCTTTAAGCCTTGTACAAACTCATAAATTTGTGTTTTATTATTTTTTAACTTATGTGCCTCATCAATAATAATCATGTCATAATCCTGCTCATAAATGCGCTCTCTATGTGGACTCTTTTTAGCCGTATCCATACTCATAATGAGGACATCATAGCGCTCTATCGGACAATTTTTTTTATATGCAATGGCAGGAATATGAAATTTTATATTTAACTCTTCAATCCACTGATTTATTAGAGAAGCTGGAGCCAAAATCAATGCTCTTTTCACAAGGCCTCGAATAAGGTATTCCTTTAAGATTAGCCCTGCTTCAATCGTTTTACCTAGTCCTACTTCATCGGCTAAAATAGCTTTCCCATTCATACGTTCAATAACTGTTTCAGCTGCTTGTAGCTGGTGCGCCAAAGGTTGTAAATTAGGTAAATACTTCGTAGCCTGCAATCCTGTAAAATCAGGTATTAATTTCATTTTCACAATATCATAGTTCATCTTATACAATGTCCAGCTATGCCAGTTTTCAAGATGATTTAATCTGTTGATAAAGCCTTCTTCCCACTCGGACGACCTTTCTATTTTCATGATCATCACCTCATGTCATTTTTTCTATCTTAGGATGTCCAAAAAAGGAAAAGCTATGTTCTTTCTATACGAAAAACACCTAATGAAAGTTATTTTTCCACTAGGTGTTTGTTAATTCATATATTTACGGAAGAGACTTGGCGATAACCCTGTGATTTTTTTAAATACACGACTAAAATAAAAATAGTCTGTATAGCCCACTTTTTCTGCAATTTCTTTAACAGATAAATGGGAAGTTCTCAGTAAAATTTTAGATTTTTGAATACGCAAATCAGTGAGATAAACATTTGGACTAACACCCATTTTTTTCTCAAATAGATAGGCCAGTTTTCTTCGTTCCATATTAAAATGTTTTGCGATATCCATGACAGTCATATTCTTTGTATAATTTTCTTGTATATACTCCATAATTAACGTTATGTTTTCTTTTTTATATTGATAGTCCATCATTTTAATGGTTAAAAGCATTTCCTCTAAAATGTTTAAAAAAAGAGCCTTAGATTGAAGAAAAGATAAATGACTACGCATAAGATAATTTTGTATTAATTGCTGCAGCATACTCATTAATTTGATTTGTTCTCCTACCTGTAAAGTAAAGTGACGATTATAGAGAGGGAACTTTGCATTATCTCCTTCTGCTAGTTGAAAATGAATGACTGCATACTCGAATTTAGTATCGCTCGCAATTATACGATGTATAGGTAAATTGGGACCCACATGGACAATCTGCCCTTTTTCTAAGCGGTAATTTTCACCTTCAATTTGTACATCAGCTACTCCCTTGATCGGAAAAATTAAACCTGCTGCGTTGGTCATCGTCTTGTAATTCGTGACAACTGTTTCGGAAGAAATCTTCTCCGTAATGACATCTATAAATGTTAATGGAGCAGTTGTATAGAATTCTATTATTTCTTGTGTGTCTATGTTGAACGCCTCCCTTCTTTTCATATTGTTACATCAAGACAAAAAGAAAGGAACACTAATAATACATTAGTGCTCCTCAAATCGATTATTTTAAACTTTCCTGTAATAGCTTACGATTACGTTGTTTGAAAATATCATTATGGGAGGAAACGATACCGCCCTCAGAAGCATCAGGTTGAATATACTTCTTCGCACTATTCACTGCATGAAGTGCATCATGAAATGCTGCTGCAATTAAATGAATTTTACCATCATGGCTCAAAATATCACCAGCAGCATAAAGGCCTGGAATGGATGATTCACTATTAATCGTACCAGCAATAAAATAATCATTTTTGCGATCAATGGCTAACGGACTATTATCTAACAATTCTTTATCACGTACATATCCATGACTGATGACCACTTCATCAATAGGAATTTCCGTTACAGTACCTGTTTCATGATTTGTTAAAGCAATTGCTTTAATCATTCCTGCTTGATCGTCTGCAATCAGCTTCGTAATTTCAGAATTGAAATGGCATTCAATCGAACTATTTGTAAGCTCTGTAATTTGAGCCTCATGTGCAGATAAAGTATCTTTTCGATAGGTTAAATAGACCTTGGATGCTATCTCCATTAATTCTAATGCCCAGTCTACCGCTGTATTACCACCACCTGAAATAATAACTGCCTTATCCTTAAATTTTTCATAGGATTTAATTGTGTAATTTAAATTAGATACTTCA
Organism: Lysinibacillus sp. PWR01; assembly: GCF_043359455.1. Taxonomy (NCBI): domain Bacteria; kingdom Bacillati; phylum Bacillota; class Bacilli; order Caryophanales; family Bacillaceae; genus Lysinibacillus; species Lysinibacillus sp. PWR01. The sequence goes on along the minus strand of NZ_JBHERJ010000021.1, from coordinate 97,225 downwards.
AAGCGTTCAGCGCCCTCAATCTCAATTTTTTGAGGATTTAGGATGCCACCACCAATAGCAACGATAACCGTTTTGGAATAATGAATATTTCCTGACTCTGCTGCGATGACAAAAATACCATCTTCATTTTTAGCAATGGACAGTACTTTTTCATTTGTATATATAGAAGGATTAAAGGTTAAGGCTTGCTCAACTAATTGTTTAATTAGTTGTCCCCCTGAAATAGGCGTTACACCACCAACATCCCAAATCATTTTCTCTGGATAAACATGAATTTTACCGCCTAGCTGTGGCTGTGATTCAATTAGCTTGGTTTTCATTTCACGTAAACCACAATAAAAGCTAGAATATAAACCTGCTGGTCCACCACCAATAATGGTTACATCATACAATTCTTGTTCTAACAATACTTAACACACCTTTCTTTTTGTCATTACCTATCTAAACAATTGGACTAATACTGCATGACAGCCCTACTGTATATTTCTACTTGTATAAATTACTTTGAACTTCCTCCTTAATACCATTATACGATAATGATAATCATTATCAAACGAAATTATTACAAAACATGATAATAATACATATTCCGTCACCATTTATTAACATTCTTCTTTATAAAGGAAGAAAAAGCAACTTTGCAAGGCGAGGGGTTGATTTCCGTTCCGCCAGCGTCCTTTCCAGGGGGCGTCCGAGGAGCCGCTTCACTCACTAACGTTCGCTCCAGGGTCTCCTCTGTGACGCTAAATCCCCTAGGAGTGACGCTGGCTCCACTCCAATCAACCATTCTGCAAAAGTGTCTTTACTTTATCTTTCATACTGGTCGTAGCGAACAAAATAACCCATTATTTGTATTCTTAGAGGGGATGAGTTCTTATTTTCAATGTGGAAAATTGATGCTTGACAACACCTCTTCATAAAGAGTAGCGAACACCTTCACTTTATTTGAAAACCTTTGCTAAAAAGTGGGTTGGAGTTGAGGGCTACTTGACTCCCGTGGGATTGCGAGACAGGCAAAACTCTAAACGGAGCGGTAGCGGAGGAAGCGATTCGGCGCTCGCCACAGGAAAGCAAGTAGCCTGCACCGGAAATCCATTTCTACCTTTCAATTGACTGTTTTGTTTTTCAACACTAAGAGAAATAGTATGCATTAGGCATACTATTTCATTTTTAGCATAATCTTATTTATCTTTTAATAAATCTACAACTATATCTATTCCATACATGGTTGCAATTGGGGCATCCTGTGCAAATAAGGAACGATCCACAATATAAACATTTTTATTTTTCACTGCATTGATGTTATTCCAAACTGCACTCTCTTCATAGGATTTTAAAAATTCCTCTTCACTCATGGTAATACCACTCTTATCAAGGAAAATAAATAAGTGATCTGGGTTTAAGACCGACATTCCCTCCATACTTACTTCCTTTGTTATATCTTCTGGGTAATTTTCTGGAACTTTAATACCTAAACCATGTTCAGGATTCGTTGGCGCAATATTTTTACCATATATCCAAAACCCTTCTTTCGTATTTACGGATGTAAAAACTACCGTTTCTCCTTTGGCTGTAAAATTCTTTAAAGCTTCACGGCCGTCTGTAATTTTTCCGCTGACTTCTTCTAATAGCGCCTTTCCTTGTTCTTCTTTCCCTAATACCTTTGAAATTTCTGTCACGGCTAACTCTTGATCAGTAGACATCGCTCTTTGATTTAAATATACAACAGGTGCTATTGCTGATAATTGGTCATATAGCTGATCATGCACACCTGAAGCAGCCAAAATTAAATCCGGTTTTAGTTCTACTATTTTTTCAAGACTTGGACTTCTAACATCACCAATATCTTTAAATTTTTGTTCTTTCACAAAAGATTGATAGGATTCCCATAAATTAAACATAGTATCAGCATTTGCAATACCTACTGGCTTCGTATCTAATGCTAATAAAACATCTGGGTATAATACATGCATCAAAGAAATAACACGCTTCGGCTCTTTCTCAATGATTACTTCTTTTCCTAGAGCATCTGTATATGTCAGGGGATAAATGGAAGGTTCCCCCTTCATCTCCTCTTTTTCTTTTTCGGGTTGATTCGCTACTTTCTCTTCGGCATTATTACATGCTACTAGCAACACTGATAGTAACAAAGTGAATAACACCATTATCCATGGCTTCTTCATTGTATATCCTCCTTTAGTTTTCCAATGCAATAATGAGAATCATTATCAAAAAGATAATAGCAAATCCGTTTTTCGGAGTACATATAATACCCGATGAACAAATTTGTGTTTTTTTGTGCATAAACGTAAAAATGTCCATCGTAGCACTTTTTGAAAGCTAAATATACGTTATACTTACTTTTTGATACACTATTGGAAAAAAGATAATAGAGGTTGTAATGAAAAGAAAAGTTTTTATATTACATGAAATCTATGGGGTTAATCATTTTATTAAAGAACAGGTACAAGTATATTGTGATGAAGACACTGCCGTTTCCCTTATTTCGCTCTATCCAGAGGGACTTTCCTTTCCATATGAACAGGAAAAACAAGCCTATGATTTTTTCGTACAGACAGTTGGCTTCGATGCTCCTCTTGAGTTCCTTTCACAAAAATTATTGGAGGCTTGTGAAAATTACGATGAGGTAATATTAATTGGCTATAGTGTAGGTGCAACTTTAGCCTGGAGATTAACTACACTCCCCCTACACCGTGTCATTTGTGTATATGGATCACGGATCCGTCAATACCTTGATAACATACCATCTTGCCCAACTTTGGTCATTTTACCTAGCCATGAAAGTAGCTTTGATGTTCAATTATTAAAGAAGACACTTGCTGGCATACCGAATGTTCAAATCAAACAATATCAAGGCTTACATGGCTTTATGGATACCTCTAACTCAAATTATTGTCAAATGAGCCACTCACAAGCACACACTGATATCAAATACTTTTTACAAGCTAGCAAAATTTAGGAGGAATGAACGTGGAACAAAATATTGATATTCAGGTTGATCCATATATTGAAGCTGGCAATGTTATTTATCCAAGCTTTCATCTTTCTCTACAACCTGGCACGATTATCGGCATCTACACAGACGTTTCCAAAATACATACTTTAATGCAATGGTTTATGAAACAAAATGATACTAGTACTTATTTTCGTGAAAGTGCATTATATGAACGACTCACAGCTCGCGAGTACATCCAGTTCTTTTTGAAACTTTTTAATCGCCCAACTAATGAAACAGAGAATTTATTGAAGCTTTTTAAGCTTACTGAACAAAAAAACAATAGAATTAGTAAGCTTTCTAATAGTGAAAAGCAGCGATTAAAATTATTGAATACGTCCCTACATCCGGCATCTATTCAAATTTTAGAAGAACCCTTTCAAAATATAGATGAATTTTCGAAACAAACTGTCCAACAGTTATTAAAAAACCTCGTGAAAGAGCATAAAATTATCATTTTATTATCAAATAATCTAGAAGATTTAATGCTTGCAAGTACATCTATACATCGATTAGATGGAACTGACTTACATGCTTTAGACATAAAAGAGGTTGACATAGAGAAAACGCCTCAGCCCCTTAAAAATGCACCCATTCGACTGGATAAAATCCCAACAAAGAAAAATGATAAGATTATTTTATTTAATCCACCAGAAATTGATTATATTGAAAGTGTTGAAGGAGAAGTATCTATTTATGTAGCGGGTGAAGCATATCCGTGTACTCTATCGCTAAATGAACTAGAACAAAAATTGACACCATTCGGCTTTTTTAGAAGCCATCGTTCTTATATTGTTAACCTACAAAAGGTTCGAGAGATCATTACTTGGACACGCAATAGCTATAGCCTAGCACTCAACAGTACAGAAAAAACTGTGGTTCCACTGTCGAAAAATAAACTTGCTAATTTAAAGGAAATACTCGGAATTTAGTAGATTTCCCAGGAAATAAACGACTCCTGTCACCTTCGATATTGTTCTTCCTATGCTCAATTTTCTGCTGTTCACCCACTTTTTACTGTGTTCCTTTTGCTTGTTATTTATAGTGTAGATATCAACAACAAACAGGAGGTTTACACATGAATGCAGTGATTGATGTACAAAACTTGAAAAAGACATTTAATAATGAAACAGCATTACAGGATGTTTCTTTTATGATTAAGAAAGGGGAAATATTCGGCTTTCTAGGGCCCAGTGGTTCTGGTAAAACAACTACTATTAAAATATTAACGGCACAAACAGATAAATCGGCAGGCAATGTTCTGTTATTTGGGCAACCAGCTTCTGAAATGAAGAAAAGTCAAAATCGTAAACGTTTTGGTATTTTAACAGATAATAGTGGCTTGTATACAAGACTAACTATTGAAGAGAATTTATTACTTTATAGTAATTTATATCAGCTATCTCACTCTGCTGTAAAAGAAGCTTTGGACTTTGTAAACTTATATACAGAACGTAAAAAGAAAATCAGTCAGCTTTCAAAGGGAATGATTCAACGTGTCACACTTGCTCGTGCAATTATGCATAAGCCCGAATTATTATTTTTAGATGAGCCTACTTCTGCTTTGGACCCTGTGAATACCCAGCATATTTATAATGGCTTACGAAGATTAAATGACATGGGTACGACGATTTTTTTAACTACTCATGATATGAGCGAAGCAGAGATACTTTGTGACCGTGTAGCCTTCCTTCATAGGGGGAAAATTCGAGCAATAGGTGCACCAAAGGACTTGAAAAAGGAATTTGGCACTGATTCCATAACAGTTGAACTCAAAAATGGTTTACAAGAGATTATACAAAACGGTGCACAAGATGCAGAGAAGCTGTATCAATGGATGCATTCCAATGAAGTGACAAGAATTAATACAAACGAGCCGACATTGGGTGATATTTTTATGCAAATAACAGGGAGTGATTTGGTATGAACATTTCAATGACACGTATTCAAGCAATATTAGTGAAGGATTATAAGGAATTTTCTCGTAACTATGCCGTATCAACGATGATACTTCTGCCTCTAATTTTGGCTTTTTTATACAACAAAACAGGAGCGTCTACTATCAATGCTTATTTCCTACCCATCAATATAACGTTTTCTATGGTAACAACTTATATACAATGCTGTTTAATCGCAGAGGAAAAAGAAAAAAATACTTTACGTAGCCTTATGCTTTCCCCTGCTTCACTTGGAGATATTCTAATTGGTAAAAGTTTATTTGTTCTCATCGTGACCGTTGTTGTACTGGCACTGTCTATCTTTCTAGTTGGATATACACCTGCCAATCTAGCTATCTTATCTGTAGCATTACTAGTATCTACTGTATTCTATATTGCACTTGGAACAATATGTGGATTATTTGCTAAGTCTATTATGGAAGGCTCAATAATTGTTTTACCTGTAATCTTTCTTTTCTCATTCGGTCCTCTTGCCCTGCCTTTTGCATCTACTTACCCTATTTTAAAAATAGCGGAGTAGATACCTAGCTCTCAATTATTACTTTTAGCAGAGGCGTTAGAAGGGAAGCACTCCATGACAGATATAATCATTCCAATGGTAACGTTTATAGTATGGTCCCTTATTTCTTGGTTTATCGCAGCAATTATTTATAAAAAAAGAATGGTCGATTAAATTATTACAGGTAAGAAACCATACTAAAACTTATTAAATAAAACTATAATAGAGGTATAATTATATGGTTAATATTAGGTCTTATTGCAATAGTAGCAACTTTTATAAATCTTTATATGTATACAACAGGTAAAAATTATAAACTTGCGATGGCAATGGGGTTATCATTTACAGCATTACACTTTGTTCAGAATATAGTCTTGTATCTCAGTGGGTAAAAGTGGAAGATTGGGCAGCTTTAGAAGATGCAGTACCTAGTATGGAAAGAGCATTATAGTTTTTTCACAAATTTTTCTATCTTACTAAAGATAGCACCCATACCTTTAGAACTAAATAATAAAAAATAATTACTTATTCGGGTTCATACGGATTTACAACGGTAAGCAACATAAAGTACCCAACCAACGCTTTGGGTGCTTTTTTTCCTTCAACTAATAGCGCAGATTAATTGAAAAACGGAATATTTGAATCTAAAACAGATTTTGACCGTATACATAATATTATGACTATTTGGAGGTATATTATGGTTAACTCTTATAAGATAGCTATTATCGGTGGGACAGGGAAAGTAGGACGTCATATTGCTTCTAGAGCGTTAGAAAATGGGTATCAAGTCCGTATGTTAGTTAGAAATCCAGAAAATTTAACTTTCAGAGACAGTAGGATTGAAGTAGTAGAAGGAAATGTACAAAATCCTGAAGATATTCGAAAGCTACTAAAAGATTGTCAGATAGTTATAAATACTTTTGGTCAACCAATCAAAGAGAAACCGATTTATAGCAGTGTAACTGAAAATATACTTGAAGTAATGACTGATTTACAAATTGGTCGTTATATTAGTGTTACGGGTGCGTCTCTAACTATTAGTGGGGATAAAAAGAGCATTGTAAATAGAGTTGGTGCAAAGTTGTTTGAACTTATCTACTCTAATATGATGATAGATAAGAAAAAAGAATGGCATATTCTTAACAAGAACAAACTAATTAATTGGACTTTAATTAGGCTTCCATTTATAGTTGATGGCGCAGAAATAGGAAGCATAAAAGAAAGTTTAATAAATATGCCTGGTACAAAAATAACTAATCAAGATATAGCGACTTTTATTATTAACCAAATTGAAAATCTAAAGTATGTACAAAAAGCACCATTCATCTCAAATTAATATAAAGCCTCCTTTTCAACGGGAGCTTTAGTGCAACAAGGATTTATAACGTATACATAATAATTCAAAATAACGTTCCCAAGTAAAAATTTGAACACGCCAAAAAAAGCCACGAATGTTGTACCATCAACGTTCGTGCCTTTCCTTGTGAACATTATTTATACATGCTTTTATGCACGTTCTACTAAATTAGGCCATAGCAATGCTTTAGTGGTATTTGGAACACTGCTGCACTATCGACTTTAATAAATAAAATTATGCATATTTCTTAACGTTGTAAATCCGCATTTTTCTGACGCTAACTCTTGCAAAAGGATTCTAGTGCATTTAGTACATATAAGATTAAAGACCATTCTTTTCTACCTATAATAATTCCTTTTCCAGCTTTTCAATCTCTTTTAGCGTATCTGCGTACCATACACCGACAAATCTAGAAGCTACGGGCTCCTCAAAATAATCTCCATCATAGAAAGATAAGGGAAATAACATTCCCTGTTCTATAAATTTTTTGATTGTTTGATAGAAGTAATCATTCTGTTGTGGGCTTTGTGCTGAATAGGAGCTAAATTTATTGATGGGCTTTCCTAAAGCCTCATGAAACATCAGCATAGAGGTTGAACCATTTTGACGGAAATTTAAGTCTATCGCTTGAACATCACCAGCTTCAGTGACAATTAAATCAAAGCCTGCCACACCAACAAAGCCCTCCTCAACACCGCGTTCCATAATATGTTTTCCTACTTCAATTACTTTTTCGGGTACTTTATCTACAATGATATTCCCCTCGTAAATGCCGTTGTCATCCGTAATTTGCTGGGAAGCTCCTAAGTATTGAATGCCAAGCTCCTCCGAGTAAACAAATTGACAACTATAGTTGTCCTTTGTCTGTAAAAGCTCCTCAATGATTATACTTTCAGTTCCCGTCATCCGAAATTGACGTAAACCTTCTGTCAGTTCCTCTTTGTTATGACAAATGGTTACGCCATATCCTCCCGATGTTGGAGAATCATCGCCAGGCTTTAGTACTACAGGTGGCTGCCAATTTTTAATGGCATCTGAAAGTCTATACGTCTCCACATTTAGACGACTTGGCACAAATTTGCTATCGATTAAATGATCGATATATGCTTTTGTATTCAACTCATTAAATTTCTCTGCATCCATCCAATAACATTGACGATCCATATGCTCCAGGTCATGTATATATTGGCATACAATGGTCTTCCCTTCCTCACACCAAGCTTGGATCAGTGCCAGATATTCCTCCTGTGTCTCATAGCTATAGGGCTGTTCAATCCATGGTAATCCTGCTAGTTGATGAAACTCTTGGGCTTTTTCTGTTTGTGTGGCTCGATGTACTAGCACCGGGATATCAGCAATAGCAACTTCTCTTGAGGTTAAAGCATCCAGCTTATGAGGATCATCCATCATCCACGGATTATCACTATACGGTGTTCTTGGTGTGTACACAGCATTATCGCCATAAATTTGTCTTAAAGTATATTTTGGTTTCAAGTAGATTACCCTCTTTCAATTTTTCGGTACTCTACTCTACCCTTCCCTTTATTTTTTGACACTTTTTATAAGAAAAAACGGTTTTATGAATTAAATAAATACCATTTTATACCTATAACTATCCGAATTGCACTAAGAGCTTTTCTAAATGTTTTTTCACCTGTGGCCATTCTTCAATTGTAATACTATACATAACGGTATGCCTTGTTGTACCATCCTTGCGAATCATATGATTACGCAATATCCCCTCTTTTGTGGCACCAATTCGCTCAATTGCCTTTTGGGAACGGATATTATCATGATCCGTTTTTATTTGAACGCGTTGTAAATGAAGGTGCTCAAAACAGTGTTGTAAGAGCAAATACTTACAGTTAGTATTAATAGCTGTACGCCAGTATGCGGGTGTTAGCCATGTATAGCCAATTTCTAATCGCTGATGCTTGTCATCAATATCCATAAAACGAGTAGAACCAATAATGTCCCCTGATTGTTTATCCACAATCACAAATGGAAATTCTGTTTTTTCGTCTTTGGCTCTTAATGCGTTTTCCACAAAGTTATTCACATCCTCCTTTTTTTCTATCGTTGTGGACATATGTGACCAAATTTCTGGATAACTCCCTGTCTCTAAAATTTCTGGTAAATCGCTCAATTCTAAAGGTTTTAGTTTAACCACTTCATTTTCTAATGTTATAAATTCCATTACACTTCACTCCTTTTTTACTTATTTAACGGTAAAATTGATATGATAGATATAACCAATTACTAAAAAATCAACCATACCAAAGGAGGCATCTATGTGGAGCTAGCCATTATATTTAGAGGGGATTTGGCGAAATACATTCAAATCTATGAAGAAATAAAGCATGCTATTATCACTAAAAAATTACTTGCTCACGAACAATTGCCTTCTAAGCGAGCTCTCGCCCTAACATTGGATGTGAGTGTACACACTATAAAAGAAGCCTATGAGCAATTACTTGCAGAAGGCTATATTTATAGCAAAGAGCGATCTGGCTATTTTATTGCTCCCTTTGAATTTGATTGGCTACAGCAAGTACCCCAGCATGTGTCTGCTACAAGTAATAGTATCCCTAACAATATACAATTTGATTTTACTAATGGGCATGTGGATAACGAGGCTTTTCCCTATACTGCTTGGCACAAGCTTATAAAAAAGCATTTTAATAGTAACAACTTATCAACAAGCCCTTGGGCAGGAGAGACGATTTTACGCACAGAGATTGCTCGCTATGTAGAACGTTCTCGTGGGGTTAGTTGTGATGCTTCACAGGTATTTGTTTATAGTGGTACACAAAGCCAGCTTCAGGCTCTTTGTCATTTTCTTGGTCCAGCGACACGTGTTGGATTAGAGGAGCCAGGCTTTAAACGAGTACGTGCCGTTTTTCAGCAATGTGGATTGTCCACAGAGGCGATACCTGTGGATTATTCAGGAATTACCCTACCTCGAAAAATAATTCACATGTTATACACAACACCCGCTCATCAATTTCCTTTAGGCATGATTATGACCATGGAAAGAAGAGCAGCATTGTTACAATGGGCCAACTTGAACGAGGCTCTTATTATAGAAGATGATTATGATTCCGAATTTCGTTATAAGGGGCTGCCAATTCCCTCTTTAGCCAAAATGGATCAGCTTCAGCATGTCATTTATTTCGGAACATTCTCGAAAACATTGCTTCCATCATTACGCATTAGTTATATGATCCTACCAAAGTCTCTAGTAGTGCCGTTTATGACTTTTCATGATGAGCAAAAATCAGTTGTCTCCAAAGTAGACCAGCTTGTCTTGGCGGACTTTCTTGCACAAGGTCTATTCGATAAGCATTTAGCAAAAATGCGAACAATCTATCGTAAAAAGCAGCAAGCATTATTGACCGCCATCTCTACACATTTTTCAAATGAATTTCAAGTAATCGGTGAAAAATCTGGACTACATATTGTCATCAAGCTACCCCAACATCTCAACGAGAGTAGAGCGATTCAGCTTGCTCAAGAGGTAGGAGTTCAAGTCTATCCATGCTCTACCTCCTATCAGGATGGTACGAATGAAACGATGGTCATTATAGGATATGGTGGACTGACGCTTCAGCAAATAAATGAAGGAATTGCACTCCTTGCGTCCGTTTGGCAATAGCATGTGATTCATTAGTTTGTCGAAATCTCATTTAATAAAGCGAAACTTTATATAGTATTTTTCGTATTTAAAGTTAAATGGACACATAAGGGGATAAGACAATCATGGAGAACCGAGAGTTATTAGAGCAGCATTTACAAGAGATTCAAGTGTGGGAAAAAGATCAAAAGGATTTATGGTTTTGGGAGAAACTAGGGAGAATACCATTTAAATTATTAGATAAAGTGACACCCGCCTTTCTTCAAAATAAAATTGCTTTATTGGTCGATGAACTAGGCAATTATATTCAGTCAGGTGGAAAGTATTTAATCAATGAACAAGCCATGATACAAAAAATCCGTGACTATTCTTCCACACAGCATATTTTAACTATATCTGATATTGGTCAGATTCCTTTAGAGGACATGATCACTCTCAGTGATAAATTACAAAATGACCGTGTAAAATTTGCTACTGTACAAGGAGCCTCTACTGGCTTTGGTGGCATCTTTACTTTAGCTATTGATATTCCAATGATTTTAGGAACTGCACTCAAAACATTGCAAGAAATAGCGATCATTCATGGCTATGATCCGAATGATAAAATGGAACGTATTTTTATTGTAAAATGTCTACAATTTACTTCTGCTGATATTGTTGGTAAAGAAGCAATCCTACAGGAGCTTTCTACTATGAACAGCTCGAAAAAGGCTTCAGATAATATGATTTCTCAGCTTCAAGGATGGCAGGAAGTATTTTACACGTATCGAGATCAACTAGGCTGGAAAAAGCTGTTTCAAATGATTCCTATTGCAGGGATGGTTTTTGGAGCCTATGCCAATAAAGGCATGATTCAGGATGTAGCCGAAACTGGTACGATGCTGTACCGAAAAAGACGTATTTATGAAAAGCTTACTGAACTAGATCGCTGATAGACGTTGAAAAGATGACACCCATTTTGGAGCGTCATCTTTTTGTATTTTTATATTTTAATAAGTATTTTCCCTTGATGCTGGCGACTTTCCATAAATTCATGGGCCTTTTGCATTTCCTCTAAGGGAAATATTTTAGCAATTGGCACCTGGAAACTATCATCTTTTAACAAAGAAAAAATATCCTGTGCAACCTGCTGTAACAGTTCTGGCTTCAAAGCTCTTGTCGTACCTAAGCTAAATCCTTTTATATTGCGGCAGCTACTGTGTAAATCTGATGTTTTTATATTGCCTGCTCTGCCTCCACTATTTCCGAATTGGACAAGCGTGCCATAAGGTGCTAAACAAGTTAAACTTTCCTCTGTGACAGCTTCTGCAATGGAATCATACACGATATCAACGCCACGACCCTTTGTTAGTTCATTGACATGTGTACTGAATTGATCATATGTAAGCACGTGATCTGCGCCGAGCTGATAAACGATTGAGGCCTTCTCCAAACTACTCACCGTACCAATAATCAGTTTAGCTCCTAGCCTTTTTGCCATTTGGATAAGCATTGTCCCGACTCCACCAGAAGCAGCATGAATTAAGACGGCATCCTGCTGACCAATTGCTGCTATTTGATGTGTTAACATATACGATAAAAATGAAACAGTTGGTACAGCTGCCACCTTCTCGATTGGTACATCACTAGGAACTTTAAAAACCAGTTGTTCCTTTGCTACAACAAATTCTGCATAAGCACCGTTTTTCGGGAAGGCGATAACTTGGTCACCCTTTTGAAAGCCACTGTTATCATTAAAAACTTCTTCTATCACCCCTGCAACATCTAAACCAAGAACCATCGGAAATTTTGCTTTAGCTTTATTACCTGTACGGTTTTTAATATCTGCAAAATTGACGCTTGTATAGGTTGTTCGTATTAAGATTTCACCCTCAGAAATAGTAGGCTTTGGACAATCAATAGATGTTAAAACATTAGGTGCACCAAACTCATTGATAATAATAGCCTTCATAAATTTCTCCCCCTTTGTTATAGTACAATTATAAACTATTGTTACTATAAATGGAGGAATCTTCATGAAAATCAAACCTAAGCACGCCATGTATAACGGTATATCCTACAACTTTTTTGATAGAAAAAGCGATAAGGTATGTTTTATGCTCTCTGGCACAGGCTATACCTATGATAAACCTATACTTTATTATTCTACGGCATTAATGCTAGAACTTGACTATGATGTCATTCAAATCAATTATACGTTTGAGCAGCAGCAATTCGAACAGGACTCACAAGCCATATCAAAAATGGTCTATCATGTTGCCAACCCTATTGTAGAAAACAGCTTGCAATCAAAACCTTATAGAGAAGTCGTCTATCTAGGAAAATCTTTAGGTACTATGCCTATTATCGACTTTTATATGCAGCAGACTCCTTTTATTCCTGCTCGTTATATTCTCTTCACCCCATTACTATCTCTTCAACATACAATGGCAAATCTATTAGACAAACATGCATTTTTGGCAATCGGTACTGCGGATCCTTATTATTCACAGGAAAAACTGGCGCAACTTACTACTCTTCAGCTTGCTATTATTGAGGACCTCGATCACTCCCTTGAAATTCCTTTGAATGTTGATTTATCCATACAGCACTGCCAATCGCTGATGACACAATTAAAAATCTTTTTACAAAATTATTAGTAATATTTTTATAGTACTATTTACCAGAATCATGTACATATGCTACACTAGCAAAAATACATTGAAGAGAAGAGTAAATAAGGCTGTTCTTCCCAGAGAGCTCGGATTGCTGAAAACGAGTAAGAACGAATTATTGAAACAAGTCTCGGAGTAGCGCATTGGATTTTGTTTGAATGATGGTGCGACGGGAACTCCCGTTATAGAGTTACAGTATAAGCATAGGCACTATGCCGTACTGAAAGGCTATTATGGTGACATAATAGTGAACTAGGGTGGCACCACGTGAGTATATAAATTCCACAATCTCGTCCCTAAGACTAATCGTCTTGGGGGTGGGATTTTTTATTTTGCAAATCATCATTTTGCTTAAGGAGGAATTTATATGAAAAAATCTTTTGAGAACTGGCGGTATCCTGCCATTCTATTATGTAGTATTGGTGTTTCCAGTATTGGTGGATGGATCTATTTTATTGCCTTAAATCTTCTTGTATTAAATCTTACACAATCTGCTCTGGCTGTTTCTGGCTTGTATATAGTAAGAGCAATCTCATCCTTGTTCACTAATTTTTGGTCAGGAAGCCTAATCGATCGTTTTAATAAGAAAAAGCTAATGATTATTTTAAATATTTTTCAATCTATACTCATTGTCATACTCCCCTTCTTTTCTAGCCTAGTGTGGATGTATGTCTTTGTCTTTATCATTACAGTTGCTAGCTCTATGTATCATCCAACATCTATGACTTACATCACTAAGTTAATACCTATCGAACAAAGGAAACGTTTTAATTCATTACGCAGCTTGCTCGACTCTGGTGCATTTCTAACTGGACCAGCTATTGCAGGCTTGCTATTTACAGTCGGAACACCTCATATGGCTATATATTTAAACGCGATTGCTTTATTTCTATCAGCCTGTATAACGTTCAAAATGCCCAATGTTGAAGCCTTTGAAAAGTTTGATCGTAATACCGAAAAAACATCGCTTTATCGCGTATTGCTTCAAGATTGGCAAATGGTCATACGCTTTAGCTTAAAAAATTCCTATGTAATGGTCATTTATTTATTGTTTAGCATCACTATTGTCTTGATGACAGCTACTGATTCTTTAGAGGCTGCCTTTGCAACACAAATATTAGCTTTATCTGAAGGAGAATATGGTATTTTAGTCAGTATTGCGGGAGTGGGTGTATTAATTGGCTCGCTAACTAATTCCGTTATTGTTGAAAAAATACCAACTTCTTGGTTAATAGGTATGGGATCTCTCATAACAGCATTAGGTTATTTAATATTTACATCATCATTTTCTTTTTTTATAGCTGCTTTAGGTTGCTTTGTCTTATCCTTTGCAACCGCCTTTGCGAATACAGGATTTTATACATTTTATCAAAATAATATCCCCTCTAAGAGCATGGGTCGAATAGGAAGTATTTATGGATTTTTTGAAGCCCTTTTTATTATTATACTTACTGCTATTTTTGGGATTTTTGCTGAATGGATAACAATACGCTCCGTTGTCGTTAGTGCATCCTTTATGATGTTGGTTGTAGCTGTTATTCTACTATTGCTAAATGTAAAACCTACGAAAGGTCACTATTATCAAAGGATTGTGAATAGCAGGCAACAATAATTGAAAAACTAAAGTAACCCCTTTTCATGAAAAAAATTAACCATCTAACGTCAACATAATATTGACACTAGATGGTTTTTATTTAAGGAAGAAATTATTATATATACCCTAATTCATAGGATAGCTGCTGTGCTGTTTTAATGACTTCCTGTGTTATACTCTCTAATTTTTCCTCATCTGTATCATATTCAAAGCACTCTGCACTAATGGCCGCAATTATTTGTTTATTTGAATCAAATATAGGGGCTGCTATAGATACTGTCCCCTTTGTTTTTTCTCCAATGCTTATGGCAAAGCCTTTTTCTCTCACACCATTGAGGTTCTCAATCAATTTTTCTTTCTCTGGCTCCTCAAGTTGTTTCAAAAATTGTTCCTGTACATCGCTTTTAGAAAACGCAAGCAACACTTTATTAGGAGCTCCGATAGGATAAGGGATTTTTTCGCCAATCATATCAATAATACGGACATTTTTAGGACTATCAATTCGATCAATAATAATGGATGCAAACTGTTTGGCGATACTTAAATAGATTGTTTCGCGAACATTATATGCAAGGTTTTCTAACAGAGGATGCGCTTTTTCTCTAATATCCGTCTCGTGATACATTTTCATGCCAAGTTGCAACCATGTATAGCCCAGTCGAAATTCCTTTTTATTCTCATTTCTCTCTACTAAATCAAAACTTTCTAATGTATATAATAATCTGTAAATTGTGCTCGTTGGCAAGTCTGTTTCATTAAAAATTTCCTGCACAGTAAAAAAACGTTTCGGATGCTTCGCCAGTATATTTATAACTAACATAGCTCTTTCGATTGATTGAATCATTACAATTACTCCCTTTCATTTCCCCATATGATCACTATCTTAAGGTTTTTATAGATCCAGTTAGCACTAAGTGGAATCATTATGAAAATAATATTCATGCAACTTATCAAATTTTTATGTACCCTCAAATTTTTACATGTAGCCCCTACTTTTGAATGTAGTTTCATTTTATTTTAACTAATTTTTATGCATATAAATAGATGCTACATGAAATATATACATAGTTCCACTTAATTAGTAAGGAAAATTACGAGTATTCACAAAAATTAAAATTGACAATTTGTTGTTTTCCATTTACGATGAATTTATATTCCACTATGTAGATTTAATTTCATATAGTGAAAAATAAATGACAATAAAAATATTTAATTCCCTTCTAATTTTCTATTTATATCATCTTGAAAATAAAACATTTTACTATAAAAGGAGAAAAAATAATGAATACTTTTATGTGGGATACACCCGAAAAACTACGTGCCCTCTTATGTGAACTTGTGAGCTGGGAAAGCAGAACATTAACGAAGGGTGAAAATGAATTTGCCTTTCGCTTAAAAGATAAATTGTTAACGCTTCCATATTTTGATAAACATCCGGAATTGATTGAATTACATGATGCAGGACTTGGCAGAAACGCGGTTACAGCCTTCTATAAGCATCCAACGGCAACGGAAACGGTTGTATTAATTAGCCACTTTGATACCGTACATACGGAGGAATATGGCGAACTAGAGCCGTTAGCCTTTTATCCGGAAGAACTAACGAAAAAGCTACTGGAGCCTAAATACCTAAAAGACTTACCAGAGGCAGCTCGCATTGATTTGGAGTCAGGGAATTATTTATTTGGTCGCGGCACAATGGATATGAAAATGGGTCTTGCCTTACACATGCAGTTAATTGAAAAGGCAAGCTTTGAGCAATGGCCGATTAATTTGATTTTAACAACTGTTCCTGATGAGGAAGTCAACTCTGCTGGTATGAGAGCGGCTGTTGTGGAACTGGTGAGACTGCGTGAACAGCATGGTTTATCCTATCAATTATTTTTAAATAGTGAGCCTTCCTTTTCACAAGGGCCATCGGATACGAATGAATATATTTATTCAGGCACAATTGGTAAAATCATGCCTGCTGCCTTGTTCTATGGAAAAGAGACACATGTGGGTGAACCATTAAAAGGGATGACGGCTACCTTTATCGCCTCCTATATGACACAGCATATGGAGTGGAATCCGCTTTTCCGTGAAACAGATTTAGGTGAAAGCACGCCACTACCCGTCTCTCTACAATTAAAAGATTTAAAAATGGAGTATTCTACACAAACACCATATCGTGCGGCGGCACTTTACAATGTCTTCTTGTTAAAACGGACAGCGGCTGAAGTGATGGCTATTTTTGAGGAAGTTGCATTACAGGCTATGGCTGCTTGCAATGCGCACTATCAGGACATTTGTACACGAGAAAATGTGCAGGGTGTGGGCAAAGTAAAGGTCTTACGCTACGAGGCATTATTGGAGCACGCCATCGATAAATTAGGCGCTGAGGAAGTACAAGCGATTAAGCAGCAGGTTCTGCAACATAGTGCATGGGATGATCGTGAAAAATCCATTCGCATTGTGGATCAGCTCATGATTCGCTGTCAGGAATTAGCACCTGCCACAGTTCTGTTATATGCGCCACCTTACTACCCAGCCATTAATTCATCCAATCATCCATTAGTGAAACAGTCGATTGAATTAATGAAGCAAACAGCTCGGACATTCGATATTGAGGTGGAGCAGATTCACTACTTTAACGGAATTTGTGATTTAAGCTATGTCAACTATTCAGATGCATCCAATGAATGGCTAGCATTTGAGCGGAACACACCAGTATGGGGCGATACGTATCATATTCCATTTAAAGAAATGGCGGCATTACAAGGTCCTGTATTAAATGTCGGTCCATTTGGTAAGGATGCCCATCAAAAAACAGAACGATTGCATGTGGATAGTGCGTTTAAAGAAATGCCTGTCATGATTGATACATTGATTAAAAGTTTATTTTAAGTAAAGAGGAGCTTCATGCAAAAATTGCTTTCACATCCTCCCATCTGAATTGTTACCTACTAATCTAGGATGAACAAAACAGAATTGAAAGAGGTTTTATATGGCGTAATGCTATAGCTTATCTTTGTTTAGGACTGGTGCTACCTATATCGAGTCAGCGTTAGCACAGGTTTAATCGCAGGAACGTTTTGTGGAAGACCGCGACTGGTGTTCGAGCCTTTGAAAGATGCGGTATGAAAGATGTAATTGTGGAATGAAATGACTGAAGTTGGCGATTTGAAATAATTAAATGAACCCTGTAGTAGTCACTAAGAAGTTGAGGAGGTGCTATGCAGGGTTCTTGCTTTTTTAAACTTCCATTGAATGAAGTTAGATTATTTATCTTTCTGTTGGGAAATGTTTTACTTGATCGACTGCCTCTAATAATTTTTTCGTCACAATTTCTGATTCATCAATATGGCTTGTTAGTACGCGATTTGTTTCATCAAATAAGGCAGTAGTCGTATTAAATTTATGCATAACATCTTCGTTTGATAGCTTTTGATCTTTGATTGAAGCTAATAGCTCATTAATTCCCGTTTGAACATTCGTCATAATGTGCAGTAATTGATCAATTTTTACTGAGGTTTTAGCGCTTTTGTCAATACCTTCCGTGACAAGCTGCATGTTATTTTTATTATCCTCGTAAGCAAGTCCAATTTGTTCTTCAATTTTCTTTGTTAAATTAGCAATATCTTCTGTGCTAGTTTTCGTGTTTTCAGCTAGTTTGCGAACTTCCTCAGCAACAACTGAAAAGCCCTTACCATGCTCCCCAGCTCTTGCTGCCTCAATAGATGCATTCAAAGCTAGTAAATTTGTTTGATTTGAAATTTCTCCAATAACATTTACAATTTCTGCTATTTGCTTTGAGCGCTCACTTAAATTACTCATGCTTAAAGATGTTTTTTGAGACTGCTCTCCTAACGCATCAATCAGCTGTTCTACCTCCTGGACAGCCTGCTTGCTTTCAACCGATAACGTCATCATTTGATCCGAGGAAGAAATTAATAAATTGCCTTTATCAAGCGCATTTTCAGAAATTTTATTGGATTGAATAGTGCTATCCTCAACTTTATTAAACTCTCCTACAATATCGGCGACCATTTCTCCTAAAATAGTATGCTGATCATTTACCTTGTTATGTTGTTCAATCGTTTCAATGATATCCTTATGTAACTCATTTAAAAAAATTTGAAATTCATGATCTTTCTTGTCCAGCTTTGCATTTAGTTCATCAATTTTAGCCTTAAATTGCTCTATATCTACTTTTTTTGATTGAAACATTGTTAACACAGCCATCACCTCAGAAAATAGAATATTGAATATGTAATTATTTTACTGGATTTAAAGTGATTAATATACATTTTTAGAAAAAAACACTCACTACTAGCAGCTTCATATCGTGATAGTAGTGAGTGTGATGTTTTTAATAGGCTAAACCGAATAAAGCTTTAATATGTGTTAGGTAACGAATATTAGAAGCTTCTTTCATTAATGTTGCAGGAAGGCCTTTAAGCTCTGTGTTGCTCGCACCTATTGTAGCAACAGCATCTTTACGACCTAAGCTTGCAAGTGTACCAGAGTTTACAGCTGAGAATGATTGCATGTCTTGGTTTTTGTATTGTGCAAATACATTATAACCAGCACATTCACCCATTTGCCATGCAACTTGTGCTGTTGGAGCGTATAGTGGACGACCTCCATCAGCTGGTAGTGCAACAGATGCGTCACCAATAACAAATACATCTTCGTGAGATGTAGATTGTAAGAATTCATTAATCGTTGCTTTACCACGATCAGCTGCTAGACCTGATTCGCCTACGATTGGAAGTGGAGCTACCCCACCTGTCCAAACAAGTGTATTTGCAACAATTGGTTCACGATCTTTTAAAGAAATAACGTTGCCGTCAACACCTGTTACTGGTGTACCTGTAATAAATTCTACACCACGTTTTGCTAAGCTTTCAGTAGCACGTTGGATAAGTGTATCCGGAAGCACTGGCAAGATTTTTGGACCAGCTTCAACAAGTTTAATTTTAAGATCAGCAAAATTAACACCGTGTTTTGCAGCGATTTTCGGGAAGTTGTCCACGATTTCACCAACAAGCTCAACACCTGTTAAACCGCCACCGCCAATAACGATTGTTGCATCTGCTTCATCTTTAGATTGTGCATATGCTTTAATGCGGTCTTCAATATGTTTGTTAATTTTATTGGCATCATTTACTGATTTAAGAACCATAGAGTTTTCTTCTAATCCTGGGATACCAAAGAACCCAGTTTGGCTACCTAAAGATACTACAAGTGTATCGTAAGTTAATGTATAGCCATTATCTAGATCAACTTTTTTATTATCCACATTGAATTTTGATACTTTTGCAATGTGTAGGTCGATATCTAAACCTTTAAAGATTTTTTTAAGTGGTAATGCAACAGCACCTTCTGCAATTGTACCACCTGCTAAACGGTGAAGCTCAGTGATAATTTGGTGTGTTGGGAATTGGTTTACTACAGTAATTTTTGCTTCATCAGCTGATAGATACTTACGTGCTGTTAATGCAGTTAAAACGCCAGCGTAACCTGCACCTAAGATGACGATTTCTTTTGACATGATTAATTAATCCTCCGTCCTTACGAATTGAATTTACCTTGAGTCTTATTTAGCTTTACGTTCTGAGCTTACTTGTAAGAAAGCATTAACAAAACGGAAAACATTTTGAACTTGAGGGTCTTTTAACATTTTCACAAGACCGAATAAGCCAATTACTTCATGGCTTTCAGATGCACGGTCTTTCGCTTCAATTGCAGTTGCTGCAAGGTTTTTCGCAGAGCCAACTACAGGACCAGCCATTTCTGTTACTGCTCCAACAGTATCGTTTTTAAGCACTTCATCTGTTGCAACAGCTTGAGCAAACTCGTATGATTTCGTTAATAATGTCATCATTTCAGTTAACTTCGGTAATTGCTCAACTAAAGTTGTAAGTGACTCTTGAACTTCAGGCTTTAATAATTGATCTAGTACATCTAATTGCTCTTTACTCACAGTTACTTGTTCAGCCTGTGTTTGGTTATTCGTTTCTGACATTTTGAACTCTCCTTTGCCATCACTAGTACTATTTTTTATTGCTTACATGTAAAAAAGACCATTAAGGTAAAACTTAACAGTCGTTACAGCGTATATCTTACACAATCACCAGTCACAAGGGCTGGATAGCGATTCGTATGACTTGTTATTACAATGTTTACTTTAAATCGCAAAAAGCGCATCATAATACCATCCTTATCTTGTCTTGGTGACATTACAACCTTCATTATAAGACTGTTTGTACATTATTTCAATGAGCTATATCACAATTTCGACAATCTTTTCAAAATTCATTGATTTTATTAACTATTAACTGTCTTGCTATAATAAATTTTCCAAAGCATCATAATTTTTAATGATAATTCTTTTTCCTGTCATCTCTATATACCCTTCTTTTTGGAATACAGATAAACGACGACTTAAAGTTTCTCTTGTAGTATTCAATAAGGAAGCTAAATCTTTTTTTGTTAGTGTCAATAGAAATGTGTCACTCTTGGCCAAAGTAGCTGATTTTAAAATAAAGGCAGCAAGTCTTTCACTCACCTCTTTAGAAATAGCTTCACTCAAGTGATTTTCTGTCTCCTCTAAACGTGCAGAAAGCTGGGCAAGCATATGAAACAAGGTAATAGGTGTACCCGCTAATATCTTCATAAGTTCCTCACCATCAAGCGAGCAAATTTCTGTTTTTTCCAGTGCCTCTACTGTCGATTTTTGTGGTTCATCATTAAACAAGGTAACATCACCAAAAAATTCCCCTGCTTCTAATATTCTCATGACATACTCCCGACCATCTGCAGATATATGAGAAACTTTTGCTCGTCCATGTCTTACGATAAATAATTTTTTCTTACGATCACCTGCAAGTAATATAATTTCTCCCTTATCAAAATGATGATGCGTTATAATACGTGAAATTCCCTCCATTTCATGCCCTTTTAGATTTTGAAATATCGGTACCTTTGAGAAGCAATATTGTTTTTGACAGACCATTCATATACCCCCAAATTTGATTTAGATCACATTATCAATTAATACATTACCTATATAATAATGAGAATAATAATCATTTTCAACTAAAGGAGGATTTTATAAATGAAAAAACATACCTTAAATTATGAAAAAATGCCAGGACATTGGCTGCTCGCAAACTTGGGAAAAACAGTACTTCGCCCTGGTGGCATTCAAATGACACGACAAATGCTTAAGCATCTAGCCATTACAGAACAAGACTATGTTGTAGAGTTTGCGCCTGGGCTTGGTATTACCGCAAAAATGACCTTGGAAAAAAATCCTACCTATATAGCGATTGAACGTGATGAGGAAGCTGCTACAAAAGTAAGAAGTTATTTAAATAGGGAAACTCAACGTTGTATTATTGGTAATGCTGAGCAAACTGGTTTACCAAATACTTGTGCAACTGTTGTATATGGGGAAGCCATGTTGACCATGCAATCTGCTAAACAAAAAAATGCCATTATTAGTGAGGCAAAAAGAATATTAAAGCCTGGTGGCACATATGCCATCCATGAGATGTGTTTGACCCCTTCTACTATCGCTAGTAATCAACGTGAGAATATTCGCAAAGATCTAGTCAATGCTATTAAGGTCAATGCACTACCACTAACAATGGAGGAATGGGAGGATGCTTTAAGGCAACATGGTTTTGTTATAGAGCATGTTGAAACGGCACCTATGCACCTCCTCTATCCGAAACGCTTAATTGAAGATGAGGGGTTATTTGGCGTCCTAAAAATCCTAAAAAATGTAGCAACTAATTCGCAAGCTCGGAAGCGTGTATTGTTTATGCGTAAAACGTTTATGAAGCATAACCAGAATCTGCAAGGCATCTCCATCGTTGCACGTCTGCCGCAACATGGATTATAGTTCTTTAGAATAAGCATATAAAAAGCTCCATATTGAATAGGAGCTTTTCTTTAATTTAATTTAATTACAATAACACGAACGTCTGTAATTGCTTCTAAGCTATGCTTTTCAGATGGTTTTAAGGTTAGAATAGTATCTTGTGTTAAAATTTCCTCTATACCTTCAACAAGAAAGCGAACTTCACCAAATTGAACAATAATTAGAACTTCATTGTCTGTATGATGCTCAGGAATTTCTTCACCTGCACGCAATTGAATGTTCAAAATATCTGCACCATCGATACGCCCTAATTTACCAATATGTTTTGCCTTTTCTTCTAACATTGCTTGAATTGGTATAATTGCCATTGTCATTCCTCCATATTCCATTTCATCATTCTTGCTTTTAATGGGTTTAAGATAAAGCTATCAATTGCTAAAATTACTAACACACTTATCAATGTCCAAGCGAATACTTTATCCGTGTTTATATTGATACGTGCCATGGTTAAAGCAGCACCAATACCACTGCTTGTTCCTAATAATTCAGCCATAATGGTAATTCTTACTGCACCTCCTGCTGCCAACGAACAGGCTGTAAAAAATGGCACCATTAGGCTTGGTAAAATGATGAAGCGTAATGTTTGCCACGTCGATTTTTTATAGACCGTTGCCATTTGTAAGAGTTGAATATCTATTTGACGATAACCATTTGCAATATTCATGTAAAAAGTCGGAAACACTAAAATACTTACGACAAAAATTGGTATGATTGAATTAGTACCAAACCAAACCATTGCAACCACGACCAAAATAATAGGTGGAATACCTAATAAAAAGGCAATAATGGGGCGGAACATTTCGTAGATAACTGCAAATCTACCAGCCAATAAACCTGATAGAATGGCCAACGACATCCCTATTATTAAACCTACTAACATACGAACCATTGTTAAATAAAGTTGATGAAGCAACTCCCCACTAACTGTAATGTGCCATAGTGCTGTTAGTGTTTCATATGGGGAGGGTATTAAAATGCTCGGAAACTTTAAAGATAATAGTGTCCAAATGAGCACGATGCCACTGCAAGTGCTCATTTGAATAATCAAGCTTTTTTTACGGTTCATAATAGAAATCATCATCCGGTAATTGCCCACCAATAATATCTGGCGATAGTGAAGCTAGTTGTTCAAAGAAAAACTCAAGCTCTTCCTTGGCTTCTTGCGCAGTGACAAATTCGATATTTAAATAGGGTAATAATCCTGCAATAAAAGTTGGATCAAGCCCTTCCTGATATGATGCTAATAGCTCGCCAGCAGCTTCAGGGTCATCTTTTAAAAATTGAATAGATTCCTCTATTTTTTCTTGCAGCAATGCTACAGTTTCTGGGTGCTCTTGAATCAATGCCTTATCAACAACAATTCCTGCTTGTGGAATACGTGGAGCCTTTCCTGTTGCTGCTGCCCACTCTTCTTGCAGGCTCATGGATTTTTGTAGGGCGATTCCCTCTTTCTTCGCTTTCGCAATAACAAGTGAAGCGGTATGCTCTGGTAATACAGCATACTGTGCTTTGCCTGCTGCTAATAACTGGACAACCTCCTGAGGTGTCGCTGTATATTCCACTGTTAAATCTTTTTCTATATCAAGCCCGTTTTTTTGTAATAAGTATTGAAATACTAATGCTGGCATATCTCCTTTAAATGGTACATGAACTGTTTTACCTTTTAAATCTTCCCATGATATTGCTTCACCTTCTGGACCAATGAAATATAAAATCCCCCAAATCAGTGTATTCACTAATTGAATGTCTACACCTTTATTATAAAGGTTAGCCCCTACATAGGTTGGGACGGCAGATACTTGCACCTGACCTCCACTGATACGTGCACGTAATTCATCAGGCGTATTCCAAGTTAGAAACTCAACATCCTCTGCACCTTCTAATAATGATTCGTCATCAATCATTTTATAGAGTGGTGCGGCAATGGAAATACCTGCTGGTGCTTGAATAGTCATTTTTTTTGCCTTTGCTACTTCAGATACATTTGATTGGTCAGCAGTAGCTTGTTCACTTTTCTCTGGTTCTTGATTTTGCTTTGTTTCTTCTTTATTGCCACAAGCGACTAAAATCACTGTAAGACATAATAGTAAAAGGCTAAATATAGGCCATTTTTTCATGGTATGTTTTCTCCCCTGTTTAAAGTTGTAATAATTGATATTCAATATTTTTTATATAATCAAAGCTGCGTTGTTTTCTTGGTACATCTAAAATTATTTCCTTGTAAATTCCATCCTTTGCATACGCAATATTGACAATGCGATCTGCCACCGTTGCCGCTTCCTCATAGTCATGAGTAACATAAAACATACCCACATGCTCATTTTCTATTAAAGCAATCAGATCCTGCACAAGTTCTTTTTTCAACCAATAGTCTAATGCTGAAAAAGGTTCATCCATCATAATAAATTTAGGCTTGCATGCAAATGCTCTGACAATAGAGGCTCGCTGCTTCATTCCACCTGATAATTGCTTAGGAAATTTGTCAATTTCATTGTTAAGCTTGACACGAGCCAATAGATTCATAATTTGGGCTCTATCTACATTTCCATTACAGCTAAATGTGACATTTTCATATAATGTACACCATGGTAATAGCCTTGGTTCCTGAAATACATAACCTAACTTATTTGTGAAGCATTTAATATGACCTGATGTCGGCTGTAACACATTTGTTGCTAAGTGTAAAAAAGTCGTCTTCCCACACCCTGAAGGTCCAACAATAGCCACTACTTCACCTTCCTGCAAACTTAAATTACAATCTTTAATGATTTGCTTCGTTCCAAAAAATTTAGATACTTGTTGAAATTGAACTGCTGTTTTCATTGATTATCCTTGCTTTTTTGCGATGATGGTAATGTGACCAAAGTGATGGCGAGCATGATCAAAATGCTCAATTATTTCAAGGAAATATTGCTCATCATCCGAATTTTTTCGTGCATTTTCAACTATACGTATTAAACCGTCGATGCCCTCATCTCGAATAAGCCCTACCAAAGATACTAAATGAAGTTCTCCAGTATGCACTTCTACAGGTTTGAACCCTATTTTTTCAACTAAATTTCGCCAATTTTGCTTTGATAGTGGCTGTGCCTTTACAATAATGACTTTTCGAAGTGCCTTAATTTCATCAGTAAGAATTTCTTCACTTGACGCTTTAACAACTAAATCGTGTGTGGCTAAGATGCCACCTGGCTTCAAAACTCGCATATATTCAGCCAAAGCCTGTTCTTTTAATTCCTGCGGTAGCATTGTGAGCATCGCTTCATTGATAACCACATCGAAGGTTCCATCGTCGAATGGTAATTGTGTAGCATTCCCTTGCTGAATATGGACGAGATGCTGAACATTTTCACCAATAATATTTTCATTTGCTTTCTGAACTGCCTCTTTATTAATATCGATGCCACTTACTTTAGCATTGTATGTTTTGGCAATATGTATTGCTGTTGTCCCCATATTAGTAGCCACCTCTAGGACATGACTATTTTCATTTAGCTGGCAAGCATCTAATAGTCGATTCGTTGCCTCTTTTCCACCTGGACGTAAGATTGTCTTTCCTAATTTCGCTAAAAATAGATGTGTTGGTAAACGCTGTTCTGTTGAATTCATTTTTTTCTCCTCCTCTGTCAATAACCAAACTATAAATGAGAACCATTATCAATGTATGTGACCTATATCACAATTAAAGGAGTTACCTCAAATAATGAGATAACTCCTTTCATGTTGTTTGTTGCAAAAAGATGATGTCAACGGCAGAAAAAGCTACTTTGCAAAGTGTCTTTACTTTTTTCATAGTAGCGATCAAATCGCCCATTATCTGTATTCTTAGAGGGGATAAGCTCTTATTGGGGAAGTGATGCGTGACAACACCTCTTCATAAAACCTACACTTTATTTGAAAATTATTTGAAAACCTTTGCTAAAAAGGTAACACTTTTGTTGATTGGAGTGGAAGGCTACTTGACTCCCGTGGGATAGCGAGACACTAAACGGAGCGGTAGCAGAGGAAGCGGCTCGGCGCTCGCCCACAGGAAAGCAAGTAGCCAGCAACGAAAATCCATTTCTACCTTTCAATTGACTGTTTTGTTTTTCAACACCAAGAAAGGAGTTACCCCAAATAATGAGATAACTCCTTTTATAAAAAATCACATAATCATTAAGTTTTATTTATTTTCAACAGACCGCCAAAAGAAATTTGTTACTTCCTTTGCCGTCACATCTACTGAGCCTAGCAAGGTTTTACCATCGCCATCTTTAAAATACCCTACAGTCATCAATGCCATAAAGTTATGAGCGAAAAATTTTGCATTTCCTTTTCGAATTGTTCCCTTTTCCATCTCTACTTGCATAGCCTGCTCTATTGTTTGATACATATCATTTTCGGAGGCTTGGACTTGTTTCAACTGTGATTCCGATAAATTGATAGTCGCCTCTTTCATAAAATTTTTCATATCAATATCGATAGTGGCTGATAAATGAACCTCAACAAGCTGTTCGAGTCGTTCTTTAAATGGTTTAGGCTGCTCTAAAATTTGTAGAATCGATAGCTTGATACGATCCATCATCGCGATTAAAGCAGATGTATATAATTCCCCTTTTGTTGGGTAATAGTAATAGATAGTCGCCTTTGTTACGCTACAAGCTTTTGCTACATCATCCATCGAAATATTTTTGTATCCTTCTTTAATAAAAAGTCTTGTGGCCGTTTCAAGGACAATATCTTTTGTAGGTTTCGCATTTTCATCATGGCGAGGTCTCCCGAGAACACGCGGTGATTGTTTCAACAAGTTCGCCTCCTTAATTAAGCATTCTTTTTACGCATATTATAACATATTAATATTTATAGATTGATTAATTAACCTTCTAGTATATATAATTAAATCACTTACATGAATGGAGGTCTTCTTATGAAAAAACATCCACTTGAGCAATGGGGCTCAATGGTTGCAAGTAAAAAGGGACGTTTATTAGCACTAGCTTTTTGGGTGTTATTAGTAGTTGTATTATCGTTTGCTTGGCCACAAATCAATAGCATAGAAAGTGAATCAGGCAAAAACTTACCTGACACTGAAATGTCTGAGCAAGCAGCAGCAATTATTGCAGAGCAATTTCCTAATGATGCTGGCACACCGCTATTGCTGGTTTGGCATCGTGAAAACGGCTTAACATCGGATGATTTTTCAGCCATACAAGGTGTTTACAGCGAGCTGCAAGCAAAGCCCTTAGCCCATCAAACTATGGTTCCACCATTTGATCAAATGCCACCGCAGGCTTTAATGGCTTCCGCTTCCGAAAATGGCACAACAATTGTTACACCTGTATTTTTTGAAAAGGGTGTCGCTACAGATATGCTACAGGATAGTTTAGATAATTTGACAAAGATAATGGAAGGCTATCAAGTACAATTAGATGAGAAATTATCTAGTGATGTACTCCATGTGCGCTATTCTGGACCAGTGGGAATTGCCACTGATGCTGTCAGTTTATTTTCACAAGCAGATGTGAAGCTATTGATCGCAACTGTATTACTCGTTTTGGTACTACTTATTATCATTTATCGTTCTCCATTGCTAGCTATTATTCCTTTAATTGTTGTAGGGCTTGCCTATGGTGTAATTAGTCCAACACTTGGTTTTTTTGCTGATCAGGGATGGATAGATAAGGATTCACAGGCAGTCTCCATTATGACTGTTTTACTTTTTGGTGCAGGTACTGACTATTGTTTATTTTTAATTTCTAAATATAGAGAAATACTCTTTAATGTTGAAGATAAGGCGGTCGCTATGAAGCTAGCTGTCAAAGAATCGGGTGGCGCTATTTTAATGAGTGCCCTAACGGTTGTCATAGGTTTAGCTACCCTTAGTCTCGCCCATTATGGCGCATTTCAACGCTTTGCCGTGCCATTTAGCTTTGGCGTGCTTGTCATGGGAATCGCAGCACTTGTTGTCCTACCTGCTATTCTTGTCCTTATTGGTCGTGTAGCGTTCTTCCCCTTCACTCCACGCACGGAGGAAATGGCAAATAAAAAGGGCAAGAAACAGCATAAGCCTTCACATAAGGTCAGTCATAAAATCGGCCATTTTGTTACCCATAAACCTTGGGTCGTAATTGCTGTAACTGTTATCTTACTTGGAGGATTGGCAGCATTTGTTCCACGTATTCAATATACGTTTGATTTGCTTTCATCCTTCCCAAAAGATATGCCGTCTAGAGAAGGATTTACTTTAATTGAAGAGAATTTTTCACCTGGAGAGCTAGCACCTGTTCAATTAGTAATAGATACAGAAGGTACTGATATTAATTTACAGCAACAACTTGAAGCTATCTCTTATATTGATAGTGTGTCAGATGTACAAATTGGCGAAAAAAATAAGTCCATTCACTTGTACGAACTCACTTTCAATGCCAACCCTTATGCGAAAGAATCATTAGCCCATATTCCAGAACTACAAACAGAGGTTATAAAAATGCTGGAGGCAAAAGGTCTCAATCATGCTGAGAAACAAGTTTGGATTGGCGGGGAAACAGCTAGTCAATACGATACACAGCAAATAACTAAGCGTGACGAAACAGTGATCATGCCAACCATGATTGCCTTAATTGCAGTATTATTATTTGTTTATTTACGTTCTATTACAGCAACTGTTTATTTATTAGCGACTGTTATTATTTCTTACTTTGGAGCATTAGGCGCTGGATGGTTAATCTTGCATCACATCATGGGGGCCGAGGCTATTTCTGGAGCTATTCCATTGTATGCCTTCGTTTTCTTAGTAGCTCTCGGAGAGGATTATAATATCTTTATGATCTCAGAAATTTGGAAAAAGCGTAAAACCACTGACCATTTAACAGCTGTAGAAGAAGGTGTTGTCCGAACAGGAAGCGTTATTACATCTGCTGGACTCATCCTAGCAGGTACATTTGCTGTGCTGGCAACATTACCAATTCAGGTGCTTGTTCAATTTGGTGTTGTGACAGCCATTGGTGTGTTGCTCGATACATTTATTGTAAGACCATTGCTTGTGCCAGCTATCACGACAGTACTAGGTAAATATGCTTTTTGGCCAGGTAAGTTATTTAAAAAAGATGCCTAAATAGATAACACGGACATTAGCTAAGTATGATTGTCATACTCGCTAATATCCGTGTTTTTATATTAACACTATAATCATTTCATCATATAATTATAGTAAGTTGACCTTATTACTTTCTATTCAAATAAAGGAGTGGCATGCATGGATCTTCAAAAATTACAGCAACGTTTCCCATTATTAAGCCCCTTTTCAGGTAAAACTGATGGAAACTATGTGTTTAATTTTGACAACCAGCTTTATGAAATTCCAATACACACAATGACACAAAGTGAATATGAGTTATTGCGGATATTCTCAGGACCCATTGACTTGTCGCATAACTACAGTATAGTTTGGCTTGATTATCTAACAGGGAAAACAGACGTTGCCCCAGCTGTCCTTCCTATGCATCGTTTGTTATTTCTTCAATTTGACAAAGACTTTACAGCACCTACATTATTGCGTTCAGTCTTCGAAGCTTTACTGGGGAAGGATATTATACTGCTATCGCTTCATCCACAATTATTTGTCATTATCGAATGTATCGACAGCGATGAATTATTAAATTTGGCTCATTATCATGATCCCATAATGGTTGACTTAGAGGTTCATTTTAGGATTTTTGTTTCTGATGTTATACATGACATCACCACGACCAAGGAACGATTTAACTGGTATGTTCACCTCCTACCATCCATTTGGACTTATACACCAAAGCATGTACTCACACAGCAAGAGCTTTTAGTGCCATATGTAACGCAGCATCTAGCCTATCAAGAGAAAGAGATTTTTATCTCCTCTATTCTAAAAAGTGCCACCTCTCAGCCAGATTTACTCCACACAATCAAGAAATTGATTGAATACGAGGGAAACATTACATTAGCCTCTAAAAAAATGTATATGCACCGCAATACCTTACAAAATCGCTTAGAAAAATTTCAACAAATAACGCAAAAGGATATTCGGCAATTTTCCCATCGGCTAGAAGTTTATCTCGCAATTATTTTCTTAGAATCACTTTAAGACCAACTGCACAATTTATGACCTCAATACTGTGCATGCTTTCCATATCACTCTACTCTAAAGTCATTTACAATGAAAATATGACTTATAAAGGGGTGTAGTGTGTATGGCGGAATTACGGTTAGAGCATATCTATAAGATTTACGATAAAAATATACAAGCCGTAACTGATTTTAATCTGCATATTCATGATAAAGAATTCATTGTGTTTGTAGGTCCTTCTGGCTGTGGTAAGACAACAACTTTACGTATGATTGCTGGCTTAGAGGATATATCAAATGGAGAGCTATATATTGACGATGTCTTCATGAATGATGTGGAATCAAAAGATCGTAGCATCGCAATGGTATTCCAAAGCTATGCATTATATCCGCATATGACAGTTTATGATAATATGGCATTTAGCTTAAAGCTACGAAAAGTCGATAAAAAGGAAATAGATCATCGCGTTAAAGAAGCTGCTAAGATTTTAGGATTAGAGGATTATTTAAAAAGAAAGCCAAAAGCTCTATCTGGTGGCCAACGACAGCGTGTAGCACTTGGCCGAGCTATTGTCAGAGAAGCT
Organism: Lysinibacillus sp. PWR01; assembly: GCF_043359455.1. Taxonomy (NCBI): domain Bacteria; kingdom Bacillati; phylum Bacillota; class Bacilli; order Caryophanales; family Bacillaceae; genus Lysinibacillus; species Lysinibacillus sp. PWR01. Next base: position 65,920 of record NZ_JBHERJ010000021.1, on the reverse strand, counting down.
AAGGTATTTTTAATGGATGAGCCTCTTTCGAATTTGGATGCAAAATTACGTGTGCAAATGCGTGCAGAAATTCAGAAGCTCCATCAACGAATTCAAACGACAACGATTTATGTCACTCATGATCAAACAGAGGCTATGACAATGGCTACTCGTCTAGTAGTGATGAAAGATGGACTTATCCAACAAATTGGGACACCTAAAGAAGTATACAATACACCACATAACATGTTCGTGGCCGGCTTTATTGGTTCACCATCCATGAACCTCTTCCATTGTCGTCTAACAGAAACGGAAATCCTGTTAGGTGAGCAAAGCTTCCCTATTCCATCCATGTACTTACCATTGTTAAAGGAAAAAAATTATTTAGGGAAAGAGATTGTTATGGGTATTCGTCCTGAGGATTTACAAATTACTGATGTTATTTCCTCCTATACGTTCAATGCAACGATTGATGTAGCAGAATTACTAGGAGCAGAAACTTACCTCTATTGTTCTTTAGCAAATCAAAATTTCATTGCACGAGTACAGGCTGATAACAATTTGCATCCATCCGATAAGGTTTTCCTAGTCATGAAGGAAGAAAAGATCCATTTCTTCGATCCTCAAACAGAGGAGCGTCTTTGAAAAAACATGCTTGCTCCCACTTGAAAGAAGGGAGCCTTTTGTACCTGGCTCGTCAAAAAGCTTTGCTGAATTAAGATAAAAAACGAAGACGATGCTATGGCTAATAGAATCGTCTTCGTTACTTTATTTTATTTTTTCGTTTAGCCACCTTTTTATGCAACCCTTGAATAACTGAACGTGTTTCATCTAAATAGTTTATTGTCTGCTCATAGGCACTCGTCACGACCCCCATAAATAAAATATCAATGACAAGTAGCTGAGCAAGACGTGAGGAGGTTGCACCACTTCTAAAGGTTGCTTCAACATTTGGAGATACATATAAACAAATATCTGCTAGGCTAGACACAAGTGAACTTCCATACCTCGTTAAACTAATTGTAGTGGCTGGTGTTTGGCTAGCTATTTCAAGGATTTTAGCCACTTCATGCGTTTCTCCAGAGAAGGAAATACCTACTACCACATCCCCTTTCTGTGCATTGACAACGGCTGTAGCTCCTAAATGCAAATCCACAAATGCCCTACTATTTTTATTGATTCGTAAAAATTTTTGATCCGCATCCATTGCTGCTATACCTGATGCACCCACTCCAAAAAATATAATTTTACGGGCTTGTGATAAGGCCGTTACGGCACGCTCCAATTCAGCAATATCTATTAAATTAGCTGTTTGTGTCAAAATTTCACTACTTTGCATCGTCACCTTCTCTACAATCGATGGCAATGCTTCATTCGCTTCAATATCCCGATCTTCCGTTTTAGCATGTTGTAAATCACCAGCAATACGCAATTTCAGCTCTTGAACACCACTAAAATTTAACGATTTACACAGCCGAATAACCGCGGCACTACTTGTATGACTTGCTTCTCCCAACTCAACCGCAGTCATTTTAATCGCCTGTGTTGGATTCTCTAAAATATAGCTTGCTACCTTTTTTTCCGAAGGTGGTAGCTTTTTTCGCATTTCTGCGAGCATAATTAAGCCAGCATTTATTTTTTCCATTTTTCTATCCCCATCCCTAGTTAAAAAAAGGTCTTCCATTCATCTCTATCATCAATACTTTTTTAATTCTACTGCTCTACGTACATGCCCTTCGGATTGAGCCAGTAATTCTGCCGCTTCTTCTATTGTTGTATTTGTCAGTAACAGCACAATGGCGAGTTTTACTTGAAAATTAGTTTGTTCTAAAACACTTTCAGCCTGACTATAAGAAACACCCGTCACTTCACAGACAATTTGTTTGGCTCGCTCTCGCAATTTAAAGTTACTAGCATGGACGTCCACCATTAAATTTTTATAGACTTTTCCAAGCTTAATCATGGTTGTCGTTGTAATCATATTTAATATTTGTTTATGAGCTGTGGCAGCCTTTAGTCTTGTAGAACCTGTTAAAATTTCAGGCCCTGTAATCACCTCTATTGCAATATCTGCATGCTGACTAATGACAGAATGAGCGTTGCTGACTAAGCTGATTGTTTTCGCCCCTAATTGTTGAGCATAAATTAATGCCCCTTTGACAAAAGGTGTTCGCCCACTTGCTGCAATCCCTATCACTACATCACGGTTTGTTAGCTGTTGTTTCTGTAGTTCAACCTCTCCTAATGAAAGATCATCTTCTGCACCTTCTATGGCGATCATCACTGCATCTGCCCCTCCAGCCAATATTGCCTGGACAAGCTTTGGTGACGTACTAAATGTAGGTGGACATTCTACTGCATCTAGCAAACCAATTCGACCACTCGTCCCTGCACCTACATAAAATAATCTACCGCCATTCTTTAACGCATGCACAACAGCTGTAATAGCTTGTTCGATTTCAGGTAAAACCTTTGCTATGGCTAACGGTACTTTTTTATCCTCTTCATTCATCAGCTTTACAATTTCACTAGTGGACATCAAATCTAGATTTGTCGTATCTGGATGATAGCATTCAGTCGTCAGTTTTGTCATTCTTTCCATTGAAATCAAATCCCTCCCACGCTATTTTTCATGGATGCTCATCCAAGTTTCTTTTACCGTTCGTTGTAAAGCCTCTGTTATTGGAATTCCTTCACTGAGAAGTCCATTAACGAAAGCTCCTATAACAGGTGGCACCTCTGGTTGTATGAGTCGATTAGGTATTGTAGCGAGGTGTAATTTTTCTCGAAAGCATTGAACAAAATAAAAATTTTCGAACAAACCTCCACACAGGACAATAGGGTAACCTTTTAGCTGCGGCTCTTTTTTCAACATTATTTGGATGAATTGAACTAAATGATGAGCAGCCTGCCCAATAATTTTCTTTGCCCTATCATTATTTTGTTCGGCTAAACGTAACACCACTCGAGCTAAGGAGGCTATGAGTACACGCGGCTGTAAATGCTCATAAACATGCGTAATAATTTCAGTAGGATTTTTTAATGCTAGCTGATCCAAAATAGTCGCTGTAAATAGATCCTCATTCACGCCAAAAGCATCATAATGTCGCGTAATAAATCGCAATGCCTCTTGCCCAATATAGTACCCACTGCCCTCATCGCCTAATAAATAACCCCATCCTCCAACACGACTAGCTTGATAATTTTTTCCGACAGCATATACGATAGAACCCGTTCCTGCTATCACAACGAGCCCTTGCTGTGTAAATGTACCGCTAGTAAGCCCCGCTACCGCATCATTGGTGATGGTTATTTTACAGGCGCTAGCAGGGAAAAGGAAACTAATCCATTGCTCCCAGCGTTCTTTATCTACCTGGCGATCGCCCCCTGCCACGCATAAGAACACCGCAGAAATATCATTCTTTGTTGCATCTATCTTTTGTAGTAACTGGGCAAGTAGCTGGATAATTTGTAGCTTTACCTCGTCTGGTGGCGTTGATTTTATATTCGTTCCAGCTCCTTCAACAAAGGCCAGCACTTCCCCTTTTCTTGTACCAATCACTGCACGAGTTTCCGTCCCGCCACCATCGACCCCAATAATGTATTGCCTATTTAATGGCACCAGCCGTCAGCCCCTCCATAAATTGCTTTGACGCAATAAAGAATAATAGGATCATTGGTAATGATGCTAATGTTAAACCTGCAAAAAGAGAGCCCCAATCTGCCGAATGCTCCCCAAAGAGTGACATCATTCCAACAGGTATCGTCCGTTTCATTTTTTCTGTAATAAAAATAAGTGGGAAGAAGAAATCATTCCATGCAGCAATAAAATTTATAATCACCACTGTTCCAAGTGCAGGTCTCATTAACGGTAACACCACATGCCAAAGGACTCTTAAGTTCCCCGCCCCATCTATACGGGCCGCTTCCTCCAGCTCATAGGGCATCGTTTTAAAAAAGCCCGTTAAGATCAGCATGGATAATGGAATCCCTGTCGCTGTGTTCATCAAAATTAAAGACCATAAGGAGTTAATCAGCCCTAAATCACGCATTAAAATAAAGAGCGGTACAATCCCAAGCTTTATAGGAATCATCATGCCTAGTAAAAAAATAAAGAATAATGCATGATTCCAAGAGAATTTAAAGCGGGCAATATAAAATGAAGCCAGTGAACAAACAACAACAATCAGTACAACAGATACAATACTGACAAACAAACTGTTTAGAAAATACGTTGTAAATGGAATTTTTGCTAATAATGTACGGTAAGTATCTAAGCTAAAGCTAGTCGGTAAGCCCAATGGATTTTTGTAGATGTCCACGCTCTTTTTAAATGAAGATAAAATCATTAATACGATAGGATATAAACTAATGGTCGCTACCGTAAATACCACTAGATAATAAAATGGTCGAACCCAAATAGCACCTTGCTTCACTATACGCACCCCTTACATTTGAACGTCCTTTTTATTGGCAAAGCGTAAAAATAGCGTGGTACAAACTAATATAAATAGGAATAGAACCGTCGCTAACGCAGAGCCTAGCCCAATAGCTGTCGTTCCAGAAGCTGTAGAGCTACCAAATGCCAAGCGATAGAAAAACACAGCTAACGTATCCGTAGAATAATATGGCTCTCCCATAGAGCCCTGCATCGCATATACAAGCTCAAATGCCTCAAAGGACTGGATAAACGTTAAAATGCCCATGATCATAATAGATGGCACCATTAGAGGCAAATAAATAGTACGCAGTAAAGTAAAGCCCTTAGCACCATCTAACTTTGCAGCTTCAACTAACTCACTTGGAATCCCTTGAAAGCCAGCAAGGAAAATTAAGACACCAAAACCTAGTCCAAACCAACAATTAACTAAAATAATGGCGATTAACGCTGTTCCAGGATCCCCCAGCCAAGCTTTTTGTAAGGTTTCTAGACCTAATTTCTCTAAAATAACATTTAAAGTACCAAAATTAGGATTTAGAATGAGCTTCCATAAGAAACCTACCACAATCACTGATAATAACCGTGGTAGAAAGAAAGCCGCCTTAAAAAACGCTGCTCCTTTAATTTTTTGATAGATAATAAAGCCAAGAAAGAAGGCTAATCCATTCATAACTACCATTTGCACAACAAAATACAGGACATTATGTTTAAAGGCGTTCCAAAACATAGAGCCATAGGGTTCTGTCGTAAAAAGCGTCACAAAATTTTGGAGACCGATAAAATCGCCACGAGCCATCCCTTTCCATTCAAAAAAACTATAGGACATTGCCGCTACTATCGGATAAAGCACAAACATTCCATATACGATTAATGCAGGAATAGGGAAAAGATGAATAGTCCATCTTGCCCACGATCTCCTTTTTCTTACTGATGAAGCTGTAGATTCTCTCATCATGAGCAGCCTCCTTTACTAATAATGAGACAACAAGACCCCTAAACTCCTTTATAGCGCTTCAGGGGTCTGCTGGCTTGATGCTTTCATTATTTTTGAAATGGCGTAAACCAAGTTTTAGCGTTTTCCTGTACTTTTGTGGCCACCTCTTCAGGCGTTACTTGACCTAAATACATGCCTTGTAGCTCACTTTCAAGCAAGCTCTTTGTTGTCGGGTCCCCACCAGTAAAATTAGTTACCCACATATATAGCGTTGCTTCATTTGCAGTCGAATGACTAATATCATTGAGCAATGCATCGTCAGAAGTAATACCAGGAATGGCGCTGATCATGGAAAACTCCTTCACAAATAACTCACCAAACTCCTTTGTTGTTAAAAACTCTAAAAACATTTTAGCTGCTTCTTTATGTTTCGAATTAGCATTGATCGCAAATGAGCCATCTACCCAAGTCGTCACTGTTTTATTTCCCACTTTAGATGGAATAGGGAAATAACCTAAATCTAAGTCTGGATTCATTTCTAATACAACAGGAATTTCCCAGCTACCTAACGGGAACATAGCCGCATCTTCCAGCGCAAACAAAGTACGAATATCATCCATTCCTAAGCCTTCAGAATTGGCTGGAAAATACTTTTTCAAGTCATTCATTACTTGTATCGATTCAATAAACTTTGCATCTGTAAAATCTCTTTCCCCCGCAAGCACCGCTTGATAGAAGTCATTGCCTTCATAAACAGCCGGACCGACAATACCGTGCAGCAATGATAATAACCAGCCTTCTTTTGTACCCATTGCAATTGGTGTAATGCCCTTTTCTAATAATTGGTCGTTTAATGCAATGAATTCATCCCATGTAGTAGGAATTTCAAGATTATTATCTTTAAAAATCTTTTTATTATAGAAAAATTGTGTAGAGCTTAAGTTAATTGGTACACCGTACTGATTTCCTTGGTCATCGCGAGAAGCCTTTAATGCTTCTTCAGGAAATACACTCAATCCATTTAAGCCGTTTATTTTCTCAACAAAACCTGCCTCCGCAAGCTTCAATCCAGCTGCATAAGGACGTAAGTGGAAAATATCTGGACCCTCCCCAGCCTGTAATGCCGTATTGAGGACTGTATTGTATTCTGTATTTTTAGTTGGGTTAAATGACACATGTATATCAGGATGTTGTTCATTAAATAAAGCAATCACTTTTTCATACTTGGCAACATCTTCTGTACGCCAACTCCCTATTGTTAGTGAAACCTCTTCTGTTTTCGGTTCCTCTTCTTTATCAGGTGTTGTTGAGTTCGTTGATTTCTCACTCGTGTTACAGCCTACTAAACCTACAACGAGTAATAAAAGAAGTGGCAATAACCATTTACTCTTTTGTCTCATACCAGCAGATCCACCCTTCATATCAGTAATTTTTCATAAATCATCGTATGAAGCTTCTCTCTAATCTTGCTCATGTTTGTATTTCTCCCATAATGCACAGCATTCGTTAGTAAAATGACAAATGCCTTTTGTACAGGGTCCATCCAAATACTCGTACCTGTAAATCCTGTATGACCAAATGAGCCCTTGCTCCACCTCCTACCAAAACAAAATGATGCGTCGTCCCCTCCCCATACTTCAAATCCAAGTCCCCTCGTTTTAAATGTTTTCGTATAGGCAAGCTCTAACCAATCGTATGGAATCACCGTTTGTTGCTTGATCCCCAACCAAATTTCCGCATACTTTGCTAAATCCTCTGCACATGAAAATAAACCTGCGCTACCAGCAATCCCATCTAGTAATAAAGCTTTCTCATCATGGACAATTCCCTGCACAAATTGATCTGCCACCATTTCTGTAGATGCCGCAAGCCTTCTTGTATGCTCAGGCAGTTGAAAACATGTATGATGCATGCTCCACGGCTTAAAAACCTCTTGCTCTACAAAACTTTTTAATGAATTGCCAGTAACTTTTTCAATCACCTTTCCTAGAATAATCATACCTAAATCACTATATAGCACTTGTTCATTTGGCTGACACACTACATCACTTGCCAATACTTCCTGCATGATGTCACGCTTATGATGCCTCTTAACTACAGGTGTTAAATCTGCTGGCAAACCTGAGCAATGCTGCAATAAATGTTGGATTGTCATAAGGGGATATTTAAAATCAGGCAAATAGGTTTGAACTGAATCTGTTACATTAACTTGATTTCGACTCATCAGTAGTAAAATAGACGGGAGTGTTGCAACAACTTTTGTTAAAGAGGCTAAATCAAATAACGTATTGCTTAATATAGCTTGCTCGCTGCCATCCTCAGCTGTATAGGCTCCATAGCTGCCTGAAAATAGCCTTCTTTCTTGCTGCTGAACAATTAACACGGCACCTGGAATTTCTTGTTCTTTCACTAAGTCGTTTATATATGCATCTACCAAGTAAGCACCTCACCACTTAAATATCTAAATTTTCTGTAAATTAGTATTATCATATAAAATAAAATGATGAAAAATAACAATAATCCTAAAATTTTTTTTCATATAAGCTCAATTAAAAAATCCCTAGCTAGTAAATGTTTACTGGCTAGGGATTCACTTGATTATTTAGTTGGCTTTTTTAAATCCATTGACGCTGCTGCGCTTTCAACTTTTACGCGTTTCAAGAAGAATGCGAGTACCACTGCAATCACTGTTATTGCAGCTGCAATTAAGAAGGAATGCGTAATACCATCTAATAAGGCAGTTTGCATAATTTGATCTTGCATTTGCTGCATTTGCTCTGCTGTAGGCGCTGCTCCTGATTGTGCAGCATTCGCTTTTGCTTCTGCAATTAATTCTTCCGCTTTAACTTTTGTACGGTTATTCATAAATGTTACAAGGATCGCACTACCGATTGCTCCTGATACCTGCTGTAATGTATTGTTAATCGCTGTACCATGTGGATTCATCATTTGTGGTAGTTGATTTAAACCGTTTGTCATAATAGGCATCATGACCATCGACATACCGAACATACGAATTGTATACATCGATACGATATATGTGTAGCTTGAATCAATTTCTAATTTCGTTAAACCGAAAGTTGCGATTGTTGTAATCGTTAATCCAATAATGGCCAACACTCGAGGACCAAATTTATCAAAAAGCTTACCAGTGATTGGTGACATAATCCCCATGACAAGTGCCCCTGGAAGCATCATCAAACCTGCTTCAAATGGTTCGATACCACGGATAGACTGTACATATGCTGGTGTTAAAATCATCCCTGAGAACATTGCCATAGAGACAATAACTGAGATAACTGACCCTAAAGCAAACATCGGATACTTATAAATACGTAATTCCAGTAATGGCTCATCCATTTTCAGCTGTTTAACAACGAAAACAACTAAAGCAATGAAGCCAATCGTAATTGTGCCATATACCCATGGACTTGACCAACCTTTATCTCCTGCTGTACTAAAGCCATATAAAATACCACCAAATGCAACTGTTGATAAAAGGACTGAAAGGAAATCTAAGTGAACTTCACGTGTCTCCATCACGTTTCTTAGTTTCCAAACACCAAATAATAAACTAATTAAAGCAAATGGAATAATCATTTGGAAAAGCATACGCCAATCATGATGTTCCACAATATATCCTGATAAAGTAGGACCGATTGCTGGCGCCATAATCATAACTAAACCAAAGATCCCCATTGCCGCTCCACGCTTCTCTTTTGGGAAGCTTGTTAGCATAACGTTCATTAAAAGTGGTGACATACTAGATGCCCCGGCTGCTTGCACCATACGACCTGCTAATAGCACACCAAAGTTAGGTGCAAAGCCTGCCATAATTGTACCGATTGTAAAGATGGACATCGCTGTTATAAATAAATGTCTATTTTTAAAGCGTGTCACAAAGAATGCTGAAGCTGGCACTAAAATACCGCTCACAAGCATATACCCTGTTGCTAACCATTGTACCTTTGAATAGGTAATCCCAAAATCTTTCATGATTGTTGGTAATGCCACATTCAACAATGTGTTGTTTAGAAAAGCAACAAAAGCACCCACAAATAGAATAGCTATCATGCCATAAGGGGGCTTTTTCATTGTTTGCTCACTATTCATTTATATCCCTCAATTCTTTCTTGTGTTTTACGATAAAACTTATTTTATACTCGTAGTCTACTTTTTTCAACAAATAAGTTTATATTTTTTATAAACGTTGATATAAATACGTTTCGAAGGTAGAATAAGAGTATAATATTATAAAAAAGGTGAGGTCATGAACAAAAGAAAAAGACAAATTATAACAGCAGCACGTGAACTTTTTATTGAAAAAGGCTTTCTAGATACATCGATTAATGACATCATCAATGCGGCTAAAATTTCAAAAGGTACATTTTATAATCACTTTCCTTCGAAAAATGAATGCTTAATCGCCATTTTGGATGAAGGGCGCGAAGAAGCTAGTAATCGCCGCCACGAGCTCATCTATGGTAAAGACCCTACAGATTTAGAAGTATTGACACAGCAAGTCGCTGTTCTCATGTATGTTAATCGTGAACATAATTTAGTACAGATATTCGAATCCATCTTCCAATCAAGAGATAAAGAACTAAAAAAAATTATTATTAATTACCATTTACAAGAATTAGAATGGCTCGCCAATCGTCTAGTACAAGTATTTGGCGAAGAGATTAGCCCTATTAGCTATGAATGTGCTGTTCAAACACTTGGTATGATTAACCTCACTCTACGTGCTGTCTTTATTGCCGATTATAAATATATCAATCGAGAAGCGATTGTACGTGTAGCATTGCGCAATATTAGCGTAATTATACCCACTATGCTTGAGTCGAAAGAGATTATCGTGAGTGTTGAAATGATCAATACCATTCAAAATGTCGTGAACTATAAAACCGTTACAAAAGAAATGGTCATTGAACAACTACAAGGCTTTACAAAGGGATTATCGAACAATGAAACAATGGAAGGTTTGGAATATGCACAATTCTTATTAGAAGAATTACAAAACGAAAAACCAAAGCTTTTTATCATCGAATCACTTCTTACCCCTTTCCGTAAGGCATTCGTCGGCACAGAACATATCGCAGAAGCCCGCGACATCGCCAATAACTTATGGCGTTACGTAAAAATTGAACAGCCAACTGAACGCTGTACGAAAAATAAATAAAAAAAGAGGTATCAAATGAACAGCTTGATACCTCTTTCATGTTGTTGAAAAAAGATGATGTCAACGGCAGAAATAGCAACTTGGCAAGGTGAGGGGTTGATTTCCGTTCCGCCAGCGTCCTTTCCAGGGGGCGTCCGATGAGCCGCTTCACTCACTTACATTCGCTCCAGGGTCTCCTCTGTGACGCTAAATCCCCAAGGAGTGACGCTGGCTCCACTCCAATCAACCATGCTGCAAAGTGTCTTTACTTTTTTCATAGTAGCGATCAAATCGCCCATTATCTGTATTCTTAGAGGGGATAAGCTCTTATTGGGGAAGTGATGCGTGACAACACCTCTTCATAAGGAATAGTGAACACCTTCACTTTATTTGAAAACCTTTGCTAAAAAGGTAACACTTTTGTTGATTGGAGTGGAAGGCTACTTGACTCCCGTGGGATAGCGAGACAGGCAAAACTCTAAACGGAGCGGTAGCGGAGGAAGCGATTCGACGCTCGCCCACAGGAAAGCAAGTAGCCTGCAACGGAAATCCATTTCTACCTTTCAATTGACTGTTTTGTTTTTCAACACTAAGAAAGAGGTATCAAATGAACACTTTGATACCTCTTTACTATGTTGAATGAGATTAAGTTCTATGACAGAGTCCTTAAAAAAGCAAGGAGATCCACACTAATGACATTGAAATTTTAGCACAAAAATTGTCCCGTCCTGACCTGAACGAACACTAATTGTGCCATTGTGTAAATCAATGAGCTGCTTCGTGATGGCTAGTCCTAGCCCTGTACCTGTTATATCGTCTGTCGTATTCGTACCTCGATAATAGCGTTCGAATAGATTATCGAGCTCCTCCTGAGGAATGCCAGGTCCTTGGTCAGCAATGGTAAGCATCACTTCTTTACCTGTATGTTGCGCTTCTACAATCACCTTGGTGCCTTCAGGGGTATACTTTTTCGCATTAGTAATTAAATTATCCATTATCCGCTTAAGTAAAAGCTCATCTGCTTGTAGCAACACATCACCATATACCTTCACACATACCTGTTCGTCTGCAAATTGTGGTAACCATGTTGCTAGCGGAAGTAACACTTTATCAAGCTGTATGGCTTTATTTTTTAACTGATACGTATACGTTAAATCCTGAATAAGTGCATCCATATAGGTTGCCTTTTCCTGCATGGTCTGTGCAAAAATACGCATCTCATCCTTTGTCCACTCATAATCTTCAGATGCTAGCATCGTTGAATAGCCATAAATTGAGCTTAACGGCGTCTTTAAATCATGCGATAAACCTGTTATCCACTCTTCACGTAATTGCTCTCCGTGCTTAATTTGCCTTTCATTTGAATCAAGTCTCTCCGATAAGTGGTTGAGTGACTCCTCAACAGGTTGGAATAATTTAAATTTCCTTTTCAACTTTCCTGTTTTTTTATGATGGATTTTTTTGTCACTAATTTCACTGTAATCGAATTGGGTTAGTCGCTCAATGCGCGATATAACATAGACTAGTGGACGCACGAATTGACGTGAAATACTAATAGACAAAAAGATAACGCCCAACAGCAAAATAATATGCCCTCCAAAGAAGATAGAAACAAACAGTACCATTGCTTTATTAAAAGGCTCTTCAAATGGCTTATAAGACGGGTTAGGCATTCGTACAACAAATGTCACATCATTGGCTAAGGCTGCGCTTTGCTTGAGCTCCTCATGCTCGAAAATATCGTATTTTTCCTCTAGTAATTGCGGTTTATTTAGCTTCTCATACCGCTCGCCTATAACATCAATCCGATTCCATTGCTCATCATAAATTTCAACACTGGCTTTATTATCTTTTAGACGTTGCAGGGTTACAGCTGAAATGTCCCCTGTTGCCGTCCAATTATCAAGTGCCTCCTCAAAAAGTGGTTGGACAGGCGTATTCGGAATAAATAATAAGTAGTAATTCGGCAGTTCCCATGTATGCATGCCTGGTTGCTTCAATGCCAATATTTCGCTATTGGACTTTCCACATAGTCCGCATGTCTCTCCTGTATAATCAACGATCCTCATGGATGGATCAAATAAATAGAGCTGTCCTACATTTTCCTCAGCTCTCTCCACTAAATAATCAGCAATTTTAATCGTCTTCCCTTTCTCTACAACTGCATCATCTTCAATTTCAAAGGAGCTCATCACATGAATGTTGTCACCAACACGGTCATTGATAAAGATAGCAAAAAACACCAGACTTATAATAAAACCTGAAATGATTAATAGATAGAATATGATGAAATACGAAACAAAACGGAGTGTTAATTTTCCAGCAGGCTTCATGAAGAAATGTCCCCAACAAGCTTATAGCCAATGCCTCTGACGGTGATAATGCATGTTGGCTTTCCAGGATTTTTTTCGATTTTTTCTCGTAATTTTCGTATATGTACCATCACAGTATTATCATCAAATAAGCAATCTCCCCATACGCGCTCGTATATTTGTTCTTTAGATAATACTTGCCCTGCATTGTCACATAAATATTTTAATAAATGAAACAAGCGACCACTGATTATTTCCTTCACACCGTCTACCTCGATTTCTGCTGCGTCAATGTCAAATGTAAAACGGCTGCAAGTAAATACATGATTTTCTGGTACATTCTTTTTCTTCATATAACGGACTAACTGCACCTTTACTCTCGCTACAAGCTCTAAGGGGTTAAATGGTTTTGTAATATAATCATCTGCGCCATTCATAAAACCGCGAAGCTTATCTGCATCACTGCTTTTGGCTGTTAAATAAAAAATAGGCGCATCACTTTTTTCCCGAATACTATTCGCGATATCCAGCCCACTTCCATCTGGAAGCATGATATCTAATAGATAAAAGTCAAATGTTTTAGTATTCATTTCATCTTTTGCTTCTTCAATCGTGTTACATAATGTAATATTGGTAATTCCTTCTTTTCTTAAAATGATTTCAATCATTTCAGCAATGGCACGTTCATCCTCTAACACTAAAATTGATGCTTCCTGCATTTCCTCACCTACTTTTAAGATTACTTTAAGGTAGTCATTATTTCACCATAAGCTTCCCTCATTATTATATGTATAAGATAACCAATTAAGGAGATAAAACGCAATGACAACTAACCGAGTTACCTTCATTGATACAATGCGTGGATTTAGTTTATTTGGCATCTTAATGGCAAATTTGCTGATCTTCCAATTTGGGATGTATGGCAAAGATGAATTTAAAAATCTTTCTACCTTAGATAACGGGGCTTTATATTTTGTAAAAGTTGTGATTGAAGGCTCATTTATGCCCATCTTCACTATTTTATTCGGCTTCTCACTTATTAAATTAATTGAATCCATCCGGAGAAAAAAGAATAAATGCCGCTGGTCTATTTTACGTCGTGCAACAGGTTTAATTGCCCTGGGCTTATTACATTCTATTTTATTGTGGGAAGGCGATATTCTATTTTCTTATGGCTGTATGACGTTATTTTTAGTCCCATTTATTAATCGTAAACCAAAAACTTTATTTATTTGGGCTGGTATCCTATTTGTTTTAACTACAGCGTTAACATATGGCTCTATGGAAACGTCAAAAAAAGAACAAAAGGAGACACACACATACATCGAGCAAGCGGATGATGTTTATGCAAACGGAAGCTACTTAGAAATTTTTGATTTTCGAGCTAATGCCGAAATACCAGGAGTGGATGAATCTTCCTTCATCTTCATTATATTAATTTTTGCACCGATGTTCTACGCACCTCTCTTCCTCTTTGGTATGGCGCTCGCTAAAAAGCAAGCATTTGTGGAGATGAACAAGGAAATGAAATGGTATAAGTTAGGTGCTCTCCTTGTACCTATAGGACTCGTATGTAAAAGTGTAAGTTTTATAGAAAGTAAAAGTGCATTTTCTTCTATTTTATTAACGGGCGGCTCCCAGTTACTAGCAATTGGCTATGTTTGCCTCGCAGCATACCTTTATAACACCCGTCCAGTTCAACTACTGGCTCCTGCATTTGAGAGCGTTGGCAAACTATCATTAACCAATTATTTACTACAAACCATCATTTGTACAACTGTTTTTTATGGCTATGGCCTTGGCTTATACGGTAAATTAGGCGTCTTTGGTGGAATCCTTTTCGGAATCGTTGTGTATAGCTTGCAATGTGTTTTCAGCCTTGCCTATTTAAAGAAATTTAAACGTGGTCCATTTGAAACACTCTTACGCATATGGACAAATTGGTCTTGGTCTGGGCAGGTAAAGTAAAGCCCATCACACAAGCAAAATAGAAAGGAATTATTTTTTATGAATAGTGACACAAAAGAAGACTTTACTGACTCATGGTGGTTTTTAGGTATTTGTGCAGCTGTAGCAGTAATTTTAACACTATTTGCCTTTTCATAAACAATATCGTTTTCATTTGCCCCCTTACTGTATACTAGTAGTACAACTAAACAGCTTAGGGGGTATTTTGTTGTTACAGCGTATTATGATTACTGGCTATAAACCACATGAGCTTGGTATCTTTAATGATAAACATCCCGGCATTGTCATCATAAAAAAAGCACTGGAAGCTCGTCTACGTACACTGCTTGATGAAGGACTCGAATGGGTTATTATCAGCGGTCAGCAGGGCGTAGAATCTTGGAGTGCTGAAGTTGTTTTAATGCTAAAAAAAGAATTCCCGCATTTAAAATACGCCATCATAACACCCTTTTTAGAGCAAGAGAAAAATTGGCAAGATCATAAAAAAGAAAAGTATCAAGCATTAATTGCTCAAGCTGATTTTGTCACAAGTGTGACCAAAAAACCGTATGAAGCACCATGGCAATTTATTGAGAAGGACAAATTTATTATTCAAAATACAGATGGACTTTTATTAATTTACGATGAAGAAAATGAGGGTTCTCCGAAGTATATCAAACGGCTTGCAGAAAAATATATGGAATCCCATGAGTATGCTCTTTTAATAGTAACCGCCTATGACTTACAACTAGTAGCAGAAGAAATTCAACAGCAAGACTTGTAGAAAAATATTGATATAATTTTCTGACAATTATATACTAGAATTAATAAAAGCTGATTGTTCTTATGGTTTTTACCTATAATTTGAAAGGAGCTGTCATCATTTGAATAAACATATTGAAATGATTCTTGAAGCTTCTCCCGTAAATGTATCACATGATACGTATCGTAGAGAATGTCGGTATACACGGGGAATTCATATTGAAGAACAAGAATTTCTTGCTATTTTAAACGCAATGAGTCATGATTCACGCTTATATTTTGATTTCCATAATCCACGTAAAGAGATTAAAAAGGGAACCTATTTGAATGGACACTCCGGTTTAGCCTACAATATTTATGATTACTATAAACAAAATTTTAATATTGAGATATCCGAATTAATCAACGGTAAAGATTTTTATGTAAAAATCGTATAAAGCTAAAGCCCCTTTAAAGTTTTACCTTTAAAGGGGCTTCGTTGATCTTATAGGTCTGCTACTTGAGCACCTAATTCTTTATTATTATACATTTCTGTATCTAATTCTTTAGTAATACGCGCTGTTGTAACACCAGCTGTCATTGAACCACTTACATTTAACGCTGTACGACCCATATCAATTAAAGGCTCAACAGAGATTAATACACCTGCTAGAGCAATCGGTAAATCAAGTGCGGATAATACAAGGATAGCTGCAAATGTTGCACCACCACCAACACCTGCTACACCAAACGAGCTAACCGCTACTACTGCGATAACTGTAATAATAAACACAGGGTCAAGTGGATTAATGCCAACTGTTGGTGCGATCATGATGGCTAACATCGCAGGATATACACCTGCACAACCATTTTGACCGATTGATAATCCGAATGAGCCTGAGAAGTTTGCAATCCCCTCAGATACCCCAAGACGACCTGTTTGCGTTTTAATATTCATCGGTAAAGTACCCGCACTAGAACGAGATGTAAAGGCGAATAATAATGTTTCTGCTGATTTTTTCAAATACGTAAATGGATTTAAACCACTTAATGTAATGATTAATAAGTGTACGATTAAAACAATAAATAGTGCTACATAAGAAGCAATGACAAACTTACCTAAATTGTAGATAGCTCCAAAATCTGATGTTGCTACAGTACGAGCCATAATCGCTAGAATTCCGTATGGCGTTAAGCGTAATACAATTGTTACAACACCCATTACTAGGGCATAGATGGCATCTAAACCTTTTTTAATTGTAGCTGCTGTTCCCTCATCCTTGCGTGCCACACGTAAATAAGCAAAACCAAGGAATGCTGAGAAAATGACAACCGCAATTGTTGACGTAGAACGAGCACCCGTTAAATCAAGGAACGGATTTGCTGGGAATAACTCAATAATTTGTGTTGGTAGATCAGGAGCTGCTAAGCCCGTAGTTTTTTCTTCAAGGTATTGACCTCGTGCAGTTTCTGCATCACCTTGTAAAATTTGTGTTGCATCTAAATCAAAGACTGTTGCAGAAAAAATACCTACAGCTGCTGAAACTGCTGTTGTACCGATTAAAATGGCTAAAATAAGTGCTGCCATTTTCCCGAAATTTTTGCCAATCTTCATTTTTGTAAAAGCAATTAAAATGGAGATAAATACTAATGGCATTGCTACCATTTGGAGCAGTTTCACATACCCAGTACCGATAATATTGTACCAAGATGTTGTTTTGGCTAATACTTCAGAATCAAGACCATAAATAAAATGAAGTCCAAGACCAAGTACAATCCCTAAGCCTAAGCCGGCAAAAACACGATTAGAAAACTTAACGTGCTTTTTATTCATAACATATAAAATTCCAACGAACACAAGCAACACTGCTACGTTAAGAATGATTTGTAAATTCGACAATGGAATGCCTCCTAAGATGTTTTATAATAATGTAATCGAATTATATACCCATAATCCCTATAATTCAAGTATGTTTTATTAAGATTAATAAATTCCTATAACAAAATGCTTTCTTGCTAAGGATTATACCCCGAAAAATGGCGTAACAATCATCCTCTGGTACAGGAATAATCTTAGAAAAGAATGTTTGTAAATATATAGCTAGTTTAATCAATGCCACTACATTTGGTGACAAACGATTAACTGCCCCTAGACTGTTAAAAACCAACAGTCTAAGGGCAGCCTTTTTAAGCTTTATTTCTAATTACAAATCTTGGTTCGTAGTCACTAATGATGTCAAACACACCGTCATTATAGCAGTAGATATGATGTTCAACGGTCGGAATTTCTTTGCTTCCAATCCACGGGAGTTGGTCAAACCAATCTATATAATCTGAATTGCTCATTTTATAAAACCATTCTGCAGAAGAATTTATAGGTTGTTCCTGGGTCAAGGCTTCAGTGACTTTGTCTACTAAATCAGATCGTGGAATTTCTCCAGTATAGCGGAAAGACCAAACATAATCTTGAATTGGAGACATTTTATCATAGATAATATCAACTTCTGTATTGTTTCGATCGATTAATGTTAAGCATAGTCCTAAATCTGTATAATTTAATGTAGCATTAAGGATTTGGGCTCTTTCTAAGCAAGTGACAGGTTGCCAAATGTGCAATCTTCTTGAATCCATCTAATTCCCCTTTAAACAAAAAATATATCAATTTCATTTAAATTTTCATATATTTTACATATTAGCTCCAGCAATCTAGCATTAAGCACTATGTTAATGGACAAAGTAGGTTTGTTGTTTATTAATGAGGTAACAGCTGCCTGCGATTTTTTTACACTGCTTTTTCACATGCGTGACTGCATTGGACAATTGTTCGACAGAGTCAAAATACTGATACTCATTCGTAATTACGGCAATGGATAAGGATGTGCATGTTAAAGGTTCCAGTTCGCCAGATCTATTAGCTACCTGAACATATGCTAAATCCTCTAACTCATAAAAACTAAGTATGTTGGCATCAAAGTCATCTATGATCTTTTGACATATCTTTTCTACCTCGTAATACGGCAGAATGGCCACAAAATCATCTCCACCAATATGTCCTAAAAAATCTTCCACCCCACATATATGTCTTTTAAGTATATCTGTTAAATACCGTAAAATTTTATCCCCTTTATTAAAGCCATATGTGTCATTGTAGGATTTAAAATGATCTAAATCAAAATAGATCAAACTATATTGTGATAGCTGTAATGCTTCCTCTAACTTTTCATCGATTAATTTATTGCCAGGAAGACTACTTAATGGATTTAGGAAGCTTGCAATGGCTACCTGTGTATCTACAAGCTTTAACAATAACTCTCGAATACTGACCATGCCATAATATAGATTGTTTTTCGTGACGATGACATCATCATATAAATCCTCAGGAGGTCTAGCCATAGCTAATGTACTAACCTCTGTGATTGGTGTATTACGATCAACGATTAAAGGATTTTTCTTCATCATCAGTTGATTTTGTCGTCCCATTAATAAATGATAGCCATACCGAGTACCAATTTTTTGATAGAAATGTGTGCGTGTAATATGTCCAATTGGCTTTTCATCACGCACGACAACAACGCTACGCAATGATGGATTACTCGTAAAAAGTACATCTACGTCTTTATTTTTCACAAATTCATCAATACACGGAACTTTCTCAATGACTTCCCCTATCTTCATGGTCACCCACCCTTATTTTCCCCATATGTATTTCTTTTGCGGGCTTTCCTATCGCATAACCCTGTGCATAATGAATGCCAATACGATGTAAATAATCAAGCTCCTCCTGCCGTTCAATCCCTTCAGCGATGATTTTAGTATTGACCTGTTCAGCATATTTCATTAACAATGTGACGAGCTGCTGTTGCTCACTATTTTGGTCAATGAATTGAATCAATGAACGGTCTAGTTTAATGAATTCTGGCTTTAAATAGATGAGCGTCTTCAAACTATTATAGCCTGACCCTACATCATCTACTGCAATGCGATAGCCCTGTGATCGATAATGTGATAATACACGTTCAAACTCCACAAAATCTATTACAGCACTTCGTTCAGTTAGTTCAAAAACGACTTGCTGAGGTTTAATACCAAGCTCCTTTAGTAATTGTAGCGTTTCTCCACTGTGGTATTTTTTATCTAATAAAACATTCGGATGTATATTAAGAAATACTAAAAAGTTTTTATTCGCCAAATCTTTGTGTAAGCGTTCCTTGAAACGTTGTAAGGAAAGATTTCTACAAAAACATTCAAATAAAAACACGCAATCTGTTTGTCCTACAAACTCATAAAACTGATCTACACTATTAAATAATGTTGAAGGTATTGGTCGATTTAATGCTTCAAATCCCATTGTTTGCTTTGATTGTAAATCTACAATCGGTTGAAAGTATGTATGTAAATCATTATGCTGAATAATTTGTTTCAATGCTTTTAAACGTTTCATAAATAACGTATTGTTTTGATGTTGCCCATATAAATATTTTATAAAAGAAAATATATTACTCGTTTTTATGCTTTGGCCCACAGCAGACTCCATTCTCGCACCTCTTCAATTGGTTATTATGGTTCATTGTACGCTTTGATTGTAAACAGACTGTGAATCGTATGTAAAAAGAGCCAGTTCCAGCAATAGGATTTAATAAAATACTTGTCTAGTAAATATTTCTTAATATTAAAACGATTACAAATAATTTATTTGATATAAGTTATTATTAGTGTATGATTGTAATAATAGGTTTATATTACCTATTATATTTTTTTGCGTTTTTACTGTATCGATCTTAATAGGGAAACCTATTTAGATAAAAATTATTCAAGGGAGGATCCTGTTAATGAGCTTGTCTATTCAACAATTATTGGAGAACAAAGGAATTACACCGAAACCTGAACACCTTGAACTATTATTAACACGCTGGGAAGGTATGCAGTCACTTCGTAGCAATTTAGAAGGTATTGCGATTGATGATGCAGATATCGCCGTACGTAGTATTCCTGGAGGTGATCACATTGACAACTGATTTACATTTAAAATCTGTTGAAGAATTGGCACCTTTACTTGCATCAAAGACGCTATCTCCCGTGGAATTAACGAAAGCTATTTTAGATTTTGCTGAGGAAAGTCAGCCTAAAATTAATTCCTATATGGCTTTCTATCGGGAAGAAGCATTAGCAAAGGCAAAAGAAGTTGAACAGGAGATTCTCCAAGGTCATTATAAAGGTATGTATCATGGAATACCTATGGCCTTAAAGGACAACTTGTATTTTAAAGATAAAATAACAACGATGTCCTCAAAAATTCATAAAGACTTCGTTTCTGATTATGATGCGACAGTGGTTGAAAAGCTTCGTGACGCTGGTGTTATTTTCACTGGGAAATTAAGCATGCATGAGTATGCTTGGGGAATTACCAATAATAACCCTCATTACGGCCCTGTTCGCAACCCATGGGATTTAGAGAAAATTCCTGGAGGTTCAAGCGGAGGCTCAGGGGCGGCTGTTGCGGCTGGCGCAAGTGTTGCTTCACTAGGTACGGATACAGCAGGCTCCATTCGAATTCCATCCTCTGCTTGTGGCATTGTTGGTTTGAAACCTACACACGGTCGTGTAAGTAAATATGGCTGTTACCCACTCGCTTGGAGCTTAGATCATATTGGCCCAATGACTAAGACAGTCAAAGATGCAGCGGGCTTGCTTGAAGTCATTGCTGGTTTTGATCATCGAGACCCTACTTGCATTGATGTTCCAACAGACAACTACGTGCAGCAGCTTACTGGCAATAGCAAGGATTTAGTGATTGGTATCAATGAAGAATATTTCTTTAAAAATGTTGATGCTGATGTAGAAAAGGCTGTTCGAGCAAGTATTCAAAGCTTAGTAGACCAAGGAGCAAAAGTGGAAGTAGTACGTATTCCTTCCCTACAATATGCAGAATGGGCAGAGCTTGTGACGTCCCTTTCAGAGGCAGCAGCTATACACCATTCAGATTTACAAAAGAGACCACAAGATTTTGGTGACGATATTCGCCTACTATTTGAGCTTGGCGAATTGCCTTCTGCCGTCGATTACTTGCAGGCTCAACAGGTACGTCGTCAAATCAAGCAGGAGTTTACAGAGATTTTTAATGTGGTAGATGTGCTCATTACCCCTACCCTACCTGTTGTAGCTAGTACAATTGGGGATGATTTTGCAGAGTTAAACGGTCAAAAAGTAGATTTAATTGATAATATTATCCGCTTTACAGGCCCTAGCAACTTAACAGGCTTACCTGCCCTTTCGGTTCCTTGTGGCTTTAAAGGAAACTTACCAATAGGTCTACAAATTATTGGTCCAGCCTTTAAAGAAGGACGCATTTTAAATGTAGGGTATGCAGTTGAGCAAACAAATCCACAGAGAAATAGAAAACCAAATATTTTTGCTAATATCTAAACGATAAGTGCTGGAAATCTGCTCACTTCACGGTATACCGCTGAATGAGCAGATTTTTTTGTGGTGGATACCCATTGGCATTAATACTAATGGTTTTTTATGAACAAGTAATTTTATAATAGAAACTAGAAGCTTACTACAGGAAAGGCAATGATGCACTCATGAATGTGGAAATTTTTTTACAACTACCTATTACAAAAGATTTCACTGTTGTTGCTGGTCACAACGGCTTACATAAAGCTGTTCAAAATGTAGAGATTTTAGATTTTGAATTTTCACCTGATATACACCATGTCAGAGATACTGTCTTTACACCTAACAGTGTTGTGTTAAGTAGTTTATTATTTGCAAAGCAAGAGCCTGAGTATTTATTAAATGCTGTTAAAAATCTAATTGAGCTTGGGGCGAGTGCTTTAGCTTATAAGCCTGTTATTTTCAAGGAATTACCTGAAGAAGTTTTGTCGTATGCGGAGCAGCAAAATTTCCCTATATTGCGCTTTGGTGGAGATGAGTTTTTTGAAAAAATCATTTTAGAAACGATGGCCTATGCTAAGACACAGGATTATTCCTACTTTTTAGAGACGATCTTACGAAGATTAATGGAGGAAGATGTAACACAGGAGCAAATCAAATCCATTTTACAACAGCTCAATAAGCCCTTTGAGAGATATGTATTTATAGCAAATTTACGAGCAAGTGATACAATCCATCAAAGCTGGATGCAGTCCTTTTATTCGTTGGAGCCACTATTAAAATCAGGTCTGATTTGTTCCTATAAACAAAGCCTTTTTATCATCATGACAAATCCATCTCAGCAGTTCCAATTTGAAAGGGTGTTACATGAATGGCTAACATTATATGCCATTTCTACTGATACATTCACGTTCGGTTATAGCAGTTGCTATGATACCCAGACAGGATTCCCAATGGCATTACGCGAAGCTTTTTTTGCCAATATTTTCGCTGGAATCGATATGCTACCTAGCTGTCATTATAAGAATCTCGCATCCGATTGTTTATTAATCGAGTTGTACCGTAAAGATGCAACATTCGCAATGGACTATGTTACCTCCTTTTTAGCCCCTTTACTTGATGATAAGGCTGATCCAGATTTAATGGAAACCGCCATAACCTATATCATTAATAAAGGAAATATTAAGGAAGTTGCTGTGGCACAATTCTGTCATCCAAATACAATCCGCTATCGCATGGCTAAAATCCGTCAGCTAGTAGCACCCATAGATAATGATTATGTTTTTTATGAACGCCTAGCTGCAGCCGTTAAATTGTACTTATTACATAGCAAAATGAACAGTGACTAATTGCTTTGGAATAAGTACAAAAAAACGCCTGAATATTTAGAAATAAAATCAAATTCTTTTCTTCCCTCTTATGCTATTCTATTGAAGTTAGGAGGAAGAAAACATGAAAACTTACATAGCTGATGGCATGCTATTAGTGACTGCAATCGTGTGGGGTAGTGGGTTTGTTGTAACGGCCATTGCCTTAGAATATTTAACAGCTTATCAAGTAATGGCTGGTAGATTTTTATTAGCTTCAATTATATTAACCGTTTTATTTGGCTCCCGCTTAAGAAAGGCTTCGAAATCAGTGGTTTGGAAGGGAGCTTTATTAGGTACGATTTTGTATATAGCGTTTGCCCTTCAAACAGTCGGACTTCAATATACAACACCATCTAAAAATGCCTTTTTAACCGCAGTAAATGTTATTATTGTCCCTTTAATAGCGTATGCCGTTTATAAACGTCGTATCGATGGTTACGAAATCATTGGGTCGATAATAGCGATTGTCGGTATTGGCTTTTTATCATTACAAGGCTCATTAACAATGAATATAGGTGATGCCCTATCATTAGCTTGTGCGGTTGCTTTTGCCTTTGATATCTTTTGTACAAACCTTTTTGTTCAAAAGGAAGATGCCATTGCTCTAACCATTATTCAGTTTCTCACAGCATCCCTAATAGGTGTTCTAGTTGTTATTAGCCAAGGCGATATTCCTACGTCCCTTGAAAAAGAAGCAATCTATTCTCTTGTTTATCTAGGGATTTTTTCTACAACAATAGCTTATCTTTTCCAGAATGTGGCCAATCAATATACAACTGCCACAAAGGCTGCAATCATACTATCAACTGAATCTTTTTTCGGCATGGCTCTATCCGTTATCTTCTTGCATGAATTGCTAACAAGCCGTATGGTCGTAGGCGCAGTACTTATTTTACTGGCTATACTAATTGCCGAAGTGAAACCCGCACATCCAAAAAAGAAGCTACTGAAAGCACTCGATAATCAGACCCCCAAATAGTTTCAGTTTATACTGGAACTATTTTTTACGTTTATTAAACTCGACTAGTAATAATGCTTGTCGTAATACCCACTACTAGCACTGTAATAATGGATAATAGAAAGGTCGAGGTAGATAGGAGGAAGCCGCCTATAATAATTACGATGGAATCAATAAAAAATATTAAGATCCCAACATTGATACCCGTTTTATCACAGATAAATTGCGCGATTAAGTCTGTCCCCCCTGTGCTTGTCTGAAAACGCAGCATTAGACCAATGCCAAAGCCTACAAGTATTCCTCCAAGAATGGCACTATAAAGCGCGTCAATTTGCACAAGATTGCGGACAGGCTTTAACAAATCGATAATGAAGGAAGACGTTATTAAACCGTGTATACTATTATAAAAATAGGTTTTATATTTAAACCAAGCGATAATAAAAATCGGAATACTAATGATAATAATCATTAAACCAATTTTGAGTTTATATAAATAGTGTAATATTAGCGCTAACCCTACTACTCCCCCATCTAAAATTTCATATGGCGTTAAAAATAAGTTTATTCCTAACGACAATGAAATACTTCCTATTATAATGACAAGACTTTTTGTAAAGAAATACATACAACCCCCCTCCGTGTCTATGCATGTCTTATAGTATGAAAATAGGTTATCGAACATGTTATGAAATAACCTTAGATGATTAGCCAATTTTATCGAGTACATTTGCTAAATTTCTTCGAAACTTATTCAATTTATTTCCGTATATACAGGTAAATTTTAAATTAACAAAGGGGATTATAATATGGAGCATGCTTTATTGGAGCAAGTGAAACATACTAGAACTTTTTTAAGACAAGAACAATTAGAAACAATCTTTGAAGAGTTTGATGTTCAACGAATGCGTTTAACAGAGGTACAGCGCTTGGAGAAATACCGTAAAATGCTTGAAAGCCCATTTCGCTTTTTCCGCGGAAGTGCCTATCTATTTTATTTTGATATGACAAAATCCGCCTCAATCTTCCATACTCCTGATAGAAAACCGACTTGGATTCAAGGTGACATGCATATGGATAACTTCGGTGCTTTTCAAAATGAAGCAGGTTCGATTGTTTTTGATGTCAATGATTTCGATGAGGGCTATGTAGGCTCTTATTTATACGATATTGTTAGAATGAGTGTTAGTATTGCGCTCTATTTAGAGGAACAAGGCTTACATAAGGCAACCCAGGAAACGGCTATTCAGCATTTTCTTAACAGTTATATTGATCAGCTAAAACGATTTGAGCGTAAACTGGATGATCCTCTAACACTGATTTTTACAAGAGACAATACAAAGGGACCAGCAAAGAGGTTATTGAAAAAGCTTGAGAAACGCCAACAATCTTACCTTTTACAGGATATTACGTATCTCAATGAAGATGGCGAACGTGCTTTCTTATGGAATGAAGAAATTCAACCAGTCACTGCTGAGGAATACAGTGCCATTTCAAACGCACTTTCTACATATAAAATTCGAGACATAGCTTATAAATATGGCTCTGGAACAGCTTCTATCGGTTTAAAACGTTATTATATCTTAGTAGAAGACGAAAAGAGTGCATCAGGTGTCGATGATTTAGTGTTAGAAATGAAAGAGGTACGCACAGCCATTCCTGCCTACTTCCTCCCTTATCAGGATCTATTTTGGGATCACTATGAGCACCAGGGAGCACGAGTAGTTGGAACTCAAAAAGCCATGCACCATTTAGAGGACCCACATTTAGCCTTTATCACGATAAATGGACAGGAATTTTATATTCGAGAACGTTCTCCCTATAAAAAGAAGATTAAGCCTAAAAACTATAAGGATGTAGAGGATTACTTTACAACAACATCACTTATGGGACAAATTGCTGCTAAAATACATGCCCGAGCTGATATCGATTATTCTCATGTTTTTACCTATCACAGCGAGGAGGAGATTTTAAAAGCAATCGGCAAAGAACGAAATGTATTTATAGAACATACAATTTTACAAGCAATGAGCTACAAAGAAACCGTCTATACAGACTTTGACTTATTTAAAAATTGGGTTGAAACAAAATTTATGTAATATGTAAAAAAGGACCTTCGCTTTTAGCGAGGGTCCTTTCATATTGAATATTATTTTTGCTTGGCTTTCATACGAGCAAGTAAAAAGCCGCCTTTAAATGACTTAGGCTCATACGAGATAATAAACGCATTCGGCTCGTATTGCTCTACTATTTGAAAGAGCTCCCCTTCACGATTCCTCTTCGTTAAGATTTCATATTTATAGCGGTTACTATCTCGCCCTTCTCCGATATAAATCGTGACGGCAAATCCTTCATTACGAAGAAATTTCACAAGCTCTTCATTCTTATTTTGCGTATTAATGGTTGTATAAACATAGCCTATCGCTAGCTTTCGTTCTATTTTTGCTCCTAAAAATATACCTAATCCAAACCCAACTGCATAGACAACCATAGATAACATGCTTTGCTTCCCACTGAAAACGAGTGAAAGGCCAAATACATACACCAACATCTCCAGCATACCAAATATCGCTGCAAGGAATGTGATATTCTTTACCAAAAATATTGTTCGTAATGTTAAAAAAGGTACATATACTAATTGTAGGATTAAAATTAAAACGATACTTTGCATTTGTACTAGACCTTTCTGAGAGTAGTTTTATATAAGTATATGTTGAAAGAGAGAGTTACATGCTATTTCAACAATTCTATTTTTAAATTCCCCTTTAATCTAATGTTAAACATCCCATATGACTATCTATAGTTCTTTTAAAAAAACAAATTTCAACTAATATCATAATCAATAGTTAAAAACATACCATTTTACTTAAGGGGGTGACTATTATGAAAAAAACCTTAATTGGTTTTATTACTGCCACTACAATTACAGCCATTGTCATAACGACAAATCTAGATAAATCAAGGTCTGCTCATTCTGAAGAAAAATTGGAAATGACTTTAATTAAAAGCATGGAGGAAACTAAAAAGGAAAATGAAAAGATAAACGAGGTATTAAGAAAAATTTCCCAGGAGTTTAATAAAAATGGATTCGATCAAATAGGATTTGGTTTTACCCATGATGACCGTGTATTTACTATTCAAGCTAAAGATAAGGATTTTATAGAAAGGAATAAGAGTACTATTGAAAATATCGTCTTAAATATTGCAAAAGAGACGGATTTCAATAACTTCAAAGTGGATTACATTATATTAGATAATTACGAATTAAGTGAGGAACATGGTAAGCTAAATGAAGTACTAAAAATAACCTTAGATTTATTAAAAGCGAATGGTTATGATAAAACCCATTATTCATTAACTATTGACCCAAGTAAGGGAATCATTATTGAGGTAACGAACGGGGAATTGATAAATAAGAATGAAATAGAAAAGCTTATCGCCAATTCAGTTTATTCTAATACCAGCATGAACTTTAAGGTTTTTATTAAAGAAAAAAGCAAAAGTAAAATCAAAGACCAAGAATGGCAACCTGTATTTAGTGCAATAAGAGATGAAACTAAAAAAGAATTCAAAGAATATAGTGGATTCGCCTATTCATTTCATCCTGAACCCTTACAAATTATTATTAAAACGGACTTAGAAAAGCCAAAAGGGTTTTGGCAATCTAATAAAAAGGTAAAGCAGCTAATAGATTATGTGGATAAGATAATAGAATTGAAAAGAGAAGAACTATCCATCGAGGAAATTCCATATGAAATTATTATACGTGACAAAAATAATAACAAACTAAACTAAATATTTCTCTACATACTATTTTTTAGATTGTCTCCAAAATTCCTTTTGCAATTTCATTCACTTCTTCTGCAAGTTCATTCTGTGTAGGTGTTTCAGCCACTCTTGTTAAATAATCTTTAAACTGAACTCTTGACTCTACTGGTAATTCAATAACTAAATAGTTTAAAATAAACCATTTCCAGTTATCGTCATCTGAAGATAAGACTTCTTGCACATGTGGCACAATTTCTTCTGGAAAAGTTAAAAGTAACTCTAATACACTTGGGGCCACTGGCCAATTCATATCTTGAACCCATTCAAGGAGGCTAGGCAGTAAAGGCAATATTTCATCTCTCTCCATTTTCTTAATCATTTCTACTCTAACATTATCAGATTTATGTCTTGGCAAAAGATCTTCAAAATTTTCCATCTGCATCTCCCCTTATTTAATTATACATGGCCATCTTTAAAAAATATCCCTCCTTTTGATTTCAAATAAAAATATCCAACACCTATGATCAAGATGTTGGATGTTTTATTTAAGTATGAAATTGTTTGCATAAATTATATAAATACTTCCATGGATTTAACACGATTTAAATTTTCAATGATGTTTGCTAATGGGAAGTTTTCAAGAATTACCGTTGGTGCTTTCCCTCTAATTAAATTACTCAAATAATTGACTTTTATAACATAGTAATCTTCAGCATATATTGCCATTTCTTTTAGTTCATTTCGTGAAATAAAATAATAGCCTGCATTATTAAAACTTGTTTTAATTTCTAATTTAAAGGTTTTACACTTAGTAATAACACGTATATCATGTCCTAATGATTTATCAATGAAATTAGCCGTGTCTTCCTTATAATTATCGTTATCCCATTCCACACTCAAAATATCATCAGGATTTTTAATACCTAATTCAGCAAATAATTCAACATTACGTTCATTCAATAAGTTAAATACGTACTCTTCACCCATTAAACCTAGTAACTTTTGATTTTTTTTACTTAATAAGTTCACTTCTCTTTCCGACTTATTGGATTTTGAACTCAAAGACTTTTTACCGTCTCCCTCTTCCCGCTTTCTAGTAATTACATTAGCGGAATTTGGTAACTCAATCTCTTTTTGATTCAATTTATCAAATAAATCTTCGACTAAAGAATTTAAATCTACTTGTGCTATTTCTAGTTCACTTTTATTTTCCTTAATTACTAATGAACCATCATTCCTCACTTTTAAGTAAGTACCTCCACAATGATTCTTGATAATTTGGATTAGTTCCTCTTCCTCGATTAACTTCGGACCTAATTTCGTTCGTGTTATACGTTCGTTAAGAATCCACTGCCTAAACATTTCATAACCGTTATGGAAGATTCTATTCGGAACACTCGGCAAAATGCTATTTAGTTTTTCACGTTTGAATGTTAAACGCAACTTATTTTCTAACACAAAGACACTTTCAAATTCTACAATCAATTCAAAATCAGGGTCGTTCCAATTTTTTTCTCCTATTGTTAAATCAACATACTTAGCACTCAGTACACCTATCGAGTCGATCACTTCGTATTCTTCATTATCCCTTGTAATAAAACATACATAATCTCCCACAGACATTGACTCGAAGTTCTTTTCATTCTTATCCCCTAGTCGGAATGCCCAGTAACTAACATTTAATTCATTTCCATCAAATGTTCTACGATTTAAAATTAACGTTGCAAGTTCATAACTTATAAGTTTTTACACTACATGAGTATAAATTTTGAATTTTGGATTAAAAAAATGAAATATTTGTTTCTTTATTTTAAAATAGATTGAAAGGTTACTAAATTTTAACAGAAAAGGAGAATTAAAAATGAAACGTAAAACCAGTTTTTTTGTTGGATTAATTTTACTATTGTGCATAATCAATACACCTGAAGTAAGTTCAAAGGCATCAGAAGGATTATCTCAAGCACAAAAAGAGCAGTATTACCAAGAATACTTAAAAATAGGAGAAGAATTACGAGAAAAATATCCTGATTCACTACCTTTTAAGGTAGACGAAATTGAAATAATTAAAGATAAAGATTGGGTGGTATCGAAAGAATATCGAAAGAAAATCATACCTATCATCACTAAAGAAAAAGGGATCGTTGATTTACCTTTTGTCTCTTTTGATGTTCAGGCACCTTCTAAATATCAACAAATTCTAAGTAACGATACTGTACTTGCGAATATTGTTATTACTTCTACTGTTACAGTTTCTTATGATTCTGATCTAGGACAACCGGTTATTGAAGATATAAGCAATGTTAAAAGTTACACGATGACTGGCTTTACTCATTGGGGACAAGTAAGTTCTAATTTCTTTAACTTAAATAACAATAATAGTCTGACTGTTTTGGGTAATTTATCAGTCGGTAAAGCTCTCTTCCCTAATATTATAGAAGTTTCTTATAGTTTTAATAAATATGGTTTTATTCAATTATCAAATTTAGAGTGATACAAATTATAAGACATAAAACACTAAAAATTCTTAAAAATTCAGATTTTTTAGTGTTTAACATATTTTTTTCATTGATGTATTGGATAGCCCAGCTTGTTTTACCACTTCCCATAATCGAATCGATAATGCGTATTTCCGTATGTGTAGATTTCTTGCTTAGCATTTATACGTTATCTCCTTTTCCATGTGTTTGTGTAAGAATGTTCTTACATAGGGACACTTGCATAATTCACATGAAAAAGGACACGTACTGAATACCTTTTTTTATAAATGAATCTTATACCATCTAATACCCCATCCCCCTTTGTTTCCATAGTTCTTGTAACGATTGGTTTATCGTTAATTTTTAAAGAAAGTAAATTATTTATATACTTACTAACTGTTTTTCTATGGACACCAATTCGTTCGGATAATTGCCTTTGTGTTGGGCAGCATTCTCCTTTCTCATTGACGTATGAAATAAGTGCCATAAGTGTAGCAAACTCTTGTACCCCAATCTTTGCGATTAGACCATTGTTTAAAATATTGGCATTTACTTTGATGTAGGTTTCTTCGTGTACCTCACCTCTAGCCAAATCAGTAACCATTTCATGTTGTAGTGTTATTTTTTGCATACTAAATCAACCTTCTTTTCTGTTATTAAGGGAAATAAATATCTCCCTAAAATTACACTTGCAAGTATCGTCAGAAATAGTACATATAAATAAAAAAGCCGTCCGATTATCCGAACGACTTTGCAATAAATAACACTTTTTAAGTTATAATCAGTAATCTCTAACCAATTTGTGAAAAAGCGATAATGTTCTATATACGTGACTAGTGTTTTTTCTCGAATATTTTCAGTCTTTTTAGCCGAATAAAAATAGTCATAAGCCTGCTGTAGAGTAAGTGATTCAGTATCATCATTTGTATCATTCCTCAATAGGTACCCCTTTTTCCGCATAAAAAAATGCCACCTCCTCAAATCTATAGCAATAGATAAAAGCAGGTGACAATATTGTTTTAATTAAAAATGGAGCACTTAGATGATTTTTAATATTTTTCTTTATACTTCCCCATGCATCGGGTCTTTTTTATGCTTCGGCCCAATCATGTTGAATAAAATATTAAGGATAATCGCTGTCACTGAACCACAGACGATACCGTTAGATGTTAGAAGAGAAACACTTTCTGGTAGTGCATCAAAAATACCAGGAACAACAGATACACCAACACCCAAACTTACTGCCACAGCAGCAATCATGGCATTTTCTGCTGATTCGTTCATAACTGGTACAAGCATCCCCATACCTTGTGTAATCACCATTCCGAACATCGCAAGCATCGCTGCACCTAGTACGGATGTTGGAATAATCGTTGTTAACGCTGCGATTTTTGGTAAGAAGCCAAGTGCTACTAGTAAACCACCTGTGATGTAAATGACTTTACGATCTTTAACACCTGACATACGTGTAAGTCCCACGTTTTGTGAGAAACGATTATTGTTTCATAATTTCAAAGCATTAATTAATTAACCTTGATTGGGTTAATTAATCCCACAAACTTGATAGTCGCCTATTTTCAACTATCTATTTACTCAAGACTATACACTACATATTGATATCTCAGCAAGTGTTTGACCAAAATTTATTGCATAGAAAAAAGAGCCACAATGGCTTCTAACTATACAATATCAACCTCACTCGAT
The DNA here is from genome assembly GCF_043359455.1 of Lysinibacillus sp. PWR01. Classification (NCBI taxonomy): domain Bacteria; kingdom Bacillati; phylum Bacillota; class Bacilli; order Caryophanales; family Bacillaceae; genus Lysinibacillus; species Lysinibacillus sp. PWR01. The sequence goes on along the minus strand of NZ_JBHERJ010000021.1, from coordinate 33,735 downwards.
AGTCGCTGGTGGCTTAGTATTAATATCAGACAGTACTCTGTTCACATGTTTACTTTTTACAATATGTACAGAGAATTTTTCTAGTACGTCACATCGGATACGCGCCAAGTCAGAAGTCATACTATCGATGGATGTTGTTGTACCTCGAATGACGGCTACGTATTCATATAGTATTTTCAAAATATATAGTGACCCAAATATCACACTATTTGTCACATAATTGTAGTAGGAAAATGCTTTTCTCCCCGTTATTAATTTAAAATAATAGGCAAGAAATATGAGTGATTGCACCCAACCCATGCATAAAAAAGTTTTTTCCACAGAAAAAATCCTCCGAAGCATTTAGAATCAGAGGATACTAATTAACAAAAAATACCAATGCTTGTAGTTTACCTACTTGCAATTCACGATGCATACTGTACTTAGAGACACAAGGAATAGAAAGCTCTCCATAATACTATATTAAAAAGATTCCCACTAGGAAATCATAGGTCTCTTGAATATTATACCATCTCATCACTATTTCTGATAAGTGCATTCCCATTTCTAAATTCTTCAACTAAATGAAAATTATCTAATCCATCCCAAACTTGTTTAGGGATATGCTCTAATAATATTATTTGAAAATCTTGTTTGTATTCAGAATTTAGTTTACCGATAAAATTATTCAGTAGTTGCATTGCTCTTTGAATTTTATATTTATCGCTTTCAACTATGCTATTATTCCATACTCCATCTTCATCATCAACATCTCTTTCATCACCATAATATGGTCTACTTGGTTGGTCTAATATTAAGTATTGCGGTATATATTCAGATTTCTGAATAACACTTGCTTCATGTAAAGCTAAAAATAGGCAAAGGTGCATAAACAAATGATTTGAACTACTCCCTACATGAGAAGTAGACAATGAATTAGGTTTCCTTAAATCAAGTGATTTGGATGCATAATTAAATACTGCTCTATATCCCTTATATATACCTAAAGCATCACCAGCTTCATCTAAATAGTTTTGAATTAAACTCTCTAACAAGTTTACAAATAACGCTCTATTTTCGCTTACATCAAGTATTTTACTTTCTAATCCTTCCAAATGTTCTTTTAGACTATAAATTTGGTCTTTGTAGTCTTCTGCATTCCTTTTATTTTCATAAATACCAATTTTGTATTTTAATTCTCCAATAAAAGCTATCTTTTCATATATATCATTATCAATCATATTTTCTTCAGGATACTGACTTAAAATTTCATCAATTTCTTTAACTTTTAGAATGTAAGTTTCTATTTCATTTTTTATATTAATATTAAAAGGTTTTTTCAAATGAATTTTTTTCTTTAAAATTTTAAAATCTTCTTCTAATGTTTGTACAAGCATAGCTGTTTCTGGAAAGTTCAACAAATCATAATAATTTTCTCTTATATACGTTATAGGTTTTAAACTATCATATTTATTTTTCTCAACCTCAATATACTTTTTATACTCGTTTTCCAATCTATTTAGATTTTTAATTTTTATTAACAAATTACTTTTTTCATTTACTAATTTTTCTTTTTCCTTATTAATATCAGATCTATATATTGTTGTAGTTATTGATTTTAAACTATCTAAATAGTTTTCTACAAAGATATAATCATCTGAGATTAATTGCAATGCTCTAGCTCTTTTTATATCTCTTTTCATATCATCTTCAAATAGATTTTTTTCATTATCAATTAATGCTTGTTTTCTCTCTAGCCTATTGATATCTTTAGTTAAACTAGTGATTTTCTCCTGAATTAACATATTTTCAACAGTATCTATCTTAAAAGCAATATCAAAAATTCTTTCTAGTGCTTCCCTATATCTCCCTATATTCTGTTTATCAAAATATACTTCACTATTAACAATTACATTTTCCGATTGACTTGTGAAAAGTTGAAAATATTTAAAAGATACTTTTGCTCCTGCTGTAATATGATTTCCTCCGTATGGAATAACCAGATTTTTATTGATTGAAAATTCATTTTCTATGACCTTTTTTATATTATCCTTATTATTATTTTCAAAAGGTAAATCTGGTATTTCACCGATAGGAGAAAAATAATATACATCAGAGCCCTTTCGATTTATAAAGCTCTTTCTAGCAATTGTATAAATTGATTTATTTATTTCAAAAGTTATACCATACCAATTAACATTTTCATTTATCTTTTCTTCAGCTATCTTTGCCTCTGATGCGAAAAAACAATAGTCAATAATAGCCATTATTTCTGTTTTCCCAGTTCCACTTGCTCCAGTTATAATATTTACCTTATTTACTGCAAACTCTAATTTTCTAGTTGAACCATTTTTTAACCAAAGAGTTAATTGTTTAATTATAAATCTCATATTTCCACCCTCAATTGTAGATATAAATTTTCTTCTGCTTCTCTCAATATATTTGACAGTTTATTACTAGCCTTTAGAATTTCACAAGCTCTCCTTCCTATATCCTTTTCTTCATAAGATAATTCTGTTTCTGCATTAAGTGCTATGTAATTATCTTGGATAGTGATAATCCCCATTTTATTTAATAAAATTATGCTATTAATTGATACTATGAGTAATGAGTGAAATCTTTCATTATAGTTAGAAAAATATGAAGGGTATTTAATAATAAATTCTTCTATGCTTCTAATTTTTACTTTATTATTTTTTAAAACTTTTAAAGATTGTTGATGTGAGTAAAATGGCATTATTAACAAGGCTTTGGTTATAGTAATTTTCTTTAATTCATTTAAAACGGATAAAATCGAAATTACTCCTATTAGTTCATTATTATAAGTATCATTACTGATTTTCATTTGAATACCTCTCTTTCCAATCATATATCCACCCAATTTCCAACTCATCTGACATCAAGAGATATTTACCATTACTAAATTCGATATCCAACTCAAATTCATCAATGTTAAGTTTAATTTTTAGCGTCTCAAAATAGCAATCAACAGCTAAATCCATTAGTTCCTCATCATTTATATTTTCTTTTTTTCTTATTTTTTTCATTAAATTGAAATGGATTCTATCAAATCCATTTCTCCATTCAGACTTAGCTAACTCTTTAAATCTTTTAATATCAGTAGTGACTAACTCTCCTTGCTGCTTCCACCTTTCTAAATTATTAAATGCTATTAATTTCAGAATAGTTTTTTCAACAATAACACTTTGGTAATTCTCATCATCAGGATTAATTATCTCTATATCTTCTAACTGCTTTACAAAATTTTGTTCACAAATATTTTCTGGCAAAGTTATATTGTCCTTATTAATTATTGGTCTGTTTATTCTACCTAGAATGAAACATTTTCTATACTTTCTATATAAATCATCAAAGGTATATTCTATTTTTTCTCCCGATTTAACATTCAAATAGTTATCTTCTCTTAGATTACTATCTAAACTTTTATATACTGATTCTATCTTTTCTTCTGGAATCATTTTTTCTTTAATTCTTATTTTTATTCGGGAGATTAAATCATCTTCATCCAACATTAACTCCAATTTTTCAAAAAAACATTTTGACCATTCTTCTGATTGTTGTAAAACTTCTTTTAAATATTTCACTAAATCATCATTCTTAGCTCCTTCGTTATTTTTAATGCATTCTAAAATATGTTTTTCATTTAAGAAATTAATAAGCTCATCACTTTCTATATATCTAGCTTTATATGCTTTAAATTTTTTCAAAAAATCATTATTTTCATTATCTGATTTATTTGATACTAAAATGAAATTAGTATTACTAATAAATTTTAATTGCTCTTCCTCTGTGCCTCTATTATCATTTACATCATTAATTACCTTTGTCCAGTTATAAAGCGTTTTCCATACATCTATATCACTTTCTCTTAAATTAATTATTTCACCTTTTGCATTAGTTTGAACAGAATGCTTTAACTGTATAAGTGATTGAGAACCGTCTTGGTGTTCAATATGTATATCATCTTTCACTTCTAAACCAATCTTCTCCTCAACATTTAGCCCTAAAATAAGATATAAGAAATAATAATATTGATAATCAAATCCAATAGCAGTATTATCAGCTGCTGTTGCTTGCTGATGTGTTTTTAAATTGCTCATTTCCTTCCACCTCACAACACTATTTATCCAATTATATTATAAAAAGAAATAAAAAGGACTATAACCCATATATAACTAACAATTTACTTTTTCTACCACTAATAAGAAACAAAAAGGGATATTGCCTAAGAGTTCACTCTCTTGCAATATCCCAAGTCTTATAACATCCAGAAACTCCAATACGCTCACTTTTACGCGTGTAGTCTACCTATTTCAATTCACATAACATTATGCCGACAAACAGAAGTCCTTAGAGCCACAAGCAATTGATTTTTCTTCCAAACATTTTCTCCGCTAGGAAGTTTTACATGCTTCATGAATTTGAATTGAATACAATATTTGTATTTTAATATTTAAAATGGATAAAAGTCTTCTTCATATCCTTCTTCTTCCTCCATTTCTAAACCAAATTTTGTTGCAAGCTCTAAATAATCCAAACCAAATTTATTGAAATACTCTATTTCTTCTTCTGAAATTTCATTCCAAGCGTCTCTCCAAGCATTTTCAAAATATTCTTCCTTAAATTTCAAAATTAATATATTTCTTAATAATCCTATAAACGTATCATCTTCTCCAGCAACTAATTTATAAAAATCTTCTCCCACAAGTTCTTTAATTACCTTATCTAAATCAGCTAAAGTAGTTAAACCCATTATATTTAACTCCTCTAAGACTCTATTTTCCACCTTCAACATTGGTATTCCATATGTAATTTGTTCGCCAAATTTACTTTCTAGATAAGCAACAAGCGATGTTCCATCAATAACATAATTTAAATCTCCACCTAAGGTATCATTTGCTACTTGTAAAGAGAATTTTTCTATCTCACTAGCTAACCTATCAAATTCTCTATCTACCATCTCTAAACTTGCAGCAGCCAAAGCAAATCTTCTTCTTATATCATTTTCATTTGTTAAATTATTGTTAAATTTATATGTTCTATCATGAGAAATATCAGCCCAAGCATGTTCTAATAAAGTACGAATTTGAATTTCAAAGCATAAACCATTAAACCTATTATACTCAGGTAAATTTATCCTACTGTCGTTAAAACTAGCAATATAGTGAACTGAGCGATAACCTACTCTATCTTCCCCTAATTCCTCACCTTTATCAGAACTATTTTTTTCATCAATTTTAAATTGAGGCTTTATTAATTCACAAGCTTTGAGCACATCTGATTTTACAAATGTTATTATTCTTATTCCTGCAAAATCTTGAATATCAGATTTAGGGTTCTTATATTTTTTTAATTTAGCTTTATTAACTACACTATCAACCTCTTTAGCCCTTGAAGTAATAGAATGATATTCAATTCCATGACTATCAAGTATATCTTTTATCAATAAACAAACTTTATGAGCTAGATTTTCATATAGCGGTCTCTCTTGCACATACCATTTTTCCAAATCTTCATACACGCTTCCCTTGTTAACAACAGACATATCACATACCCCTTTAAATTCATTAACTATATTTAGTGATTTTACCACAAAAAAACTCTTTATCTCATTTACTTTTAATGGGTAAAATACTTAGCAACCCAGTACCAAATAATTGGCTGTATTAAAAAAATATATTTAAATCATTAAATACACTATATTTGATTTGCAAATCTAAAATTTCATCATTCAATAAATTGTCAATCTCAATTTCATCAAAATTCTTCACAATGAAATTCTATAATCCACCTTTTACTTTTAAGAGTTGTAATATAAGCACCGTTCACAACACAATTAATCCTCCTAAGAACGTTCCCTTTCCCACATTATAGTTCCTATAATTGACATTATTCTATAAATCCTTATTATTCCTCTCTTTAATATTCATTCAAAATTTTATATACAGTAGCCCTACCAATTCCGTATTCCTTTGCGATATCAGTTGCACTTTCCCCCGCTTCGAACAATGCTCTTACATGCTTTTTTACCTTATCATCAATAGCTGGTCTTCCTCCTACTCTGCCACGTTTACGAGCAGCTTCTAACCCAGCTTTTGTTCGTTGCTGGATAATGTCACGCTCGAACTCAGCAAAAACAGCCAACATTCCAAACATTGCTTTTCCTGTTGGTGTTGAAGTGTCAAATGAATCACTAATAGATACAAAATCAACTTCTTTTGCTTTTAAATGGTCTGTAAGCTCATACAGTTCTTTTGTACTTCTGGCTAAACGGTCTAATTTATAAACAACAAATAAATCTCCTTTTGTGGCTGCTTTCATTGAATTGATTAATTCTGTTCGTTCATTCTTACGGCTCGACACTTTCTCTACATATAAAACAAGTTCCATTCCCTTTTGCTCTGCATAATTTTGAATTGCCCGTTCCTGCATATCTAAATTTTGCTCTTCTGTACTTACACGACAATAACCAATAATTCTACTCAAATGAATCCCTCTATTCTATTTACTTATACGTTTTATATACTTTTTATATTAGACGAGTTTATAGACAAAAACAATAAAAAGATAGAGCATAAACACTAATTTATGCTCCGCCTTCAATTTGTCTATTAAACGAAGGTTTTGTAGATTCACACCCTACTGTTCCTACGATTATTAATCACCAAAAATAAGTAATTAAGAATAAGCCCTATCACTATCCAGTTAATCAACTTTGAAATGAAAACATTAAATACTTGAAAAGTAGACATATACACATTTTCCCCTATGGTTTTTATATAATTCGAAAAAGGTTCATCTACAGGTAACGTATTTGTAATAATCATACTCAGATAATATACATCCCATAATCCCAAATCAATTTTATAAAAAGTCAGAAAGAACACTTGGTATCCTAATCCAAAAGCTAAATCTGGAGCAAAAAAAGCAACTATTAAAGTAATAAAAGAGAAAAAAACAATTCTAAAACCAAATAAATCATCCACACTTGCCATTTCTCTAATTTTCATGACTAGTGAATATATATTTCTTATAATAGCTGTTACCATTAATAGCGGGATAATCCAACAAAAAAATACTATCAACGGAAGATATTCATTTAAATATGTAGGCTCTACTATACCTAGAATTATTAACAATATTACCGCCATTACGAAAAGTTGAAGCCATGGCGGAGACAATCTATAAAATAACCAATCTACAAGATTATTATAATCCCTTCTATAAAATCTATAGTCTAAAATTATTAAAACAATTAAAACTCCAACGAAAATCATTAGAAATAATACCAATAGAAATACCTTATTATTTAATGAATACATTGGATATGACAAAGCTAAAAGATATACTATTGAAGCTTTAAAATAGTATTGCCTTTTAAAATTTTCATTCAAACAATCCACCTCAAAACATTTTTAATGTATAAAACCCCCTTTACATTATATCTCATTTAAGTAAATTTTCTTTATGAATAAAACCCCCATTTTATTTACATATAGAGTAGAATCGGGGGAGGTTCCTTTCGATAAATGTTGTAACCGATTAAGTTTTGTATAATTAAAATTAATTTGTATTTTAATAATGAGGTGTTGCGACAATGGATAAATTTAATTTTAATCGCGAACAAATGATATTATCTGCTCAAAAAAATCTCATTCATAATATTTATAACAGCGCTAGGCTTGAGAATATAGTCGTAACTCCATCGCAAGTAGAAAAAATAATAGAAGGAATAGCAATAGCAGAGTTAGACTCTGACGATTTGCAAATTATTTTGAATCTATATAATGCATGGGGCTTCTTACTTAATCATCTTGATGATGGAATGAGCCTAGATTTCGCTTGTAAAGTAAATAATCTCGTTTCATTTAACGAAAGTCTTGATTGGGGAAAATTAAGGTATGGGGATGTTGGAATAAACGGTGTAAATTACGAGCCATCTATCCCTGTAAAAGAAGAAGTGCAAATAGAAATAAATAATATTTTATCATTAGATGCTACAATAACCCACAAAGCAATTACGTATATGCTCTACGGTATGAGAAATCAGTTATTCTGGGATGGGAATAAAAGAACTAGCATAATTTGTGCAAACAAGCTACTGATTGAGCATGGCAAAGGGCTAATTACCATTCCAGAAAAGCATATATCCGAATTTCACACCCTTCTTTCTCATTACTATGAAACAAACGAAAGTGATGGAATTTATCATTTTATTTATAATAAATGCTTATATGCATAGGCTTTACATTTTATGAATACACATAAAAGCAGCTAATAAATTATAGCTGCTTTTATTATTGGTAAATATAATACATATTTCCATACATATAGAATTCAGAAAATTATAATAGTAATTTATTTAGCATTCATACAGTGTCTCTTTTAATTGTGTATCCTACATACTCCTCTTCAATCTGCTTTACAAATTCCGAAGGCTTGATTTCTAATGCGCTTGCTAATAGAAATATTGTTGTAATTGTTGGCTGTTTTATATTTCGTTCTAACATACTGATATATGTTCTATCAAGACTGCTTCTTGCAGATATCTCCTCTTGTGACAACTTTTTAGCTACCCTCAACTCTTTTAGCACCTTGCCAATTGTAATATTATCGATTTCAATCAAGAGAAAAAATCTCCTTTTAAATCAATTACAATCCCCGCAAAAGATAATCACCACGTACTATAGTCTACATATAGTAGGGAATAATTTGAACTTATTGAAATTATGATAAAATCAGATTGTAGACTATAGTACAAATTTGCAATGATGAAATTATCTATATAGAACAAGAAAAGAGGAATTATTATTATGAAAAAAATTCTAACACTCTTACTCACTATGATTTTTTTGATACTACTAGCAGGGTGCAATTCTGAGGAAGATTATCAAAGTGCCGTTACAATGATAAAGCAAGATAAATGGCAAGAAGCTAAACAAACTCTTGATGAACTTCCAGATGATTTCAAAGATGTAACGATTCTAAGCAATTATATTAACGCCAAGATAAACTCAGAGGATAGTGAAGGTGATTATACTAGTACATTAAAGCTTTTAGAAGAGATTAAAGCAAAGAATTACAATGGTGAATTTAAAAATGACATTGAAAAACTACATAAAATTGTTCTTGAAAAACAAGAATATTATGAACAAGAACTAAAGAAAAATCAATTTCGTGAATCTATAAGTTTGTTGTCAATTAGAGAGTATGATAAAGCTTTAGATATAGTAAACAAGATAGATGATGAAAACATTGATACAATTAGGAATTATATTTATGCAAGAATATTTTATAATAAATACAAAAATAGTAAGGCATTCGCCGATTTGAGTCAATATTACGACTACCTCATTGAAATTAGTCCAACTTATAATGGAACTTTCGCTAAAGAAATAAACGATTTTGTTCAAAGAAGGGTTGGTCTTGTTGGCACAGGTGCTTGGGAATATTTAAAAAAGGAAGCTGTTAAAACTAAAGCGTTGGCTATAAGTGAAAACAACTATAAAGCAACCATTAAATCAAACCCAAAAATCGGAATGACAATGGAAGAAGTAAATAATTCAAAGTGGGGTAAACCAAAAGATATTAATAAAACTACTACAGCGTACGGTATAACTGAACAATGGGTTTATTTTGGAAATAGATATATTTACTTTGAGAATGGAATTGTAGTCGTTATTCAAGAATGATATTTAAAAAATTTACAAAAACATACTATAAATAGTAAATATAATTCCGATTTAAAATCCTTGTTGAAATCGAATTTATAGCACAATGTATTAATACTATTAGGCAGTATACATTGTGCTATTCCAATTAAAGTCCAATATTAACAAGGCAACCAAGGTTCAACAGCTTATGTATAACTTTAAATTAATATTCAGTAAATTTTAATTATCATCTAATAAAAAACTTATATCATCATCATGATGTTTTTTCTTGTAAGTAACCTCTCTATGCTCATCATAATCCTCTAAAAATTGTTTAGCATGGATTTGTTCTAATTCTTTTCTATCTTTTTCTTCTAAAATTATTTTATTAGCCTTGTATCTTAAAGACTCTATTAATTTTTTTCCACCCTCACTTGAATTTTGGATTGCACGGATACGCTTTTCAGCATGTTGCTTTAATGCATCACAATCTGTTGTTAGATATACAAACATATCAAATACATCAATTTTAGAGGACTTATCAACATTAAACCAATTATGATTTCTCTTTTCATTTGATTTTTCTTTTGAATCAATTGATTTTAGGAAAGTATTTTGTTTTTTTAAAGCATTTACTTCTTCATCCTCTGCATTATTTATCTTGTACTTATTAATTTCTTGCATAGGTTCACCAGAATCAGCTATGTAATAATCACCACGAATTTTTTTAATAAGACCTTTCTTATGACAATCTGTAAGGATTTTTACAGCTGTTGAATCTGAAACTCCTAAAACACATGCCCATTCTTTATACGAAATTTTATATTCGATTTGTTCTCTCCATTTTGTATATATTAAAACTCTCACATGATTTAAATGCTCCGCGTTTTTTAATAAACTATCTGGCACCTCAGTATAACCTACATATTTTGAGGAACCGCTTCTTACAGCTTCAAGGTAGATAGGGTCTTGGCTATCTGGTAAAATTATATTAAGTAATGTCGAATTTTTTAATTCCCCAGTATAATTCATTTCAATATAGCCTGTTTGTTGTAATTTCTTTAAAGCGTTCAAAATACGCTTTTTTAGCCTTGCTTTATTTTTATCACTCAGGTCAATAATTTCAGTTAATAAATCGACACTTGTCATTACATAATGAGTATCTCTTGCACTCACTAATCTACCTAAATGATAAAATATGTATATTTCATATTCATTCATAAAGTATTTTGTCTCATATGCAAACATCTTATTAGGTATCTGTACATATGGCTCATTTTTTTGTTTCATATTTCTTATCTCTCCTGTTTTATATTTTTATGGTATATATCTTTTTCTGGTCTCTACTATATGATTAAGGTAACTTTATATACGTAATTTTGAATCTAATTCTATTAATTCTGTCTATAAGTAAACACTTTTTACTTTACATCATGTCTTAATACATACTCATTTTTCAATCTAATTCTCCAAACACTAAACCATTACTTTTCAATAGTTGAAAAAGCTCTCTTCCAAATTGCTCATTTTCAAAATTAGAGAACGGATTCCCACCAAATTCATTGTTGAAGCACAATAGGAACATTTTTAAAGCATCTCTCATTGTTTTCGTTTCACTGTCTATTAATTGAGTTGACATTCTATAAATGTCATAGCAATCATCCCTCTTGTCCAAACATCCACTTATTTGCATCAATAGCTCTTCTTTTTTCATTTCTGTATTTAAAAAATCCAATACTACTTTATTATCACTATTTTTTTGCTTTTGAATTTTCGCTATTTGCACTTTTAATTTCTCTGCTTCATTAAGCTCTTTTTGAAAATATGAAGCATCAAGTCCGAAATATGATTCTAATTTTGATAAATGTTTTTTAGGTATTTTTTGCCATCCATTTGTCCAATTTGAAATTGATTTTCTACTTATGCCTAATATTTTTCCTATTTCCGATAAACTAACTTGATTTTCCTTAGCAATATACTCTAAACCTATCATTTTAATCTCCCCCTAATAATGGACGTTGTCCACTCTATTATAATAAAAAAATGGACATTGTCCATATAATTATTATATAGTCATGTTATGTTATTTTCAAGTTCATTTTCTTTATATAAATTTTATCCCTACGCTTACTACACCGATGTAAAAATAAGTGCATAATTAATTCCCATGAAAGAACGTAATCATATTTCATTTACTGTGGTGTAGTGTTAGTTTTACACGACAAGGATGGCTAACGAGGGTTTTAATTTAATTAGAATAGGACTTGTGTTTATGATTGAATTTCATAAACGCAAGTCCTTTTATTACGTCACTTCAATACCTCTGTAGCCCCACGCATGATTCTGTTGCTCCACTCAGACAACCTTGTACGAATGATTCCCCTGCTTCAATGACTTTCCCTACCACAGTTGTAACAATAAATGTCATATCTATGAACGCATCTCAAAGACTTTCTACAGTTTCATGTTTAAGACTTGTTCAAGCTTAAATTTCAAATAATCCATATCGCGCCATCTTTCTTTGCTAGAAACACGTAAAAAATTTATATCATGCTTTTTAACTAGCTGTTCTTTCAATCTATCGTTTTCTTGGTCTTTTAAAAATCGTTCAGTTCCACCAAAATTAGCGACTGGTACACGATGGTGCTTTCCATCGAATTCAACTATAAGATTAAATTTTTCAAAGTAGCCGTCACAAAATAAATGCGCCCCTTTAATACCTAACAACCATTTAAACGTTTTTTGGCTTTCGAAATCTGATTTTAAAACTTGCTTTACAGATTCCAAAAAGATTTTTTCGTTTACATTCCTCATTTTAAGTTCGTATCCATACTTAATGATTGCAATATTTCGCCAAGACATACCATATCTTTTTCTATAGGTATTATCATTATAAATGGACTCTTCATTAAATATTCTTTTTGTTGGGTGAGTACCATACTTATCAATATACATATCAAAAACACGTCGAAATTCTCTCTCTAAATCTTCATCTGGTATAGGAGGAATTCGACCAGCCATTAATGCCTCAATTGATTTTTCTTTATACAAATTATCACGTTTTGCTAAAAAGCTACCTAGCTCTTTTTCGTCCTTTACCATTATCTGCAACACTTTATCCCATTGCTGCCCATTTATGCCGTAATAGTCACAGTAGATGGAAGCTAAAATTTTAGATTCTTTATTAAATTCTCTGATAGTCGGAATTCTACCTATTACTGTTTTAACATTTTCATAATTCCTTTTTAATAATGTTTCATTATACATACCTGCATAACTTTCATTAATAAATCCTAATTTTCTTCTTATTTTTTTAATATCTAATATACTTGCAAATACATACTGCCCTAAATACGGATGTTCTCGTACAAAAAGTGTACTTGAAGCCTTTCCATTCTTATAAGCAAACTTTTCATATTCATATGTTGCGTACTCATACAGCTCTTCAATTAAATTATGTCCATGTAATAATTGTTCCCAATTCCTTTTTAATGTCAAAATAATAGCAAGGCTACTTAGTGAACTTTCTTCATCAAATCCTTTTTTTGTTAAATACTTTCCCTTTAGTGCTGTAACTCGTTTAAATTCAGCTAAATGAACTTCAGTTCTACACGATACGCATAAATCACTGTAATACATTTCGGTTCTCTGTTTACACACTTTGCATAATGGCAAAGTACATCACCCCTTTTATAAATTTCGAAATTATATAAGCAATTATTGAAATTGTTAAACACTAGAAAATTAATTATGCACTCGTATCGTTTAAAAATTTTTTATCCTAATTTATATTTAGGTCTGTTCCAGCCATAACAAAGTAATTACTAATCAAAAAAGCTGTAAAGTACCCCCGATGAACTGACTACACTTAATACATCTAAATTCTGAATTAGAGAATACTACGTAAATTCATTAAATCTACTCCTCATTCTAAAATTTTGATATCGAGTTGCTACTACTAATTACTGTCTCATCACTAACTACCATTCTCAGCTTCTCATCATTCAAATTCTTCAACTCTGATAATATAATCGAAAGTGGAAATTTACTCCAAAAATCTATACACCAAGGTATAACATAACTTGACATGTAACTAGCCATCCCACAACATGAAGCCAGAATTGAGGAAAATGGCTTGGTGCAGAATGACTGCCTGTATTATAGAAACTAGGAAATCAGAAACTATAAACAGACAGCCATTGCAACATGAATCCGTCATTTGAGGTATCCGTACATGTATGCCCTTGTTAATGTGAGATTTCTCTCGATACACATAGTTTCCACTTCTGCCCCGAAACGTCTTATCCTCTGCTACACGTTCTCGTAACGTGCTCATAAATGCTTATCCTACTGATTGTGAGGAATTCAGCAACAACGATAATGTGTTGTGTATCCTGCGTGACCGTAGCCACTCAGACCTTCCACTCCTGCCCTTTTTGGTCGGCATCACCATTCAGATACCATGCCAACAAGGAAGCATTTATTAGTATCCTAGACGTTTGTGTGCGATGGGAACGTCATAACCTGTCAAGTTTAGTTTCAATTGGTGTTACTAGGTTTCCACCAATGAGCCAACATGACCTCACGTTACCTAAAAAAAGACAATAGGAAACTAGACCTTTGCATTTCCACTTTTTTTGAAGTAAAATGAAGGCATGTTAAATGCTCATATTTAGTTGTATTCCTGTATGGCTAAATGCGTATGAGAGTAGGTATTGCGAGTACCTGCTCTTTTTTTATGCTTACTTGCCGATATATTGTTTCACCTTCGTAATAGCCTCCTCAATTGCTTCAATGCGATTTAACACATCTTTCTCGTAAGCTTCCTTCTATACCTTGATAGGATTGATTTCATTTCCAAGTGTTGTGATTGAACATTATTCATTAAGTAGCACAGCTCGTTATTTTCAAGGTTATATTTGTTAGACATTTTCATATGATAGGCTCCTTTCTATTTTCTTTTCTTATAAGCCATTCTGTTTAATGGACTATATAAATCATGTTGAAGTCTAATGGTCTCATCATCGAAAAATACATACTTTCGAGTAGTTGAAATTTGAGAATGCCCTGCAATAGACTGGACTGCGAATACCGACGCTCCATTTTTGAGCATTTCCGTAATTGATTGTCTCCTGAAGTCATGACAGCTAAATTTCTTATTGATTCCTGCCTTCTTCAGATACCTTGCTAAATTCCTCCTAAATGTATCTGTCGCTAACCTTTCACCAAACCAATTTAAAAACACCGCCTCATGGTTATTGAAAACTTCTTTATTCTCATCCATCAATTTAATTAATAGCTTTAAAGTGTGATTTGTAATGGGTATAATGCGATAACGCCTATCTTTTGCTTTGCTAGCAGGTAATACTATTTGTCTCCGAACAACATCTATATCGTTACAATCCAGACTGATTGCCTCTGATATACGTAAAGCTGTATCATATAAAACATGAAATAATACAAAATCTCTCCATTGTGCCCACAATTTTTTATTAGGAGCTTCAAATAGTCGTTTCATTTCATCCTCTGTTAATAAATCGACCTTTTTTTCATCTACCTTTAAAAACTTAATGGATTCCATAATATTTTTTTCAAGTAACTCTTCATTGTATAAAAAGCTATACCAAGTTTTTAAAAATCGAATACGAGCATTAACCGTTTGAATGGATAATCCTACTCGTTTCTGTTTGACATTGTAATGTTGCTCACGCATGTAAAGCATGTATTCACGCACAATAACCACTGCTAATTCATCTACTTTAGTGATTTCATATCCTGAGTGCTCTAACCATTGAATAAAAAAACGGTAATGTTCATCATAAGTTGTCAAAGTTGTTTTTCTAACCTCTTCACCTTTTTTAGCAGAATAAAAATAATCAAATGCTTGCTTAAACGTGAATGTCGTTAAAGGTTTATCTTCAACATCTCTTCTAACATGTACTCTTTTACGCATACAAAAAAGCCACCTACTTTCAACTAAATTAATAGTCAAAAATAGGCGACTTTACAACATTCTTTTCATCAAAATATGTGGGGTATTTAGATGAATGTTATTAATATCTTTCTTTACACTTCCCCATGCATCGGGTCTTTTTTATGCTTCGGCCCAATCATGTTGAATAAAATATTAAGGATAATCGCTGTGACTGAACCACAAACGATACCGTTAGATGTTAGAAGAGAAACACTTTCTGGTAGTGCATCAAAAATACCAGGAACAACGGATACACCAACACCCAAACTTACCGCCACAGCAGCAATCATCGCATTCTCAGCTGACTCATTCATAACTGGTACAAGCATCCCCATACCTTGTGTAATCACCATTCCGAACATCGCAAGCATCGCTGCACCTAGTACGGATGTTGGAATAATCGTTGTTAATGCTGCGATTTTGGGTAGGAAGCCAAGTGCTACTAGTAAACCACCTGTGATGTAAATGACTTTACGGTCTTTTACACCTGACATACGTGTAAGTCCCACGTTTTGTGAGAACGTTGTATATGGGAAGGCATTGAAAATACCACCGATTACTGACGCAAGACCTTCTGAACGATAGCCGCGAGCTAAATCTTTTGAATCTAATTTTTTATTACAAATATCGCTTAGTGCAAAATAGACACCAGATGATTCTACTAGGGATACCATTGCTACAAGTGTCATTGTAATAATTGCCGTTACATCAAATGTTGGCATTCCAAAGTAGAAAGGTTGTACCATGTGAAGTGCATCGGCTTCAGAAACTGGGCTAAAGTCAACTTTCCCCATGAATGCACCTAAAATTGTTCCTGCTACTAATCCAATCAGAATAGAAATGGCCCGAACAAAGCCTGTAGAAAAACGATAAACGATTAAAATGATAACCAAAGTAATAAACGCTAAAGCTACATTAGAGGCAGAGGCAAAATCCTCAGCACCTTGTCCACCTGCCATATTGTTTAATGCTACTGGTAATAAGGAAATACCGATAATCGAAACAACTGACCCTGTTACGACTGGTGGGAAGAATTTCACAAGCTTACCGAAGAAGCCTGCAATAATCATTACAATTACACCAGAAGCAATAATGGAACCATAAATGTCCGTAATACCTTGGTCTGGGTTTGTACCAATTGCAATAATCGGACTTACTGCTGTGAATGTACAACCAAGTACAACCGGTAAGCCGATACCAATGAATTTACCTGAATAAACTTGTAAAAGTGTAGCGATCCCGCACATCATAATATCAATCGCTACTAAATACGTCATTTGTGTTGAATCAAAGCCAATTGCCCCACCGATAATCAGTGGCACTAGGATGGCTCCAGCATACATTGCAAGTAAATGTTGAATCGCTAGCGCAGACGATTTAAAGGTATTCATTACGCGCGAGCCTCCGTAGCAAATGTTACTTTGCCATCTTCAAGAGAATCTACAATCGCTAATGACTCAACGCGAACACCTTGCTCACGCAATAATTTCCCACCATCTTGGAAGCCCTTTTCAATAACAATTCCAACTCCCACAACATTCGCACCTGCTTGTGCAGCAATATCAAGTAGACCTTTGACTGCTTCACCATTGGCTAAGAAATCATCTACAATTAAAATATTGTCATCTTCACTTAAAAAATTACGTGAGACAGAGATCTCATTTGTTTCATTTTTTGTGAATGAATGTACCTTTGATGAATAAAGGTTATCTGAAAGCGTTAATGATTTACGTTTACGAGCGAACACGACAGGCGCGCCAATTTCTAAGCCTAACATGACAGATGGTGCGATACCTGAAGATTCTATTGTTAAAATCTTTGTAATGACTTGATCAGAGAAACGATTTGCAAATTCATGACCAATTTCCTTCATTAGCATCGGATCAATTTGATGGTTTAAAAATGAATCAACTTTTAATACGGATGAAGATAATACTTTACCCTCTTGTATAATTTTGTCTTGTAATAACTTCATTTCTTTCATATCCTTCTTTCGTAAAAAATTATAAAAAAACGCTGAATACTTTGATTCCATTCTGCTACGAGTGGAGCAAAGCATTCAGCGTAAAAACGTCGAAATGAATAGAAAACATCATTAAAATTGAAGCTCTCTAAAAGCATTGCTACCCATAGTCGATTCATTTACGGTAAATCGGTAGAAACTTGCGAGCCCTATTCTCGCTATTATATGAGTGGATTTGTATGAAACTATCAGAATAACCAATTTATCACTTTATTCGGTAAGAGCTATTATCTCTCACTAAAAAAAGTTTGATTTTTCGGAATTTAATGGTATTCTGTAACTTTTTAATTGTAAACGTTCGTGTTTTCAATCAACGTACTGATTATAACAGACTATTTTCTAGCTTGCTAGCATTATTTTGATAAATGAAAAGGTACTGTCATAATGACGACATTTCTGTGAAATAACAGTGTCGTACGAATGAGAAGACTCGATTGGTTGTGTAGCATATGGTGCCACCCTTTTTTCGGTAAAAATTGAGGGATAACAACCGTTACTTTATGACCTGTCTTCGTACATTGATGTTCAACTTTATCAATAAATTTAATCAATGGCTGTGTAATGCTGCGATATGGTGAATAGTAAGTAACTAACCGTACATCCGGTTGCCATGCGTTCCACTTCTCTTCAAAGGCTTTTGCATCTGCTTGATCGAAAGCTACATAAAAGGCTATCACTTTATCCACCTTAAGTGATTTAGCATAATGTAGGGAATTTTCAACCACCTTCGTTATACCAGCTACTGGCACAATGAAAACATTCCCCTCAATAGTAGCCAGCTCCTCATGATTCAATCTTAACTGTTCTCCAACGGCTTGGTAATGGTGCTTAATACGATGGAATACAAAAATTATAATTGGTAAAAAGATAAACACAGGCCAAACTTGAGGCATTTTTGTCACAAAAAACATCATTGCCACGATGAAAGAGATAGCTGCTCCTATTGTATTGATTGTAAATCTCGCTACCCAACCTTTTGGCTTTTCGCGCCACCATTTTCGCATCATTCCCGTTTGCGCTAATGTAAAGGGAATAAATACCCCTACTGCATAAAGCGGTATTAAATGCTCTGTGGCTCCGTCAAATAGTATAATTAAAACAATGGCTGCAACACCTAGCATTAAAATGCCATTTGAATAGCCAAGACGATCGCCTCGAATTTGGAAGATTCTTGGGATAAAACCATCCTTCGATAAATTCACAGCAAGCAATGGAAAGGCTGAATATCCTGTGTTTGCCGCAAGTACTAATATCATTGCCGTAGTTCCCTGTACAATATAATAAAGGAAATTGCGACCAATACTAGCTTCTGCTAGCTGGGATACTACTGTTGCTTCTGCTGTTGGTGCAACCCCATAAAAATAAGATAGACTAACAATCCCGATGAATAAAACGGCTAAAATGGCGCCCATTGCTAAAAGCGTTTTAGCAGCATTATTAGGGGCAGGATTTCTAAAATTAGGAATTGCGTTAGAAATGGCCTCTACCCCTGTTAAGGCTGAGCTTCCTGAGGCAAATGCCTTTAATAAAATAAATAGGCTAATCCCTGCCACTGGTGTGCCAATCTTTGGATGTAGCTCTGCTGGCACCTGCCCAGTTGCCACATTGTAAAGTCCAATCCCAATTAGCAATAGCATAACGCCTACAAATAGATAGACTGGATACGCCAAGATAGAGGCTGACTCCGTTACACCTCGCAAGTTTAAAATCGTTAAGAAAATCACAAAAATGATAGCAATGGGTACATTGTAAGGGTGAAGACTTGGGAATGCCGATGTAATGGCATCTGTTCCTGCCGACACACTTACTGCTACCGTTAAAATATAATCAACAAGCAAAGAGCCCCCAGCTACAAGACCTGCATTCACGCCTAAATTCTCTCGTGATACGACATAGGCGCCTCCCCCATGTGGATAGGCGAAGATAACCTGACGATAGGATAAAATCAGTGCCACAAGTAGAACAACCACTCCAGCGGCAATAGGTAAAGAATACCAAAACGCCATTGTACCTACCGTCATCAGGACAATTAAAATTTGTTCTGGCCCATAAGCTACTGACGACAACGCATCAGACGATAATATGGCCAATGCCTTTGTTTTACTTAGCTTTTGTTCCCCTAACGCATCGGATCTTAATGGTTTGCCGATTACATAACGTTTGAATGAGGATTTCATTGATAAACACCTTCTAGTTTCATAGAATGTGTTTCGCCTTTCTAAATAACATCAAAAAACGTCTACAAGTCATCACTAAATAAGACTTGTAGACGCTCATCCGTCTGCCAAGCTCCACTTTTCTGCTCTTAACGCTTACGAGGTTAGCTGTCGGATTCGGGCCTGAGTAGCCCTACTCCTCCAAATGGAAGAGATTCACCCCAAGAATGGCTATGCCATCCGTCAAAATTGGTTCCCCCGCGTCTAGTTGCTTCAGCGATTTAGAAATTTGAAACTTTTATAATGATGTCATATTACGCCTGCCGATTAAAAAAGTAAAGAAGAAAATTTTTCTTTTTTTTGAGCAAAAGCATAGGCTTAAAATAACCGCTTCTTAAATAAAAATTTCTTGAATACCCGCAGTATATACAACAAAAACTGCCTTAAAAGTATGTTCTACCTTTAAGACAGTTCTTTAAATTAGTCATCATAGCCTTGTTCAAAGTCGATAATGTTCCCAGAGACTGCATCTACATCTACTTCGTATTCATATTGACCGTCTTTCAGTTCAATTTCATATACACCATCATCGAGCTTAATTTTTGTCACTGTGCCCTTTGCTTTCGTTTGGGCTGTCTTGATAGCCTGCTCTTTTGTAATTATTTTTGTTGTCGTAGTGGTAGTTGGAATTTGATCATCCCAATCATCATCATCTAGACGTTCTTTTTTCTGTTTGAGTAATTTTCCACTAAAAGCATCAAACTTTAAATCATATTCTTCTGTATCTGTATGCACCTCTACTTCATAAATAGAGCTAAACTGGTTTTGGTCAAATTCGATATTTGCCACTGTACCATCCACTACTGCTAGAGCTTTCTTCTCAATTTCCTGCATTGATAAGACCTTTTTTTCTTGGGCATTTCCTGATAATAAAGTCGTCGAGCCAATCGCTGCCCCCACCCCAAGAGTAATTACTAGTGCTGGAATCATAATCATTTTTTTCATGTTCATCTCTCCTTTGTTTTATCTAAACTTAGCTTACCAAGTGAAGATGAGAGAACTATAAGAGGAACATTAGAATTTCATGAGAATGATTTATTGATCGTCATCCCATGTAACAGACAACACCTTCCCTGAAACAGCATGAATTTGAAAAGTAGCTTCGTCCTCCTGTGTTTCGATTTCAACTAAATAGTAACCACCCTCTGAGGTTTCCTCAAAATCAACTGAATCCACTTCACCCTTTAATTGCTTAAGAGCTATTTGAATGGCCTGCTGTTCAGTAATAATAGGCTCTTCGATAGATTGTCCTTGTGGTTCAACCTTTCTCTCTGTCAGTACATCACCAGTATAACCATCAAGCGTTAAATCCTTTTGTATTTTCTCATTTTCAACACGCACAGTATAAATTGAATCTGTTAGCATAACACTTTCTACATCACCATATTCCTTTTTAACCATTTGTCTGATCTGCTTTTCTGTTAACAGTAATTTACTTTGTCCTTCTTTCATTATTAGATCAGTCACCTGCTGTGTCGTAACATCAAGTATGGCCGCATATTTAACATTCTCCCGCGTAAATAGCATTTCAAAGGTATTTCCTTGTTTCTTCACTTGTGTAACATGGCCATTATAGATTGTTTCAATATGGCGAACAGCCTCCGCTTCACTAAGAGGTTGAACGTAAAAATAACGATTTTGAATAAACCAAATTACTCCACTACAAAGAAGGATAATAACAACAATTATCAACATCCACTTTTTCATTGCTGTCCCTCCTTCGGTATACATAAAGTAAAGCTTGAGCCCTCCCCTAGCTTACTTTTCACATCTATCGTTATACCCAATTGTTGTGCCAGCTCATGTGCTATTGCTAGCCCTAGCCCTGAACCGCCTGTCTTACGATTACGATCCTCTGTTACACGATAAAAACGCTCAAACAAATGAGGAATATGCTCTGCAGGAATACCCATACCAAAATCTTGGATGGTAATACGTACTTGATTAGTTGTTTCTGTGGCTAGAATACGTACTTCATCCTCACTATATTTCCTCGCATTATCAAGTAAAATAAAGAGTAGTTGCTTCAATATTTTTTCATCACTATAAATAAATCTTGGAATCGTCGCATCCATTCTAAATGTTCGATGATATGCCTGCTCCATTTGTGAAGCTACTTTATTTAAGAACGGGGCAAGCTCTAGCTGCTCGAAATGAACGTCCAAATGCTCATTATTTTTAGCTAGTTCTAGCAATTGCAGCACCATTTCATGCATACGAGATGATTCATTAGCAATGGCTTGTAAGGATTCCTGAGCAACCTCCCGATTATCAAAACCTCTTCTTAGGAGTAATTTTGCATAGCTTTCAATAACAGTTATAGGTGTTTTCAGCTCATGGGAGGCGTTTGACACAAATTCTTGTTGCTTTTGATAATGCTGCTCAAGCTTCTCCATCATCATATTGAAAGTACGATTAATATTTGTTAACTCGTCTCCACCTTTTTCTGCGATATCTATTTTTTCATATTTCCCAGTAGATGCACTTTTGCGCATGGTCTCATTTAAACGTTCTAGCGGTAATAAAATAAGACGCCCAAGTACTAAGCTCGCTAGGAAAATCGGAACTGTTGCCATAACCGATACAACAATCAATATGACCTTTAACAAATCTAATGTCCGCTCTACTTCTTCCATAGATTGCTGTAATGTTATGTCCACAACCGTTCCGTCTATCCAAATAGCAGGCATTGTGTAGGTAATAGAAGGACCTTCTTGCATTTCAAGAGTAGCCTGAACCTTTGTTTTCAAACGTTCACCTTCATAAATATAGACAGCGCCATCTGTTGGCATATATGCTCTTAATACTTGCTGTAGGTTGGTTTGTGCATTTAACTGACTCAGTGTAGCGCTTAAATCATTTGCCCGTGTCTGGAGCTGATTATATTCCGTATCATAGGCAAATTTCTCATACAACAAATAAATTCCACTATTTGTTGCCACTACTATAACTAGCATTAGCAATGTTGTTAGTAGATGAATTTTTGTTTTAAGTCTCATAACTGTGTTCCTTTAGCACATACCCAACACCTCGAATTGTTTGGATAAGAGGTGCTGGATTAGCAGCCTCAAGCTTTTGCCGTACATAACGTATATAAACATCCACAACATTTGTATCCCCATAATAATCATAGCCCCACACAGCCTCTAATATTTGCTCCCTTGTCAGTACTTGTTTGGGATGTTTCAGTAAATAGAACAGCAAATCATATTCACGGGGTGTCAGCTGAATTTCCTTATCAAAATAGACAACTTCCCTTGTTTGCTCGTTTATCGATAAATGGCCAAATGTAAGGGCAACTTGCTTTGGACTGACCTTCTGCGAAAATCGTAAAGCATTGCGAATACGTGCCAGCAGCTCCTCAATTTCAAAAGGCTTTGTCACATAATCATTGGCTCCTAAATCCAAGCCCTTTACCTTATCCTCTACCTCGCTTTTGGCAGTCAACATGATAACAGGCGTCTGGGATTCTGTTGCACGAATCCGCTTTAGCACATCAATACCGCTCATCTCAGGTAGCATGATATCAAGTAAAATTAAATCCCATTGCTGCTCACGGTATTGTAGTAAGCCTTCTGCTCCTGTATGGGCCTTTTCTGCCTCATACCCTTCAAATTGAAGCTCCAGTTGTAGCACTCTGGCAATATTTTCTTCATCTTCAATAATTAAAATTCGATGCGTCATGTCGAATCCGTCCTTCGCCTTTTCTTTTCATCGTATACGATACAAGTGGTGAAAGTCTAATTAGAAAATGATGAGAATGACACATACTTATAAAGAAAGATAAAACAAACTGCTTCACTTTTTTTATTCCTAGCGTTAGAATACTAATATCTTATTTTCCTATAGGAAACTTTATTTCGTTAATGATACTTTTTGAAACGAGGGAACAATATGGTTTACAAAAAAGTCACAAAACCGACTGCAGAGGCGGTTTTAGATGGAGATATAAAAGGTTGGCGACGATTTTTACCATTTTTAGGACCTGCTTTCATTGCAGCAGTCGCCTATATCGACCCTGGTAATTTTGCTACAAACATTACAGCAGGTTCTCAATACGGCTATTTGCTACTTTGGGTTATAGCCTTTTCTAATTTAATGGCCGTGTTAATTCAATCCCTGTCTGCCAAGCTTGGCATTGCGACAGGAAAGAATTTACCTGAAGTAGCACGCGAGCATTTTTCTAAAAAAACATCTATCTTTTTATGGATACAGGCTGAATTGGTCATCATTGCCACTGACCTCGCTGAATTTATCGGGGCAGCATTAGGGCTTTATTTACTTTTCAATATTCCTATGCTTCCCGCAGCATTGATTACAGCGGTGGGTTCATTCGCTATTTTAGAGCTGCAAAGAAGAGGATTTAGAGCCTTTGAGGCAGGTATCTCAGGCATGGTTTTAATTGTTGTGTTAGCATTTGCCTTCCAAACATTTTTAGCCCAGCCAGCATGGGGCGATGTAGCGATTGGCATGTTCACGCCACACTTTGAAGGTGTAGATTCGCTATTACTAGCAACAGGTATTTTAGGTGCAACCGTTATGCCTCATGCTATTTACTTACATTCTTCGTTAACACAAAATCGTATTATTGGTCGTAATGAGGATGAAAAGAAACGTATTTTCCGTTTTGAATTTATCGACATTATCATCGCTATGATTATTGCTGGTGCCATCAATATGAGCATGCTCATTATTGCCGCAGCAGTATTCCACACACAAGGCATGGTAGTAGAAGATTTAGATGTAGCCTATAATGGCTTAAAAGAGGCGCTCGGCCCAATGGCAGCTATTTCCTTTGGCTTAGGTTTACTCATTGCAGGGCTAGCTAGCTCCTCTGTAGGAACTTTAGCAGGCGACGTAGTCATGCAAGGATTTATTCAAAGAAAAATACCACTTTATTTACGTAGAGCGATTACTATGGTGCCTCCGCTAGTCATTATTGCATCAGGGGTGAACGCAACCTATGCTCTCGTTCTAAGTCAGGTTGTGTTATCTTTCGGTATTGCATTTGCCCTGGTCCCACTTGTCATGTTTACAAGCAAACGAGACATCATGGGCAGTTTAGTCAATCATCGCATTACAACTATTTTAGGTTGGTTTGTAGTTGTCATCGTTGTGGCATTGAATATCTATTTACTGTGGGAAACAATATTTGCGTAATAAAAAACCAGGTACTCTTAAAAATTGAGTACCTGGCTTTTTTCGATTAAACATCAACCTTCTCAACATTCCGTATGGCTAAATAGGCAATACCAAGACCCACGATTGCTAAAGTAATTGGAATAATAATAATATCGTTTAAAGTAAAGTTACCTGAATTAGACGAAGTTACAGATACAATGATAATAGATGAAATGATCGTTGTCGGTATGGAGTATTTTCTCATCCCGAAATACAATGGGATTAAAGCTATACCTGAGGCGGCAATCGCATTCATCAATATAGAAGGTATGTGCTGGATAATTAAAGAACTTGATAGTACATCAGGAATTAATTCATATCGATCGCTAATGACACAAAAAATTGTTGTAATAAGAGCATTGGAGATAATGATCATAGTGAATGTAAATAGCATGACAATGGCAAGCTTTGCGACCATTAATTTCTTTCTACTTATAGGATACATAAAGGCTAATGTGATGGTTTTAAATTTATATTCTCCGATGATTAACTTAGCTATTAACGTAGAAGCAAAAATAATAAAAACTGCTCTTACAAAGGAATCAATGACACTTAAAGCAACCTCATAATTTTCAAGCCCTGGATCTCCCTCTACTTTAGAAATAAATAAAATCATAAACAAAAACCCAAGAATAACAAAATTAGCAATAATGGCTCCTTTAACATAGGACCCTAAATGAAATTTTTTCATTTCTAAACGCATTAAATTAAGCATGAACAACGCCTCCATTGATTAGCTTTAAGAAATAATCCTCTAATGAACTTGTTTTTTTACTAATCTCCTCAATCTCAACGCCATGTTCAATTAATGCTCTAGATAGGGTTTGCTGGGATACTGTTGAGTCATAAATACGTATAGAGTTATCATCCATCAGCTTGAAATTAGTAATCTTCAATTCACTTTCAATAATAAACGCTGCCTTTTTCCCATCACTTACGATCACTTCCGTATAATTGACCTGATCACGATTGATTGTATCCATTGCCACCTCAGTGATGAGCCTACCATTCTTAATAACACCTATCGTATCGACCAATTGTTCTATTTCAGCCAGAATATGACTAGAAATAATAATGGTTATGCCATACTCTTTACAAAGCATCTTGAAAAGCTCTCTTAACTCCTTTATCCCTACTGGGTCCAATCCATTAATGGGTTCGTCTAATATAAGTAACTCTGGCTTTGTAATAATAGCTCGTGCAATGCCTAATCTCTGTTTCATCCCCAGAGAAAAATCTTTAACCTGCTTATTTTCTGTTTTCGATAACTTTACTAAATTAAGAACATGCGCAATTTCTTTCTTATCATAATAACCCATGTATTCACAATGTAGTTCCAGAGTCTCACTAGCCGTTAATTTTTCATAGAAAATAGGATATTCAATAATTGATCCCATTCTTTTTAGTATTTCATAGGATCGGTCTGTCAATTTCTCCCCTAAAATCTCTACATCCCCACTTGTAGGTTTCGTTAGATTAGTTAGCATCTTCATAACAGTGGTTTTACCTGCACCATTAGGACCTAAAAATCCATAAATCTCTCCCTTCTTAACGTTCATATTGACAGCAGAAACAACTTCTTTTCCATCGTAGACTTTCGTAAGCTGGTTTGTTTTTACAATGTATGTCATGTAATTCTCTCCCTCAATTGTGACTACGTTCATTATAAAAAATGAAACTCTCTATTTTATTACTGCATTCTTACAAATTTCTTAAGTAAAAAAGCCTGCAAAGCATTAAAGCTCTACAAGCATAAATGATTCAATACATCATTCGTTTTAACGAAATGGTAAAAATGGTTTTTTCATAGGGAATACTCGATAACCGAATGGAGCCATTCATTATTTCTACTAGTCGCTTTGTAATCGTTAGTCCCAAACCACTACCTTGGAAGGATTTATTTCGAGAATCCTCTAGTGTATACATCCTTTCAAAAACGCTATCGATATGATATTCATCAATGCCCTTGCCACAATCCCACACATCAATATCAATATTGGCTTCATCATTTCGTACGGTAATTCCAATGACATGGCCATCTGCACCATATGCAATAGCATTAGACAGTAGATTGTTTAAGGCTCTATCTAATGCTTCTTCATTACCGAATGCATACATAGGGCGCTCTGGGATATCAATCTTAATATCTAATCCCATTGAGGTAACCAGATCATAAAAAGATAATATATTTTTACGACAGATTTCACTGACATTGATTTTAGTGATTGGATAATCTGTATCTCCAGCCTCTAATTTCGCCAGATCAAAAAATGTATGAATAATTTTTAATACTTCTAAAGTTTTAGCATGAACACCCGTAAGTAATCGTTGGCGTTCCTCCTCACTAATCGAGCTCTGAAGTTGAAGCATCTCAATATAGCCTAATACAACCGTTAAAGGCGTTTTAAGATCATGCGAAATGTTTGCCAACATCTTTTTCATGGAATTTTCCATTTTCTGATGTGTTGCTTGGATTTTTTGATGCTGATCTAGTACGGTATTCATTGTAATAAGTAACTGTTGAATTTCTGAATTTGTAGTTGCTACTAAAATCTTTTCATAAGTCTGTTCATTCACAATTACTTGTAATTTTCTATGCGTGTATTGGATAGTGCGATCTTGTTCCTTTTTGACTTTCCATTGAAAAATAATAATCCCGATTAGCAATACCACTATTAGTAATAGAAATATCATCATATTCTTAACCCTCAAACTTATAGCCGATTCCCCATAGGGTTTTAATATATAGAGGATTTGACGGGTCATCTTCTATTTTTTCTCGTAGTCTTCTTATATGTACATTTATAATATTTTCATCGCCGTAGTAAGCATCTTTCCATATCATCTGATAAATTTGCTCTTTGGTAAAAACCCGATGACGATTTGTCACAAACAACTTTAAAATAGAAAATTCCTTTGATGTCAGCTTTACCTCTTGCCCGTTCTTTGCTATTGAGTAATTAACAATATCTATCTTTAAATTATCAATTTCTAGGACATCTTGCTTTTGGTTATCCTGACTAGAGTATTTTGTAGCTCTTCTGATAACAGCCTTTACACGTGCCGAAAATTCTAGCATAGAAAAGGGTTTAGCAATATAATCATCTGCTCCTAATCCTAAGCCCAATGCTTTATCAACATCGCTGTCTTTTGCAGACATAATAATGATAGGAAGTGCTGCCTGCTCTCGAATAATCTTTAATACTTCTAATCCATTTAGTTTAGGAATCATAATATCTAGGATGATTAAATCAAAGGTATTTTCTAAACAACTTCGTAATGCTTCTTCGCCATTGGTCGCTGTTGTGACAGAGAAACCTTCCATTGTTAAATAATTATCGACCATTTCACGAATGGCTTCATCATCTTCTACGAGTAAAATATGCTTTTGCACTATCATGCACCTCTCCCTGCCAACTCTAAATTTCCATATCTATATTACATTACCATATTTATGATGTTTATTTTGAGAGATTTTGTTCATGAGTGTCGAAAAAGAGCTGTCCTATAAACCCATCACTCTTTGGTTTACAGAACAGCTCTATTATTTAATCTTCAACTTTTAAATCACAATCTTTAAGTGGCAGCATTTTGGTTTTGTGCTTTATTTTATAGCCAAACCATAGTGCTAAAAATAGTGGAATCCCGATATACGAAACAAGAATGCCATACCAATCAATTTTATCACCTGTAAAGGCTGTGTAATTTTGTCCAATGACTACG
Source organism: Lysinibacillus sp. PWR01 (assembly GCF_043359455.1). NCBI lineage: Bacteria > Bacillati > Bacillota > Bacilli > Caryophanales > Bacillaceae > Lysinibacillus > Lysinibacillus sp. PWR01. The sequence continues at coordinate 4,965 of NZ_JBHERJ010000021.1, read as the reverse complement.
ATCATACAAACGGTAAAAGCAAATAATGGTCCAAACGGATATAATTTGGCTTTATAAGGTAATAACTTTGGATCTAAGCCCTGTGCATCAAACGCTCGGCGGAAACGATAATGACTAAATGCAATACCCAGCCATGCAATAAAGCCTGACATTCCAGAGGCATTTAATAGCCAGATATAAACCACTCCATCACCAAAGAATGACGCTAAAAATGCTAAACAGCCTACAGCTAATGTTGCCATCAGTGCATAAATCGGAATACCTCGACGACTTAGCTTTGCGAAAAATTTAGGTGCATGTCCATCCACCGCTAATTGCCATAGCATACGAGAAGATGCATACAGGCCTGAATTTCCTGCTGACAGCATAGCCGTTAAAATAATGGCATTCATTAATGAAGCAGCAAAGGCAATACCTAGGCGGTCAAATACTAGTGTAAACGGTGATACTGCGATATCTTCTGATAATAAACGTTCATCTGTGAATGGAATCAGCATCCCAATTGCACCAATCGCTAAAATATAAAACAAAAGAATACGCCAAAATACAGATTTAACAGCCTTCGGAATATTTTTACCAGGATCATCTGTTTCACCAGCTGTAATTCCAAGTAATTCTGTCCCTTGGAATGAAAATCCAGCAGCTAGGAAAATACCAAATGTAGCAAGGAAGCCACCATGGAATGGCCCATCACTAATAAAGAAATTAGTGAAACCTACAGGAGCCTGCCCACCTAAAATACCAAAAATCATTAGTAAGCTAATGATAATAAAAACGATGACCGTTACTACCTTAATCATGGCAAACCAATATTCACTTTCACCATAACTTTTTACGGATAGTAAATTAAACGTCAGTACAACAGCAATAAATAATACTGTCCACAGTGCTGATGAGCTATCTGGGAACCAATATTTCATAATTAATGACACGGCAGCGATTTCTGCAGCAATTGTGATTGCCCAGTTATACCAATAGTTCCAGCCCAATGCAAATCCTAAAGCAGGATCTACAAATTTGGTTGCGTAGGTACTAAATGAACCTGATGATGGCATATACGCAGCCATTTCCCCTAAGCTCGTCATTAAAAAATACACCATAATACCGATTAAGGCATAGGCCAGCAATGCGCCTCCAGGTCCTGCCTGTGCAATAGCACCACCACTGGCTAAAAATAGCCCCGTACCGATTGTACCGCCTAAAGAAATCATTGTAATATGGCGGCTTTTTAATTCTTTTTTCAGCTTCGGTGCTTTATGACCAAGCTGATTTACTTTTATTTCACTCACGATATAGCTTCCTTCCTATTTATGAGGCAAAAAAATGCCATCACATATACACTGTGATGGCTACGTTAATCCTCAGTTTTTCCTACATGATAGCTCAACACGTTGTGCAAACGTGACAGTTCTGTTCCTTTCGGAGACAGCCCCAGCATGAGGTTTTCAAGTCCCCTCACACTTCGGCAATATTTCCTTTCAGCTAATTTCATCAATGCTTGTCATTTCAATTAGCATACTTATAAATATCGCGACCTCTACCTCAATACAAACATGAGGCATATAATTATTAAATTTATGATGTTTATTATACTAACATAAGACCATAGACATTTCAATATAACGGAAAATGTTCTGTATTTTATGAATCTTCTACTATTTTTAATAGTGTGATAAAGTGTTATAGTAGTTCAATTAGAATGGTTATGATTAGGGGGGATTTTATTTTGACTACAAATGATCATTCCGCTAGTTATCCTAGTAAAAAAATTAGCTGGAAAGGAACAACCTTACTTTTAGTTTTCGGAGTTATCTTTATAGCCTCTACATTACGAATGCCACTAACTGTTGTTGGGCCAATTATATCCTTTATCCGTGAAGATCTTGGGATATCTAATGTATTGGCAGGCTTTCTAACAACGATTCCATTGCTTGCTTTTGCTATTATATCTCCATTTACACCAGTTGTAGCACGCAAACTAGGGCTTGAGCTAACATTATTTTTATCAACTTTTCTATTGGCCTTTGGGATTGTTCTACGTTCACTTGGTACAACAGAGTTACTTCTATTAGGTACTGTGCTAATTGGCGTAGCCATTTCTTTTGGAAATGTACTTATTCCAGGATTATTAAAATTAAAATTTCCATACCATGTCGGTTTATTGATGGCCTTTTTCACCATGTCCATGAATTTAACTGCTGGTCTTGGTGCTGGTATTAGCTATCCTATAGCCAATTCATCGTTAGGCTGGCAAGGTGCGCTGTCCATTGCACTCGTACTCGTTCTCATTACAATCTTAATTTGGATACCTCAATTAAAATCAAATAAACCCGAACCAGTTACTACATCTAAAAAGACAGGTACACCTTTATGGAAATCACCTGTTACTTGGGCTGTCACAGGCGCAATGGGGTTACAGTCTTTATTATTCTACACGACTGCAGCTTGGATTCCCGAGATCTATATTGCCCAAGGGCTAGCTCCTGACAAGGCCGGTTGGATGTTTTCCATCATGCAATTCTCACAAGTACCAATGGCTTTAGCTGTGCCTATAATTGCAGGTAAAATGACTTCACAACGCCCCCTTGTATTGATGTTTACATCCTTCTATTTAGTAGGCTTTGTTGGTGTTGTCATGGAATGGACTAGTCTTGGTGTGCTGTGGATGGTCCTTCTAGGGTTAGCAGGAGGTTCTTCATTCGCCCTAGCAATGATGTTCTTCACTCTCCGCACTCGTACTGCATTTGAGGCAGCTGATTTATCAGGATTTGCACAATCTTTGGGTTATTTATTTGCCGCAATTGGTCCTATTCTTTTTGGCTACTTGCATGATTTCTTTGGTGGCTGGAATATTGCGGGATGGCTCTTTGTCGTTGTGGCAATATTACTCTTCTTTTGCTCAATGAGAGCCTCCAAGGATGAATATGTGCATTAATAAATAAAGCAGATGGTTCAGGTTCCCCATCTGCTTTATTTCTATATGGTGTATACGTTTACGCATTGTTTAATGGTCAGATTGCTGTAGTAATGTTAGCAATTCTGCAAGACATTCTTTTGCTTCATTACTATGAACTGTCATAGCAGAAAAAATAGGAATAGCCTCTTGTAGGAGTAAATAACTAAAATAATAATAGCCTACAAAAGCTTGCTGCCCATAGCCCTTTGGCGTTTCTTCCTCCCACTCCTGCTCATCATTGTCCTCATTTTCTGACCATAAATAGTTGGTATCTAATAGCTCCTGCATGGTTTCAACAGTATTGGCTGAGTCTAGATAATCCTTTGTAATAGCATGTGCCACAGCCAAATATAACTGTAATTCTTGTAAGGAGACATCCTCCGTATTTTTACTAGCTAGCTTTTTTAAAAGGAGCAGCAAAACCCAGGGTGTCACCTGCCATAGTGTACCTTGATGTTCAATTAACTCAGCTAGCTGTGGATATTGCTCCTGTTCAATCAGCTGAGGGATGGTTGTTCCTCTACCATAAGGTGTCGTCAATTGTCTCCATGGGATATTCGGGATTTGCTGGTCTAACATAGTAAACGCCCTCTCCTCAACATGTAATTTGGAAATTAATTTTCAAAATTATTAGGAAAGTAAACATCTCCTTTACTGCTAATAGCACGGCTTTTGATAAAAATAATTTGGTGTATGATATATATTTACATAGGGTTTATGGAATATATGAGTCGTTGCAGGCGAAAGTGGCGGGATTAACCATGTCCAGTTGCCTGTAACTTCTCTTTCTGCTGATTTTTCTGCTTCCTCAAACAATTTAAATTGCTGAGCCGCTGTATGATGATCAACAATGCTCACACCATCTTCTTTAAATGAGTGAAGAACAGCAATATTAAGTTCCACCAATGCACGATCACGCCAAAGAGACGCTTGTTTGGTTGTATCAAGATTAAAAATTTCTGCAATAGCAGGTAGCATGTTATAGCGCTCATGATCTGCTAAATTGCGTGCACCGATTTCTGTTCCCATATACCAGCCATTAAATGGAGCAGCTTGAAAATCAATACCCGCCATTTGAAAACGCATACTCGAAATTATGGGTACGGCATACCATTTCATCCCTAACTTCTCCACATCCACTGACTCTGGATGGCGGATTGAGACCTCTACTATATATTCTTCAGGGATTACATACATTTTGGGAGCGCGATCATCCACCTGTATAATGAGTGGTAGCACATCAAAAGCCGTTCCTTTACCTTTCCATCCCAGAGATTTACATGCTTTTGTAAACTCAATGGATTGCGAATCTCCAATAACGCCAGCTTCTGTTTCATAGCCTGCATAACGGATAAGTTGATGATTCCAAATCCTTACTCTATCTGAAGCAAACACTGTTATAGTTGGACGGATTTTCCCACAATTTGTTGCATAATCAATATGTTCTAGTAATTTTTGAAAAATATCCTGTTCATCTAAAACATCACGTGCATCTACCACATGCAGTGACTGCCAAAATAGACGTCCGATACATTTATTGCTATTACGCCATGCCACTCTTGCACCAAAAACTAGCTCCTCAGTTGTTGGGTAATATTCACCTGCATTTTCAACTTCCTGTAATCTATTCTTTAACCAAAGTTCTGATTTATTTTGTTCTGTCTGGTATAAACTTAAAAATTGCTGTATCTCCTGTATATTCATATCGATTCCTCCACTTATCCTCATATTAGAGGAACAAAACGACAAGCACCATGAAAATAGTACTTGAAAAAACATACATATTTTATATATGAAATAGTTTGTTCAAATTTAATCTGTAGATTCTCTTTCGTAAAGAGAATCTACATAGTGTTGAAAAACAAAACTAACAATAGAATTTTTGTGAAAGGTGAAAACGGATTTCCGTTGCAGGCTACTTGCTTTCCTGTGGGCGAGCGCCGAGCCGCTTCCTCCGCTCCCGCTCCGTGCAGGGGCTCGCCTGTCTCGCTATCCCACGGGAGTCAAGT
>NZ_JBHERJ010000020.1:0-6557 GCF_043359455.1 Lysinibacillus sp. PWR01 | reverse complement strand
TGCAAAAGTGTCTTTTCCTTATCTTTCATACTAGCCGAAGCGACCAAAATAGCTCATCATTTGTATAATTAGAGATAGGATTGACTCTTATTTTCAATGTGTAGTGATAACACCCCTCCATAATGAATAGAGAACACCTCCACTTTATTTGAAAACCTTTGCTAAAAAGGTAACACTTTTATGCGTTGGAGTGGAAGGCTACTTGACTCCCGTGGGATCGCGAGACAGGCGAGCCCCTACACGGAGCGGTAGCGGAGGAAGCGGCTCGGCGCTCGCCCACAGGAAAGCAAGTAGCCTGCAACGGAAATCCATTTCTACCTTTCAATTGACTGTTTTGTTTTTCAACACTAAGAAGGAATCATCTATGATGATTCCTTATTTATTGCACAAGAGGTGTTTAGAATGATAAAAGGTCAACAGGTTTATTTAAGAGAAATTCGTGAGGATGATAGCGATAGTATTGTAAGATGCTTTCAAAATGAAGAAATCATGTATATGACCGGAACACGGAACATTTTAACAAGGGGACAAATCAAAGAGGCTATTATACGCTTTAAAGCAGATTCTTCTCGCTATGATTTTGCTATTTGCTTAGTGGATAATGATCAGGTGATTGGCGATTTGGCGATTATGGAAGTGGATTTAGATAATAAAAAGGCGATGTTTCGTATAGCTTTACATGGTATAGAGGATTGTGGTAAAGGTTTTGGGTCAGAAGCAGTTAGACTTGCTCAAAGATTTACATTTGAGGAGCTAAATTTGAACCGCTTAGAATTACAGGTCTACTCACATAATAGTAGAGGAATTAAATCCTATGAAAAGGTCGGGTTTAAAAAAGAAGGTGTTTTGAGACAGACCCTGTTGATGAACAATACTTTTTCTGATGAAATCATTATGAGTATGTTGTGTGATGAGTATATGAAACTAAAAAATGGCTGTTAGGAAATAAAAGGGGACCCTGATGAGGCCCCCTTTTATTTTAAGCATGTTCAGGAGAAGAAATGGTTCTTGGATTTTTCCTAATGTATAGGTAAATAAGCAAGGCTGTAATTCCTTCTGCTACTGGGAAGGTCCACCAAATGGCCTGTGAGCCAAGTATCTTGGGTAGTATGATGAGAGTAGGGATAAATAAAATAATACTACGTAGTAACATAATTGTTGTGGCAATACGAATTTTTTCAATGGATTGAAAGAATTCTGCGAACACCATGTTGATTCCTAAAAATACATAGCCAATGGCGAAATGCACAAAGCCCTGCGCTGCCATACTGCGAATTTCAAATGAGCTATCTCCGAATAAAGCCATTAATTGTGAAGGGAAAAGAAGAGCTATAAGGGCAGTCGTTAACCCTAAAATAAATGCAGTAGCTAAGGCGATTTTTAGTAAAGCTGTTAATCTTTCTAGCAACCTTGCCCCGTGGTGATAGCTAACTAATGGTTGTAGGGCCATACCAACCCCAAGAAAAATAGTCAGCAAGACAGTATGGATATAGTTGACCATTGCATAGGCTGTAACGCCATTTGCACCTAGATAATGTAAAAAGGTAACGTTATACAAAATAATAATAACAGCAACAGAAGCTTCAACAATAAAGCTAGGTAAACCTATAGCAAACATTTTTTTTAGATCTGATAGATTCAAAAAGGAAGTGACAAACTTTAACTCAGCTTGTGGACGGAAAAAATGAAGACATAGCACAGATGTACCTATAATTGTAGCTATTGCTGTTGCTAAGGCACAGCCAGTCACACCATAATCTAGTACGAAGATAAAAACATAATTTAAGAGTATATTCAAAACAGACGTTGTAATTAAGCCCAGCATAGCTAACTTTGGGTTGCCATCATTTCGAATAAAAATACTTAAAAGATTTTCAATTGTGTAAAACACCCCAAAGAGCAAAATAACATGTAAATACTCCTGCACATAAGGATACGTATCATCACTCGCCCCAAATATATAAGAAATGTCCTTTAAATTTAACGCGAGGAATCCAATAATCGTGATGACAACCACTAGCATTGTAGAGAATGACAGTGTAAATAGTTGATGAGCACGTTGCTTATTGCCCTCTCCTAAAGAAATCGAGAAAAGGGTAGCCCCTCCCATACCAATCCATAGAGAAATCGAAAGCAAAATGGAGAAAATAGGAACAGCTATATTCACTCCAGCTAATGCTGTAGGTCCCACGCCATGACTAACGAAAATGCCATCTACCAAAATATTGATGGACATCAAAAGCATCCCGATCATTGCAGGGAATAAGTATGATAAAAATAATGGTTTCAGTGGTCTTGTTTCAATTGGATTAATGGTTGTCATAAGCATGTACCTCCAAAACCATTACTTTTTCCCCTTTATCATCTAGCTCACCATTAAATATAAAACCGAATTGTTTATACAACTGGATAGCCACAGCATTATTGTCATAAACACTTAAATATATCTGAAGGCAGTTGAACTTTACTGTTAAATATTGAATAAGTTGCTGTAAAAAATGTTTTCCCAAACCTTGTCCTTGGTATTGTTCTGCAATTAGATAGCGATCAAGCCATACGCGTTGACTGTAATCATCATGAGGGAATATGCCATACATAGCGAAGCCTATAGCGGTGTTATCTTTATACAGACCTAAAGGTGTAAAACGTCGATCCATTTCCGCCTCTGCTAAGCATTGGTCTGTAGATTCAATAAAATGTTGCTGATTGTCAGCGATGCGTAATGCTAAAATTTCTTTCTTGTTAAAAGCTGTAATGTCACGAATCTCCGTGAACATAATGTCAAAACCTTTCTATTTTTATTTTGAATAGGTACAATCTAAAGTATATAGTAACTATATAGTCAAGGGAGGAAACTCAAAAAATGCTTAATAAAAATGTAAAATATTTTACAACTGGGGAATTTGCTAAATTATGTAAGGTAAATAAACAGACACTTATTTATTATGATCAAATTGGTTTATTATCTCCCATCATGAAGGATAGTAAGGATTATAGGTATTATTCACTTGCTCAATATGATTTTTTCGGTGTTATTGAATTATTAAAGGCAGTGGGGATGTCTTTAAAGGATATTCAGCAGTATATGGCAGAGAAATCACCTGAAAATTTTTTAGAATTGATGCATCAACAAAAAGAGCATGTTGCGAAGAAACGTAGAGAACTAGAAATGATTGAGAATATTATTGATGTCAAAATCAAAACGACAGAGGAAGCACTGCATCTAAATTTTAAGGACATTACGATTGAGTACTTTCCTGAAGATACATTATATTTGAGTAAAAATATCGAGAATTCCACAGAAGAGCAGTTTGTGAAGGCTGTATCTGACTTTATTGAGGAATTGGATCGCTCTCAATTAGATACGGGGTATCCCATTGGAGGGATAACAAGAAGAGAGCAAGTGTTAGCTGGAAATTACGATAACTATAGTTATTTATATATTGAGCAACCTCATCCAAGAGAAGGGCATCCTTATTTTAAGGCGATAGAGGGTGAATTTGTGATTGGTTATCATGTTGGCCCCTCTTCAAAACTTGGTGAGACCTACACACGGTTATTTAATGTCATGCATGAAAAGGGTTATGAGCTAGGCCAATATGTATACGAGGAATACATTTATGATGCCGTAATGAAAAATAGAGAAAACGAGTATGTAACCAAAATTATGATGGAAGTAAAGAAAGTAAAATAATTCATTATGGCGTAATAGAAAAGAATGAATATAGCTGAGTAATTTATCATATATGAAGGTTTAGATGCCAGTAAAATAATAGCATTTTGTCGTTCTGTTTAAAGTTATCCTAATCAGTAAATGATTTCCTGACGATAAATAAAAAGAATGACATCACACGAGCCTTATATGGAGGTTAGAGACAATGTGGGTTGAGCGTTGGCATCATTTAGTAGAGCGATTGAAGCAACAAGAAGCTTATGTACATCCGATTGAAATACGACCAGTTGCAACCGAGCAAGAGTTACAGCAGGTAGAGGAAAGACTTGGTATACAAATCCCTAATGGATTTCGTCAACTATTGCAAAATTGCTCAAAGCAAGTAAGTATTTATTGGTCATTACCTGATGAGGCGATACTTCCTATTGAATTGCTTGATACGCCTTATGGGGAGTTTGGCTGGAGCTTAAACGACTTAGATTTCCCTTACTTTGGAGGGGATGATGAATCAGATGAACAGCAATATTTACAATGTTTTACGGCAGGTAACGGAGATGCCCTTCTCCTTAAGCTTGACGACGAAACCGTTTGGTATTGGAGTCATGAAGAAGATGAGTTTGATCTGCTTGCTGTCAGCTTTCATTCGTACGTTGAGAATATGACAGCTTTAGGCTGTATCGGAGTAGACTGCGGCCAGCATCGTCAATTTTGTAGTGTGAATGGATTGGATGTTGAGTTGGCTAGCTCACAAATATGGCTAACATGGCTAGAACAATTTTTAAGCTCTAATTTACAGCAGGCACAATCTAGCTTAGAATCTTTGCTTCATTATGTTTCCATGCATGGCGCGAAAAAAACAAGCGTGCAGGAAGCATTTTTGCATTTTGATGGAGTGCAGGTGTTTCAGGTGCTTCAACATAAAGTAGAGCAAGCTCTATCTCTCTCAGATCAAAAAGTATGGAGCGAAGTGTTAGTCAGGGTATGTCCGAGTGAGGCCGAAAATTGGGTGAGAGAACTTTGGCAAGTACAGAGTGACATGCCAGATTCGCTGCGTGATTATGTAACAGCACATTGTTTGCCAGTTGATGAAGGTCAATCATACATCCTACAGGATATCAAAAAAGATAGAATTGATGCCTATACAGCCTTACATCGATTACGCCATTTCCATCATCCAAACATCATAGAATGGATGAAGTGCTATGTCACGTTTCCGATTGATGGCTGGGATTCACTTCTAGCAGAGTCACAGCCAAGTGCAGAGACATTATACGAATGGTTAAATGGGAGTGAAGTAGAAAGGCTAACATCCATCCGAGCCATTTGTCAGATGATACAGCGGGGAATCACGCCAACAACCATGATAGATGAAGAAAAATGGCGACCTTTGCTGGCGTATTGGGTTGAACATGAGGTGCTACGGAAAAACAAACAGCTGTTTAGCCAAGCGCTTAATTGTTTGGAAAATTGGATATTAAAATACTATATGCTACAAAGGGGAGAGTAGATTGAACCATTTTACGATATTTGCTTCCAAAAATGATACAGATGATATAAAGGATAAACTATCTGATATATTAGCAAAAAGCTTTACTATTGAAAAAAGAGATAACGACTATTTATTAAAATCAAAAGGTTTATTTAATAAATATAGATGTTCCATAAACATTTTAGCTGAAGATACGAACCCTGATTATTTTGCAAAAAATATACCTGGGATGATGGGCTTTTACGATACTATTCCATTTAAAGATGAACAGCTAAAAGAACGTGTAATGATTCAAATATCGGTGCTTAATACAGTCATTGCAATTGAAATGGACAAAGAGATGACAGATGGCCATATGCAGCTATTCATAAAATTATTAGCAAGTATAGGAGGTATTGGTTTCCTATCAGATGGTACTTTGCTGGATCAGAACGGTATGGTTATTGTTTATCCTAATGGAGAATCGGGTCCATCTGATTTTCGACCACATGCTTGTACAAGAAAGATACATGCACATGAGGTGACGTCAGCACAGGGAGAAGCGCGAAAAAATAGAACGATAGCTTTTTTAACGGATAAGGAGATCCCTTATGCGTCATCGCTTCCTCAGCTACCACCAATAGAAAATCTAGAATTTAAAAGCCAAGAGGATATTGCAAGAAGAGCAGTTGCCCTGTTGATAGTTATTCAATTCGCCTGTGATGTGGCGCAGAATGGTGATATTGAGGGATCTAGGGAGTTCTTCACCAATATGCTACGTACATATGAGGTGCATGAATTTTTAACGGAGCATGAAAAGTACTTTCTTGAGGCTCAACATCCTAGTGATCAAGATGCTGTCAATATTTCATGGCAATATGAAGCCTATTGGACACTCATTTGGGCATTGGGGCTTGTGGAAGAGCTAATTTTCCCTGACGATGTATGTGATTGTGAATATGCGATTCAGGTTGTTTCTCGTTGCGAAACATTTGAACAATTTTATAATCAAACGGTACTGCGTAGTAAGGAAGAAATAGTAGATGAGGCGGATAAAATTTACAGATTACATTGGGCTTGTGTAGATAGTCGCATCAATGGACAAGCAACTCCTTTAGCATTAAATGAAAGTGTTGTGATGGAAAGACGTAGAGGTTTATTTTGGATGATAGGGTATCAAGGCGAAGAATGGGATTCTATATCGATGGGTACTTAAAACAAAACAGTCAATTGAAAGGTAGAAATGGATTTCCGTTGCAGGCTACTTGCTTTCCTGTGGGCGAGCGCCGAATCGCTTCCTTCGCTCCGCTCCGTGCAGGGCTTCGCCTGTCTCGCTATCCCACGGGAGTCAAGTAGCCTTCCACTCCAACCCACTGACTTTTTAGCAAAGGTGTTCACTACTCTTTATGAAGAGGT
>NZ_JBHERJ010000001.1:0-1626 GCF_043359455.1 Lysinibacillus sp. PWR01 | reverse complement strand
ATAATAAAACACGTATTAAGCTGCTTGAGTCCTGAATTCTAACGGACTCAAGCCGTTTAATCGTTTCTGATAACGATAGTAATTATAAAAATGAATATACTCATCAATCGCTAGTTTTAACTCCTCATATGAATCGTACTTATGTAAATAATACTTCTCACACTTTAATGTGCCCCAAAATGATTCAATTGGTCCGTTATCAATACATCGACCAACACGGGACATACTTTGTGTCATATTGGTTGTTTCCACAATTCGCTTAAATTCCTTCGATGTATATTGAAAACCTCGATCACTATGTATTAATGGCTGCTCGCCTGATTCTAATGATTGAATAGCTGATTTTATTGTTTTGAAAACAAGGGAATTATTATTCGAATGACCTAACACATAACTCACAATTGAACCATCATATAAATCGATAATTGCACTTAAATAAGCTTTTTTCCCGTTTCCATACTTAAACTCTGTGACATCTGTACACCATTTTTCATTTGGCTTTTTCGATGAAAATGCTCGATTTAATACGTTCTCCGCCACATGATGTGCTGGGGATTTACGATAAGGCTTGCGCTTTCTACGAATAACAGACTTCAATCCACTAATCTGCATTAAACGATAAATACGCTTTTCGTTAACCATCGCTTGATTATCTTCTTTTCGCTGATGATTGATCGTCAATGTTATACGACGATAGCCGTAAATACCATCTACTTGTTGGTAAAGGAGATGAATGTCCTTTAAAATGGCTTCATTTTCAACTTCTCTGTTAGAAGGCTTGCGACTTAGCCACTTATAGTAAGCTGCACGCGAAACACCAGCTATTTCACATAGTAAAAGAATCGAAAGTTCTTCCTCTCGATGTAATTCTTGAATCGCTAAATAGCGTCGCTGTAGACGTATTTGGCTTAACGATGCCTCCTTTCGATTTCCTCTAACTTTTTTAAAAATAAATTTTCTGCACGTAAACGTTCATTTTCACGTTCAATACGTTGAATCTCTAATTTCAATTTCTCCTCAACGGTTAATTCGACTTCATCTTTTGTGCGACCACGACGATCACGTAATCCCTCTTCACCGTTCGTTTCAAATTTCTTCGTCCATTGATATACCTGTTGATACGAAACACTATAGGTGTGCGCTGCCAACTGATAATTTTTCTGGTGCTTCAAACAGTACTCGACAATCTCAATACGTTCCTCAAAAGTTGTCTTTCTTCCATCTGTCATAGCTTGACTCATTCCTTTACCTGAATCTTTTATTTCACTATGACTAGTATACTTTTTTACCCAGCTTTTTAAAACGGAGGTACTGCTAATCTCGTATTTCGCCAACACCTCCATCTGTGAATAATTCTGTTGAATGTAGTCCTCCACAGCCGCTAACTTTAACTCTTTTGAATAGAATTTACATGAAGTCGCTTCTTGTAATCTTTCACGTCCACCTGCCTCAAATTTCATTTTCCATCTTTGAAAAGTTTGATGATCTAATGAAAATCTTTCACACAATTCATTTATAGAATAGTGACCTTCTTCGAACAATTGAAGGATATGTAGTTTCAACTCGAGTGAATGTTTGCTTCGCCCCATAAGAAATACTCCCCTTAGATAAACAGATTTTATTTTT
>NZ_JBHERJ010000019.1:0-13029 GCF_043359455.1 Lysinibacillus sp. PWR01 | reverse complement strand
AAAACTCTATTGATGGTTTTGTTTTTCAACACTATGAAATCCTGCTCTCCAACAGAGAGGCGGGATCTTTTTTCTTATTGCTCGTCCTTGACGATAATACGTTTATTTAAAAATGGATGTTCAAATTCTAATTGAATGGCATGCAGTTCGTAGTCATCACTTGCTGTTTCTCGTGCACCATACATAGTATCCCCAATAATTGGATGGCCGATATAGGCTAAATGCACACGAATTTGATGTGTTCGTCCAGTCTCAAGTATAAGATGAACAACACAGGAATTTTTGTAGCGGGCCACCACTTCATAGTGTGTTACAGCATGCTGTCCAGTTTTAGAAACAACACGTCTTGTGGCATGATGGCGGTCTTTGCCAATTGGTTCAGCAATCGTTCCAGAAGCTGTTCGTAAATTACCTTGCACCTCTGCTGCATACGTACGAATAATGGTTTTTTCCTCAATCATTCGATCAAAAATAGACTTTGCTAAAGGGTGCTTTGCAACTAGTAGTAAGCCCTGTGTCCCTTTATCGAGACGATGAACATGCTCAGCATAAATACCACCTTGTTCTTTGATATGTGCCATGACATGGTTCATACATGTATGTGTATCACGAGCATCATTAGGATGTGTTGCCATACCTTTTGGCTTCGATACGATTAAACAATGGTCATCCTCATAGACTACATCAATAGCACATACAGGTGTTGGTTTGTAGCTAGATGATGGAATAGGAAACGTAAATTTGATAATTGTTCCAGTTTGTAAAGGTGTTTTCCATTGAATCAGCTCATCATTTGCCAATGTGACGGCTTTGGCCATACGCAATTCATGAACGAGCTTTTTACCAAGTTGCCACTGATTACGTAGCAATTCTTCCACACTTAAGTTATCTTCAGCGATTTCATAATGAAACATAGATCTTCCTCCGTAGAAAAAACCGTATTCCAAAGGTAGAACACGGTCTTCCGATTATTTTGCAGCTTTAGAAGCTTTTATTAAATAAAAGCTTGCCCCTGCGATTAAAATAAATGCAGTTAATGCTAAAAACGGAATCGTAATAAAGCCTAACCAGTTAATATATTGTCCTGTACAGGAAACTGCGCCACAGGAAGGGGCATTTTCAGCTAAATAGCTAAGCTTTTGAATTCCGTAATGGTAAAGTGAAATACTGCCACCAATGACAGAAAATACAGCTGTTGTGACAGCAATACGTGCATTTTTTTGTATAAATGCTACTGTCGTCATAATAACAATTGGATACATAAAAATACGTTGAATCCAACATAATTTACAAGGTTCATAGTGACGAATTTCAGAAAAATATAAAGAACCTAACGTTGCTATAGCAGAAACAATCCAAATAAATAATAAGCCATTTTCCTCTTTTTTAGACATATCCAATCTTCCCTTCATAAAACCATGTCCTTGTTCGATTATAGTGGTTCTAGTTTTATATGTAAATCAACTTACACAAAATAAGGTATGTGATGAAATTCAGTCTAAAGTATGAACGGCGGAAGCAGACGCTTTCAATAGCTTAATGGTATCATTAACAATAGTAATGCTAAAGAAGAGGTGTTTTCGTGAGGGAGAATGAGCATTCCAATATCAGTATTTTAAAAGAAATTGCTGAACTATTAAATGAAGAAACTGAAATTGTCACAATGCTAAAAGGTGCACTCATCAAATTTTTAAATGGCACCAACTTTGAAACAGGCTGGATTTTTTTTATTGATGCAAAGGGGCGCTCAGAGCTTGTTGTCCATGAAAATTTACCAGAGGCATTAGAATATAACAATTGTCATTATTTAAAAAAGGGTGGCTGTTGGTGTGTATCACGTTATCGCAATGAAGAGCTAAAAAAAGCCTCCAATATTATCGAGTGTCAGCGTATTGAAAGTGCCATAGCCGCAAATGTTGGGGATCATGAAGGAATTACACATCATGCGACAGTACCCCTACAATCAGGACAAGAACGTTTTGGGGTATTGAATGTCGCATCTAAGGATACAGTGCGCTTTTCAGAGGAGGAGCTAGCTTTATTAGAATCAGTTGCCTTTCAGATGGGGTCGGCTATTAAGCGAATTTTACTGACAAAGCAGGAGCAGGAAATGGCACTTGTGAAGGAGCGTAATCGTCTAGCTCGTGATTTACACGATTCAGTCAATCAACTACTCTTCTCGGTCACGTTAACAGCAAGAGCGGGCATTGAGATGACGGATGATTGTGAAGTAAAAGAAACATTTAAAGAGATTCAGCATTTAACACAAGATGCACTAACAGAGATGCGTGCGCTAATTTGGCAACTGCGACCTAAAGGGTTAGAAAATGGTTTACTTGAGGCCATGAAAGTATATGCTGAAATGCTTGGCTTGAAACTACATGTTACGGTTTCAGGCGTATTGCAATTTCCCTCACGTATTGAAGAAACATTATTTCGAGTAGCGCAAGAGGCTTTAAATAATGTACGTCGTCATGCAGGTGTATTAGAGGCAGCATTGTATATTACTGTTACTTCAACAGATATATTGTTGGTTATTCGTGATGAGGGACGAGGCTTTGTTATTGATAACAATACAAAGTTGCTGTCGATGGGCTTACAATCTATCAAGGATCGTGCAAAATCAGTGGGTGGAACTGCTGACTGGGTAAGTGAAATTGGCAAAGGTACGGAGCTGCTAATCCGCTTGCCGTATTAAGGGGGAGAGGACATGATACGTGTATTAATTGCAGACGATCATCACGTAGTGCGAAGAGGACTACTGTTTTTCTTAAAGACACAAAAGGATATTGAAGTTGTTGGAGAGGCGAAAAATGGGCATGAAGCCGTAGCATTAGCGGAAAGCATCCAACCAGATATTATCTTAATGGATTTAGTCATGCCTGAAATGGATGGCATTCAGGCAACTAAACGCATCAAAGCAAAGTTTCCGCAAATAGAAATTTTAATGCTTACTAGCTTTTCTGATCGAGATCATGTGGTCCCAGCAATGGAGGCAGGAGCGGCGGGCTATCAGTTAAAAGATATCGAGCCAGATGAATTGGTCTTATCCATTCGTCGTATTATGCGTGGCGAAAACACTTTGCATCCTGAAGCAACGACAACGCTTGAAATGGATCGCCAAGAGTCACAAAACGCACCCCATTTATTAAATCCGCTGACACCTCGTGAGCAGGATGTGCTAGCAGAGCTCACCAAGGGCAAGAGTAATCGGGAAATTGCATCCTCACTCTTTGTCACAGAAAAAACGGTGAAAACCCATATTTCAAATATTTTTACAAAGCTACAAGTACAGGACCGTACCCAGGCAGCGCTATATGCTGTTAAGCACGGGCTAACTGAGGGTAGCGGTATGTAAATAAACGGCGAGCTTCTACTCACATAGTAGCACTCGCCGTTTTTTACATTATTTATGTTGAGCAAATAATTTTTTGGATATCTCTAATAATGTAGAGCTTGGTGTTAGTGCTAGATCTTCCTCTAGTTTTTGTTTATATGTTTGGAAAATTTTATGCGCCTGTTCATGAAGCCCCGCCTGTATTAACGTATATAAATAGTGCTCAAGTTTTTGTTCATTGTATGGATCATATTCTAATAATGCATGTAAAAATTCCATCGCTCTTTCAGTATCTGAAAAGATCGTTGTTTGAAATCCCTTTTCTAATAACTCTATGTATGATTTCATTAATTTATCCTTATAGGCAGTTGACCATTCATAATCATCAAAAACAAAAAGGCCATTCTTATAAATAGAAAGACATTGATTAATCAAAGAAATAGAGGGGAATTCCAGTCGTGAAAAATCTTCATGAAGTTTTTGAAAATCGTATAAATCACACACAATATTTGGCCTTTCAAAGATATAGTATTTATTTGAAAAGACAATACAGTTTTCATAGCCAATTGTATTTAAAGTTTTCCTTAAATAGGAAAGAGCCGTATGAAGATTGGATTTGGCCCGCACATAATCTAAATCTGGCCATAGAATTTCAATTAAATAATCTCGATGAATCGGTATATTTGGGTGCAAAATAAAATAAGCAAACAATTCCTTCGTTTTTTCAGTTTTAAATGCCACTAAACTATTGTTACTATAGACAGCAAATTGATCAAAGCACTGTACATTTAATAAAGTTTGTGTAGCTTGTTGAAGCATTTGCTGTATAGAAAATTCATGCTCTATACGGGCTATTGTTTTTTCTAAACGGGCATGACTAATAGGCTTTAATACATAGTCAAGACTACCAATCTCATAGGCTTGTAATGCAAATTCATGATAGGAGGTAATAAAAATAACACTGACTTGTGGACGCTCTGTTTTAATAATATCAGCCACTTCAAGTCCTGATAATTCTTGAAGTTTTACCTCTAAAAAGATAGCCTCAAACTCCATAGTCGGCAACTCATTCAGAAATACTTCTACACTTGTAAAGGTTTGAATCACCTGTATTTGTTGAAAGGCATGTAGTTTACTTTGAAAATAGTGTAAAGCTAAAGGTTCATTGTCTATTAAAACGGCTCGAATCACATCAAACTCTCCTTTTTACAATTAAATTAAAAACATTAAACTCTAGTTCATTTTGGGTGAAAAGGCTTTCTATATATAGTGAAGGGCAAGAAAAGTGGATATCACTCAACTTTTCTATTAAAAATTTGATACTAGAAAAAAGCAATTTGTGTTGTAGTACTTCCACAGGTGAGAGTCCATGAATCCTGATGTGTGTTGTTACATCACGTCAAATCCATTCAAAGAAAGTTTCGCCGTTCAATATATAGAAGATAAAAGTTTTGTATGTTGTGTTAAGAGAATTGAAATAATTGTTTAGGCGTTTAAATCAAACTATTCTTATACAAAAATAAAACAACATAGTATTTGGAATGAAAGTTGAATAGGGGCATAAGCCTTGTTTTTTCTTATATTGCTAAAATAGTATAATTGTTGTAACAATAATTAGGCGTTATTATAGTACATTTGTCTTAAAAAATACTCAAAAAGTACTTAAAAAATACTTAAAAAGATAGGATATTAATTAAAATAGAAGTGTATATAGGAATAATGGGATAGCATGAAAGGAGATTTTACCATGAAATTAGAGCGTCTTCTAACAATGACGATGATTTTAATCAACCGTAAAAAGGTGAAGGCTCAGGAATTAGCAGAGCTGTTTAATGTTTCCGTTCGTACAATTTATCGAGATATTGAAACACTGAGCTGTGCAGGTGTACCTGTTATTAGTCAACAAGGTGTAAATGGTGGCATCAGTTTAATCGATGGCTATCGTGTTGATAAGCAAGTGTTGACGAAGGACGAGCTGACGTCACTTTCTATTGCGATTAAAAGTGCTTTGACTACTTATGAAGATGCCCACGCTGAAGCTGTGCTTGAGAAAATAACGAGTATTGCTGATGATCATGTAAAACAATCAATGGACCACCTATTTGTCGATCTTAGTCCGTGGGGCCCAAACGTTCTTTTTAAAGAGCATATTACGACACTAAAGAAAGCTATAGAGCGTAAGCATTGTATAAGCTTTCATTACTCTACTACGTATGGGGAGCAAACAAGCCGAATAGTTGAACCACATACAATTGTACAAAAAGGTAAGATATGGTATTTATATGGCTATTGTACATTAAGAAAGGATTTTCGTTTATTTAAGCTTGCGAGAATGAAAAACTTACTACAAGTTGATTCAACCTTTGAGCGGAAGGAAGTGAATTTAAGTGAACTTCCTTGGGGGAAAGAATGGCATCGACCACAAAACGTAGTCGATTTAGTCATTTCTTTTGATAAAGACATCACGACATTGGTGGAGGAATCCTTTGGTGCAGAACATATAGACCATGACTATTCTATGATTAATATAGCTATACCCGAAGATGAATGGCTTTATGGCTTCTTGCTCAGCTTTGGGCATCGCATTAAAATCATTGAACCTCTTTATATAAGAGATATTATTCAAAAACGCGCACAAGAAATTGTTCAATTATATAAAAATCTAGACAATTGATGACAGACAGTTGTCAGGTTTCCTTTGGTATAGTAAGGACAAATAAAGCGAAAGGTGGAATGACGATGCAAAGCTATTGTCAAAGCTGTGGTATGCCTTTAGTAGACGAGGCGTTATTGGGCACTGAAAAGGAAGGGGACAAAAGTCAGGATTATTGTACATATTGTTATGAGGGAGGCGAGTTTAAACAACCTCATTTAATAGTGGAAGAAATGATTGAAATTTGTGTACCACATCTTAAGGAAGATGGTATGTCTGAAAACGAGGCACGTAATATGCTGACTTCCTTTTTGCCAAGTTTAAAGCGATGGAGAAAAAATGAGTGGAAAGAACCAAAAGTGGTTGAATTGAACGCATTTAAAATCGTAGGCATTTCAACTCAAACAAGTAATGCAAATGAAATAACAGAACAAGCTAAAATTCCGCAATTATGGGATAACTTTTATCAGCAAAATATTGCGGGCAAAATAGCAGAGCGAAAAAATGGTAATGTCTATGGTTTGTATTCGAACTATGAAACGGATGTGAATGGTAATTACAACATTACACTTGGTGTAGAGGTAAATAATGATAATATTCCAGCTGATTTAGTAGTGAAAATGATTCCGGCAGCTAAGTATTTAGTTTTTACATCTGATAAAGGAACAATGCCAGACGTTGTCATTCAAACTTGGCAAGAAATTTGGGCGTGGTTTGCAAATTCTAAAGTTGAACGAACATACACAGGCGACTTTGAACTTTATGATGAACGATGCGCTAACCCACACGAATCACAAGTGGATATTTATATAGCTATTAAATAAAAATAAGTCTCTTACCAATCAATTGGTAGGAGACTTATCGTCGTTTTGTGGAGGGATTATATGTGGCTCAATATGCACGAGAACCTGACAAAAGCGATTTTCACGCATAATGGTATGCTCAATTTCTTCTGTAATGCGGTGACTTTCAAAGACATTTAAATAAGGATCCACTGTGACAGTAACGTCGATGAAATACATATTGCCATGTGCACGTCCTTTAAAGTCTAAAAGCTCCATCACTCCGTCTACGTTCTGGATTAAGACCGATAATGTTTCAACTTCATCAATATCAAATGCATCTGTAAGGCTTTGAACAGCTTCCCAAAAGATTTCTACTGCTGTTTTAATAATTAAAAAGGCAACAATGAGAGCTGTAAGTGAATCAATGATTGGGAAGCCGAAAATGGCTCCAAAAATTCCAATAGCTGTACCGATACTGACAAGTGCATCAGAGCGATTGTCAAAGGCGGCTGCTTTAACAGCGGCACTTTTAATTTTTTTAGACAGTGCTAAATTATAACGATAAACCACATACATGACAGCGGCACTACCGATTGCTACATATGCAGTTAACAGAGAAGGTGTTGTACCAGTAGGCGCCCATAAGCTTTTTAAAGAACTAACTAATACTTGAAGACCAACAACGAGCATAATGAACGAGGCTACTAAAGAAGCAACAGTCTCAGCACGTAAATGTCCGTATTGGTGGTTGGAATCAGGTGGTCTTTGGGCAATACGTAATCCAATCAATACGGCGATGGATGCAATGATATCAGTAGTGTTGTTTAAACCATCTGCTTTCAACGCCTCAGATGTACCAATGTAGCCTATTGTAAGCTTGGCAGAGCTGAGGATTAGATATGTACCAATGGATAGCCATGCACCTTTTTCCCCTTGACGTAAATTTGTATAGAGCTCCATTTTGTTTCCTCCTCGCAAAACTTTCGGACATTAGAAAGCGACCCCCTTTTAAAAGGGAGTCGCTTTCATCTATTTATTACGGTAGTTGCTCCCACCTATATAAGGTGTGAAGGAAAGACCATATTTATAGCTTGAATTATACAAGCGTGCTTTTTAAAATACCACGACCAGACAATTCAATTTTAATCAATGACTGCGTCATATTCATTTGATAAATCACTGTTAGGTAATTTCAGAACTTCTAAGTATAAAATATGGTGACCATCTAATTCTTTTGCGATAAATTCAAAACCTTGCTCTTGAATACTGTCTCCTTCGACCGCATCAAAACGCTTCGTCATGAACCAACCACCGATAGTATCAATATCATCATCTTCTATGTCAGTACCTAGCATATCATTCACATTTTCAAGAAGCATCTTAGCATCTAAAATAAAATGATTTTCTGCAATTTCTTGTACTTCCGGGATTTCGTCTTCATCAAATTCATCTTGAATATCGCCGACAATCTCCTCAATAATATCTTCAATCGTCACTAAACCAGATGTTCCGCCATATTCATCCATTAAAATGGCCATATGAATACGTTCACGTTGAATTTTTAGTAATAAATCGTTAATTTGCGTCGTTTCCATCACTCGAATAATAGGTTGCATATAATCAATGACTGGCTTATCACCATTTTTGGAATCTTTAATGTAAGCGGTTAATAAATGCTTCATGTTGACTAAGCCGATAATATGATCTTTATCTCCATCCAGAATTGGATAACGAGTATATTGCTCAACACCCATTAAATCAAAAACTTCTTTAATCGTAAGCTCTTTTTCAATGCCGACGATTTCAGTTCGAGGAACCATGATTTCTTTTGCAAGACGATCTGAGAACTCGAAAATACTGTTAACATATTCATATTCTGAGTTATTAATTTCCCCACCTTTTAAACTATCCGATAAAATCATACGCAACTCTTCTTCTGTATGAGCCACTTCTGATTCTGACATCATTTTTAAGCCAAAAAGACCTGTTAAACCGCGGGCAGATCCGTTTAATAACTTAATGATCGGATACGTAATATTGTGGAATAAAATTAATGCGCCAGAAAAGTTTAATGTGACAAATTCTGCTTTTTGGATGGCTAATGTTTTTGGCGCCAATTCCCCAATAACAACATGCATAAACGTAACGATTGAGAATGCAAGTATAAATGAAAGGATAGATGTTATACTACCATTCAAATTTAGAAATTCAAACACTGGGTGCAGTATGATTTCAAATGTAGGTTCACCTAACCAACCTAAACCAAGTGCAGTGATGGTAATACCTAGCTGACATGCAGATAAGTACTCATCTAAATCTGAAACAACACGTTTTGCATTTTTCGCTTTCTTATGCCCTTCTGCGAGCAATTGATCAATGCGGGTAGTTCTCACTTTAACAATTGCAAATTCTGTTGCAACGAAAAATCCTGTCATTATAATTAGTAGGGCGAATGCCGCCAACCTAATGGTTATCTCCAATATGTCTCCGTCCAAATAATTCCTTTGTTCCCGCCCAAATGAGGGAAGTAAACAAAGTGTACACCTCCTATGATTTAAAAAATTGTTGGATGTTTCAATAATAAGTTATTTAAAAGAAAAACACAAATATTGACAACAACTTTTTCGCTTGTTTTTCATGTATCTTTTTGAAAAAAAGTAGCTAGATTCAAATATCAAAAGATTGTATTTACTATTGCTATATGCTAACTTTAAAAAGAGCAAAGATAGTTTGTTTAGGGAAAGAAGCATTTTGCATCTCATATAATACGACACGTCAAAAATCTCAAGAGTGCTTTAGCTTGCGGATTTTTTTAAATGAATTATTTTTTATAGCTAAAGGGGGAGTCTCAATATTCATTTGAGACTCCCCCTTTCTAAACGTTTACCATCACTACTATTCTTGTTGGAAGCGTAATTTTAAGCACGCTTTCTCAACATCATGAACGGTTTCCTTTAAAGGAATATCACCTGTAAACGGTGCGATAGAGACAGGTGCTTTTTCTGTAATACCTTGCTGTGTTAGAACATAGTTCTTATTGTTGTACGCCAAATAGAACGTTTTGATCGATTTCTTGCCGAAGGAGCTAGCAGAAGAATCAAACAAGCCCTTTAATTGACTGCAATACTCATTGTAAAAGTCGCTTTTATAGCCAGAAAGTTCCTCGAATTTTTTACTATTAACAGCCCCCGCTTCATCCGCTAGTTCGAATATTTTAGCGGAAAATTCTGAAAACAACTCTTTTACTTTTACACGAATTAACGCTTTTGAATTATAGCTATTTAAGTCATCCGAAAGTGTGACTTTACTCATTGAAATGGCCCCCTGCATAAAAAACATTTACTAAATAAGCTGATATCATAAATGTATAAGAAAAATATACAAATTTCAACATGATTCAACATAAATAGCTTAAAGGACGTGCTATTTATAGTAAATATAGGTATTTTTGTGCGGGATTAGGGCGAAAAAGTGACTACAAATTTTAATCGTATACATGGAAAAGCATAAGCTCATGTATCATTTTTTTAACATCCTCTTCGTCTGATGGAATGGCTCCTATCCACTGAATCGTACCATCCTTTAAATATTCCGCTTGGTATCGTTCTCGTTGATAAAAAAATGAAATGGCCCACCCTGGTAGTTGAGTGTTTTCAAATAGTGGTTTAAAACTAAAATGCTGAATCATCATCAAACCTCGTTTCTATAGTATGTAGTTCATATTATTTAAGTAGAACGATAATTTTGCAACTATTCACTTCTCGATAGAAGTGAATAGGGTGTGATTGAAATTCTAAAGGGGTATTTCTTTCGTTGAAAATCCTTGCTCTGCTATAATGAGTGCAGAAGGCGACAAAATACGCCAATTGTGAATACAATTGAAATGAGAGGATACTAATGGATAATTTTATAGTGACATTACTTTTTATGGCTATAATTGGAGCTGCAATTGGGGGCGTAACAAATCACTTAGCCATTAAAATGCTTTTTCGTCCACATAATGCAATATACATTAAAAACTGGCGTCTCCCATTTACACCAGGTCTTATCCCAAAACGACGTGATGAATTAGCGAAACAGCTTGGTCTTACAGTAGTAAATTATTTGCTAACTCCTGAAACATTTAAAAAGAAATTTTTCTCAAAGGATATTCAGGACAAAGTAGAACACTTTGTGCAAACAAAAGTTGAAGAAACAATCTTTACAAACGACAAAACAATTCAGGGTTGGCTAAACTTAGCGGGATTTTCGCATATGCCTGCTACCATTGAGCAGAAGGTTGAAGCGATTGTTGAGGGACAATTTTCGTCAGTAAAGAATACACTATCAACAAAATCAATTCGTACGCTGTTATCTGATGATATTCAAAATACGATTGATGCTAAAATTCCAGTAGCGGTTCAGCATATTTTAGAAAAAGGCGAGGATTATTTTTTATCACCTGAAGGCGAAATGACGATTAAGGCGATGATTGATGACTTTTTATCATCAAAAGGGTCTCTTGGTGGCATGATTAATATGTTCTTAGGTGATTCCTCCTCACTTGTTGGGAAAGTTCAACGTGAGCTTGTGAAATTTTTACAAGCACCAGGAACGACAACATTACTAACTAAAATATTTACACAGGAATGGGAAAAATTCAAAGATCGACCAGCTATGGACTTTTTGCAAGATGTTCAATTTGAACCCATTCTATCGAAATTACAAGTGTACGTGAAAGAGCAATTAGCCATCTCAGAACGTTTAAATCAGCCGATTTCTTATTATTGGCCTGAAGGAAATGAGTGGGCGAAGTATACCGTGATCCCACAAGTGATAGAAAAAGCTTTTGTGAAGGCAGAGGAAAAACTTGAGGATGTACTAAAACGTTTAAATTTACAAGAGGTCGTTCGAGAGCAGGTAGACTCATTCCCAGTAGAGAAATTAGAGGAGCTTGTATTAGGTATTTCAAAACGTGAGTTTAAAATGATTACCGTATTAGGTGCGGTGCTTGGTGGATTGATTGGGATTGTGCAAGGCTTGATAGTTTACTTTATTTAAAAGGAGATTGTATGAATGATTAATATTTATAATGACATTAATGCGCTAGAGGCAACTTTCCGTAAGATTCCAGAATTTGAAGCATTAAAAGCTGCTGTTGAAGTTGTTAAACATGATGAAGAGGCATTAAATGTCTTTAAAAACTTCCGTAAAATCCAAATCGAGTTACAGAAAAAGCAATTAGCTGGTGAGGATATTTTGGAAGATGAGCTTGTCTATGCACAAAAAGCGGCACAGCTTGCACAGCAAAATGAAAAAATTTCAACGATGCTTGAAGCGGAAATGAAGCTTAGTAAAGTAATCGAAGAAGTAAATCGTATTTTAATAAAACCTATCCAAGGTTTATATGAAGGAATTCAATGATTGCAATATAAAAGGAATAATTTTTCTAGGAATTGCACATATAACAAGTAAGAGGAAAACGTGTATCCGCTATTGGTCGGTACACGTTTTTACTTTATGTACCAATTAGAGAGTATTGGAGGTTATGATTATGCATGTCATCATTGAATGGACCTATAAAACACCAAAAGGAGCAACAACGGTTTTACGTTCAGCTGAAATGCCTGCAGCTCAAGCACTATTACTTGCAGAGGATATGGAAAGAACGGGAAGGGTAAAATCGCTACATTGCGTTGATCGACAAGATACAAATTGGTCACTTAAAGAGCTAAAAGCATATTTAAAGGAAATTGATACAGAGCCACATAATATTACGGTCTATTTTGATGGAGGTTTTGATCGTGGGACAAGGCAAGCAGGATTAGGCTGCGCTATTTATTATGAACAAAATGGTAAACCTTTACGTTTAAGAAGAAATGCGTTTTCGTCTGAATTGAAATCAAATAACGAGGCAGAGTATGCAGCGCTTTATTTAGGCTTAGTAGAGCTTGAACTGTTAAATGTCCATCATTTACCTGTTCGTATTATAGGAGATTCACAGGTGGTCATCAATCAGCTAAATGGAGAATGGCCAGCATTGGAAAAGGAATTAGCAAGCTGGGCAGATAAAATTGATGCAAAATTAGAACAGCTTCACATCCAAGCAGAATACCAGCTTGTTTCACGTAAGGATAATTCAGAAGCGGACCGCCTTGCTACACAAGCGTTAAATGGCATAGATATTACAGGCTTGAGCGAGATTGTAAAAAATTAATAATGAGAGGTGGCAGTAGATACTGCCACCTCTTCATGTTGTTGAAAAAAGATGATGT
>NZ_JBHERJ010000018.1:0-16250 GCF_043359455.1 Lysinibacillus sp. PWR01 | reverse complement strand
TTAGATATATCGATTTTTATTATTAAACGTTATTAGTGCGATAGGCTGATTAAAGATGTACTCAAATATCTGATATACCATCCCCATTAAAGCTCTTATTGGCTCAAGAAACTGTCTTAAGATTCGTTTATCCAATAATCGACCCCACTGAAAGAAGCGCCTACATATGCTCCTTTGCCCTCCGACTTTCTCTTCTAATAAGTCAGTAAAAGAATGATTTTACTTCTCTAATTTTCCCTCGTCAAATTTCACATTAGGAAACTTCTCCTCATAATTAAAATCATTTCCTAATATTTTATCTGCCGCTTCCTTTAATATTGAATTATTATTTTTAGCATTTCTATGAGAATTACACTGACTATTTTCATTAATTCCCTTTAACAAATAAAGTAATTGTTCCCTATCAAAATGCTCTAAATCAGATATAACATACTCGTAAAAATTAAGGTCTGCCGCATCAAAACTAGTACTATAAACGAATTGTCTTATCATTAAATCGTAATATTCTCTTTTACAATCATTTTCATTAGCCCAACTCAATAGTATTTGTCTATCTTTTTTTGAAATAATATATTTTTTAGAAAACCTTTTTCTATATGTATACTCCTCATAATGAATATCTTTAATTAACATACCAAAGTGTTCTTCCATACTTGAGCATAAAAATGGCGAACGTAATTTATATTCCCACTCTGAATTAATAACTGATTCTATCCTAGTTTTAATATGTTCTTCCATTAAGTTATAACATTCTGGACACTCCGAAAAGAAAACAATTAAATACTTTAATATACTTTCTTCGTCCTCTTTTAATTTATTAAAGTAAACTTTATTCTCTTCTATATAACTGTACAAATTTTGCTTATATTTTATATACAAAATTTTTAATGTCCGATAATTAATACTTCTATTTGAATCACATTCTTCACTTTTACAGTTAAAAACTATGCCCCAAAAATCTTTGAATAAAGTATTTAACATTATTTTATTTGTGTTTTTTAAATATCTCGACTCTAAATATCTTTCGAGTTCTATATCCTCAGTGAAAAAGCTTTTGTGTCTTTCTAAATCTTCAAGTATTGTTATAAATACTTTTTTAGACATAATAGGATTCTTTACTAAAATTCCCTCTAACATATTTCTAATTAATGCTCTTACAGTTTCCTTATTGGGTGTAACTAACATATCTTCTTGTGTCAGAACGGGGTGAGCTGATAAATGTCTATATAACCTTAAAGAATCTAAGTTAATTTTGTCAGCGGATTCGAGGAAATAAGTCCTGTTTTTAATTTCATCAATTAATACTATCTCCCATCCGCCACTATTAGGGTTTTTACTTTGTTCTTCTTCAATTTTCTCTAAAATTTGCTTTGCAACTTCATCATTATACATTTCTTTTAAATCTTTCAATTTATAAATCAAGTCACATACTACTACAGAATACAGCATTACTACAGCTGAACGATAACTACCAGACACATATGACTGAATAACCTCACTAAAATATTCTTTTGTTTTAGGGTGGTAAATTTGTTCAGCATTTTGTTCAATTGAAAAATCAAGCATAGATGTAATCCCTCCAACACACTAGTATTATTTTCTTCATTAAGACTAATCCCTATAGATACTTATCAATCGTTCTATCATTCACTGACAAGTAATGCTTATTAATTGTTTCAAGGTTCTTATGACCACTTTGTTTTGCGATAGTCGCTAGGTCTGCACCTGCTTCATGCATTGCTGAAACCTGTGTCTTGCGTAGTGTATATGGAGCAAAGCCTAACCACTTGTGAATTGACTTCCTATAGGCAATATCTGATACCTGTGCGCTTGTATAGTTGTTGTGCTTGTCCACCTTAACTATTAGGTAACTATCGGAATCTAATCCGTAAGCGTTGATATAATCTTTGATAGCATTGACAACCTCTAGCGTTAATCGCTTCGTGTGCCATTCCTTCTGCTTCTGCAAGTAAACATTTACTGAACGATTCTTTAGGTCAATATGCTTCAATTGGATAGTAATCATTTCAGAAGGTCTACAAGCAGTTATCAAATTGAACAAGGCAATTGCTTTGGCTCTTGTATCAAGTTTATCAATCATAGCGACAACCTCATCTTTAGGTTGCGCTACTTGACCACAAACTTGCTTCTGTTCTGCATGTTCCATGCTGTTATACATCTGACGCAACAATGCTATACGCTTCTTCTGCTCCTCTGATTCTGCTTGTCCTAAGACATTAACAAGATAGTGCTTCACACTAGCCGACCTACGATTAAATGTACTTACCTTCAATCCTGATTCCACTGTATTTAGTAGGTAAGCTTCTAGAACTTCGAATGATAATTCCAAGCCTTGCTGTTCTGCAAATTGTTGAAATCGTTTGAAGTCACTAGCGTACATTTTCGATTTCTTATCCATTTGCACTTGAATTGCTTCATTAACTTTTCGAACCTTAGTCATTCGATGGAGATGAACCACTTTTTCTCCCATAAAAATCACAACCTTTTTTTAACTTTTATGTTAATTTAACCTTAACATTTTCAAGTTATGAAAAGTAACATTTTCGATATTTGAAGAGCGTTTCTAGCCTCTTCTTCAAAAAATTGAGACACTCTAACACTTAATCTATATGACTTATATTTATTTGTTAGCTACTTCAATATTATTCCCTAAAAATGTATGTTACTATATCTATTAAATAAATACTGACTTGAAATGAGGAATAAACATGGAATCATCTAAAAAGAAAGAACTCTTAAACCATCTGATTGAACGTATGAATATGATGACTTATGAAGAAAAAGAAATTAGCCTTAATGAATTTTTAAGTGAAGGCGAGGTGATTATTGGAAAACTTTTCGGAGAAAATTCAAAGCATGTTAACAAATTCAACGAAGTATCTTTCATTTCAATAGCAGCACTTTTTAGAAACGACGGTAACCAAAATACCTTTGTGGAAAAATTTAATGCCTTCGAGTCAGGTAAACTCTCCATGATAAATGTCTTAAAAGGCGCTTTAAAAGATATAGAATTAGAAGAGCTACTCTCTCCAACATCAAAATCAATAGAATCTACACTTGAGGTATCTACAGATAAAAGTAAAGTATTCATAGTACATGGTCATGACAATGAATTAAAAACCGAAGTAGCCCGTTTTGTAGAAAAGCTAGGTTTTGAAGCTGTTATACTTCATGAAAAAGCTAACGAGGGAAATACAATTATTGAGAAAATCGAGAAGAACTCCGATGTTGGTTTTGCAATTGTTTTATATACTCCATGTGACGATGGTAAATCAAAGTCATCTGAGCATCTTAACAGTAGAGCTAGACAAAATGTTGTTTTTGAACATGGTTTTTTTATTGCTAAACTAGGTCGTAAAAATGTTGTTGCTTTACATAAAGGTGAAGGTATTGAGCTACCTAATGATATTTCAGGTGTTGTTTATATTAAATATGAAGACGGTGCATGGAAAACTCAAATAGCCGATGAAATGGACGCTAGTGGATACGAAATCAACTATAGATTAGTAAGATAATCATTTTAAAATAACATAGTAACACTCTCAGACGCATCGAGAATCGAACAAGGGGTCAACCGTTTAACTCGATTGCGTTGGCGCTGTGTGCAGAAGGCATCCACAATATGGTGCTTCCCCAATGGTCGTTTTATGTTATCTTATCCCCTATCGTAAAGACCTTAGTTACTCTATGTAAATATCTGTATATAACCACATACTTTAATCAATGACACATTTTGACCTGCGACTTACTGCTCTTTCATCTACTTATCCATTGGTGAATTATTACAGGTTTATGATGCGATTCATCATGGATAAGCGATTGAATAAATTTGTATCGAGCGGTTTAGGTCTTATCGTATCGTTGTGGCAACAAACATGCGTTTGTGATACAGTTTTACAAAAATACTAATATAGTGAAATGTGGTAAAATTGTAAGGTGTTATTTTTTTTACAACAAACATATACAAAGGGAGATTTAAATGAAACTTATTAAATTTAGCGGTCTGTTACTCATAGCAATGCTGATTAGCGCTTGCGGTAATGATTCAACAGATTCAACTAACCCAACAAAAGAAGTCCAAGAAGAATCGTCACAAGCAAGTAGTAACAACCCAACAGAAGAAGAATGGCAAGCGTCATATCGCAAAATTGCATTATCAGAAGCTGACCGTTACATAGAGTTGACCGAAAAGAATGGCACACAAGAAGCTGACCGATTAGAATCTTATTCAGGGGTTATCAAACAACAAGCTGAAAAAATGACTGATGCAACTGATAAAGAGAATTTCATTCAATTAGCCGATATAGTTTTATCAGATAAGCTAGAAGAAGCTAAAGCACTCAAAGCCGAATTAGAACAATAATATTTCAATGAAAGGTCTTGTATGTAATTTGCAAGACCTTTTGTTATGCTTCCTCAACAATCACAAGAAAGCATCATAGAACCGACTGTCACGTGACCAACTATCCATTTGGACAATTCTCGATAGCTTACAATGCTGTTCTGCAACGCTTGAAAAAAAGCACACCAACTTAATGATGCGCTAAAAACTCTATTCAAATTAATCACAATTGATTGCCAACCCACTAAAGGTAAACTGTTCTAAATCTCCAAGTTTGAAGTGTTTCGTCTTTAATTCTATTAGAAAAAGCATATTGCAAATTAAACTGCTCACTTTTCCCCATTGCATATCCCTTTTTAGAATCATGAATAGCTTCAACATCTGATTCAGTAGGTTTATATTTCGAAATGAGTGCCGCTTCGACTTGATAGCCTAATTCTCTCAGTAAAAATAAAGTGTTGAAGATATAAAATCTTTTTTCAACATATTTAACCTGATAAGCAGGTTTGTTCTCTCTCTGTAATGTTAATTGGATTAATCTATCGGAAAAAGCCTTGAGGAATTGTGGCTTATCCTCCCACTGTTCTTCAGGAAGAAGTTCAATAACCTCAATTTTATAGCCTATGAATAAATTCTTTAATCCTTTTTCTTCGAGCATAGATACGACCTTTTCTCTAGCTTTAATTACATTTTTGTTATAATGCTTAAAATAATAATCGTTTCTAGAGATATTTTGCGAAGCTAGAATTTTGTCCATTTCACTATTAACATCATCAAATTCTTGTTGAGATGGTGAACTAACTGTATCATCTAAATGAATAAAGAAAAGAACTTCAATCTTCTTTATTTTGTTGTGCTTTTCCAACTGCTTAAAGGAATTTAATACAACTGCTCTATTTCTAGTAATAATGGTTGATTTAAAATTACTAACTACTTTTGCTACTTCATTTTTCCAATACAAATCAGTAAAGGCATTTGTATCAGCTATCTCATCTAATTCTTCTCTCGTAGTAAGTCCGAATAACTCAGCCCATTGAATTAAGGAATGTGCTTTGCCATCATTTACTTCATTATGACACAAAGCAAAATGTATGTAGTCTTTCATTAACAAATCAGCTTCCGTTAATTTCTTACCGTTATTAATACGAGAATCTGTTATTGGATTAGCTTCTTCATAAAGATTTGTAATCTCATACATTACAGGTTGACCTTTTTTCTTTTTTAAACGATTCCATGATTCACAGATTGATTCAACTTTCTTAGAATGTACCATTTTGTTTCAAGTAACCCTTTTTTAAAAAATGAGGATTATTTAATTCTGAACCACTATAGCCATATGCCATTGTCAATTCAATGAGTTCTTTCTCAGTGATTAATAACTTAGCTTTTTGCACTACTTTCTCTCCCCTAAAAATTTACCCCCGAATCAGAATATATATTAAATACATAAACCTATATAAATATATTTTGATTCGGGGGTATTTTGAAATTTGTATCTTGGGGACCCTGCGATTTTCCATGATTGCTCATATTGTCAGTATCTCCCGCTTCGCTTCCGATACTAACGAATATAAGCAATCCATGAAAATACGCTTTTCGTCCGTCCCCAAACCCCTTCACGAGCGTTGTACTTTCAATCTTTTTCTTCTTTTGGAACATAGCTCATATATTCATCAAGAAGATTTTGGTCAATAGATAAGGATTAATCTTATTTATTTATCAAATAAGAACGTTCGTAAAAATTAGTATATCACATAAATTACAATATACACAGCACTTTAGAACTTAGTGTTGTATACACTTGGACTTTATTTGATTCTTTAGAACTATAATAAATACTACAAACATTTAAATGGGCTGCAAATAAACAGATTAGAATTATGTTTCCTTAATTCCATAACAGAGATAGCTAATCAAACTAAAGATACTCCCTCAAACCCTTTGCTACTTCCTCAACATCTAAATCAAGATACTGTGTTGTAACTGCTAAATCACTATGACCGAGAGCTTTTGAGATTAATGCTACACTCGCTCCCTTGTCATGTAAGTTCTTCGCATAAGCCCTTCTGATAGCGTGTGCATTGATATTCTCAAGTCCATAGCGCTTAGCATAC
This sequence comes from Lysinibacillus sp. PWR01, assembly GCF_043359455.1. Taxonomy (NCBI): domain Bacteria; kingdom Bacillati; phylum Bacillota; class Bacilli; order Caryophanales; family Bacillaceae; genus Lysinibacillus; species Lysinibacillus sp. PWR01. The sequence goes on along the minus strand of NZ_JBHERJ010000018.1, from coordinate 9,773 downwards.
TTAGTAAGTTGTTTAGAAATGGCATTGTTGGTTGACTTCGTGTTTAATGTTGTTGCCTTCAAGGATATAAACAAGTTGGCATTACTTTCTCCATAGTGTTCTCTAAGCTTGTCATTACATTGAATTAGTATTCGATATAAATCAATTAATTGGTCATCTATTGGTAACTTCAACACTTGGTGGTTTTTCAATATCGCTCCATCTAGCACAAGAACTTTGTTTCCCCAATCAATATGTCGCTCATTTAACTGCCCTAGTGTATTTATGCGAATCCCTGTCTTGTACATCGTTAAAATAGCAGTTACATCTCTCAGACCAATGAATGTACTTTTGTCAATCAACGAAACTAGAACTGCTATGTCATTAGGCTTTGCTCCCTTTTTAACCTTCTTATCTACCTTTACATTGATTGCTTGCCAAAAGTTCAAGCTCAGCCATCCATTGATGAAACACTTGCCTAAGAACGATTTCAGAACCTTTAGACGTGTTAGCTTTGTTTGATTCACCACCTGCATACTGTCCAGCCATAAGTAAATCGTGTCTACTGTGATTTCTTCCAAATAGGTGACCCCTGTACTCTTTGCAAAGTTCAATAGGACTGTATTGTAATCTTTGATAGTTCGAGGACGATAACCACTCACTTCCATTTGATTAACGATAGTCCCTAAAGCTTCTGTAAAGGGCTTGTAACGAGCTGTGACATTCTTTTCTTCTTTGATAGAAGCGGTAAGCTTTTTAGTTGTCAGTGAGAAGTCTACGTCAAATAATCCTGTCTTTTTGGTCATAAAAAAATCCTCCATTCAATTGAATTGGAAGATAATTTCGGTACGCTATTCACGTAATTTCTTAGGGTAATAAAAAAGGGATTCAGCAACAGTGACCGAAGCCCTGACCGAATCCCTAGTTTCTCACAAATCCAATTGTATCAAAGGTTTGTGACTGATTTTAGTACGTCCCAGGAGGGATTCGAACCCCCGACCGACGGCTTAGAAGGCCGTTGCTCTATCCTGCTGAGCTACTGAGACATGATGTCGTTTCTTATGTATTCCATAGGAAGGACAATACTTATTATATGTAATTTATAGCATAATGTCAACATTAATTTTACTATGTAGGCAAGGTTTGCCTCATATTTTTTATCATATGTTGCCACAGCATTCATTATACCATTTCTTCACCCTCTTAACAGGACGAATAGCAAAATATTTGCTACACTATTGGCGATAAAAAAGTAGGAGGTATGCGGATGTTTAAAGATTTAGTCGTTATTGTCACAGGTGGTGCACAAGGAATTGGTAAGGGCATTACGCTTGCATATGCACAACAAGGTGCAAAAGTGGTGATTGCTGATTTGAATGCAGGCTTAGGTCAACAGTTAGCACAGGATATGCTTGCTCAGGGCTACTCTGCATTATTTGTTCCAACGGATGTGACAAAGGAACAGGATATCATTCATTTGATGCAGCGAGCTGTTGAGCAATATGGGACCATCCATATTTTAATTAATAATGCTGGGAAGTTTCAGCATCAATCTCCTTACGAGGTGACGTTTGATGAGTGGCATGATTTGTTGCAGACGAATTTAACGAGTACCTTTTTCTGTGCCAGAGAGGCTGCAAAAGTGATGCGACATAATGCTAAGGGTGGTTCCATTGTTTCGCTGGCCTCAACGCGAGCTGAAATGTCGGAGCCTCATACAGAAGCTTATGCGGCTACAAAGGGTGGGATTGTGGCGTTAACACATGCTTTAGCGCGGTCTTTAGGGCCAGATCAAATTACTGTGAATTGTATTTCACCTGGGTGGATTGAAACAGGTGATTACGAGACACTACGGCCAATCGATCATGCGCAGCATTTGTCAGGCAGGGTTGGTCTGCCTGAAGATATTGCACAGGCTTGTCTCTATTTAACAAACCCGATGAATAACTTTGTGACAGGGATTAATCTTACAGTTGATGGTGGTATGACGAAGAAAATGATGTATGAAGCGTAATTTTGTCGTCTCTTCTTTTCTTTCTTGTTCTTCATATTCAGTAATACCTTGGAGTATGCTACTGTAGGAAAAAGAACAAGAAGGAGTGAAGCCTTGTACCCCTATGCAAATGGTTTTTCATTAAGCCAACTGTATCACGCTCCCTATACGCACTATACAGCTCCGATTCGTCACTTTTTACAGTCTAATGATTACCGACGCTGTATTAGTAAAAGCGAAGCGGATTTTATGGCTATGAACCGCTTACTTTGGATGGAGCATGTGAATTGGACACGGATGACCATTATTAGCATTGTGTTTAATTTGCCTGATTTACCTTTTGTACAGCAGCGTTTGCTACGCAATGCAATCGATTTAGGGAATTGTCTACGCCCCTTTTACGGCGACTCCGTGGCGGATCGTTATGCAGCTTTAATTAAAGAGCATCTGGTAATTGCGGCTCAATTAGTGACAGCTGCAGCAAAAGGAGACGCTACCACAGCGGAAGCAAAAGAGAAGGAATGGTATCGTAATGCAGATGATATTGCTTTCTTTTTGCATACAATCAATCCATACCTAAGTAGAGAGGCAGTACAAAAAATGTTTTATACGCATTTAGCTTTAACGAAAAATGAAGCGGTCACCATGATACAAAAAGATTATCAGGCAGATGTCGATGTATTTGATGAAATTGAAGCAGAGGCACTTGCGATGTCAGATATGATTGCCAGCGCCATCGTGATGCAATTTTGTTACCTCTTTTAATGTAAAAATCTTGATGCATTTATGTCCATTTTACGCTCAACTGCTGGAGGAAAAACTCTCGCCACTTTGTTTTTGGCATAATGTGCACGAGGCTGCATGCCTTGGAAGCTCCCCTTCATAAAAGAGGCTAATGTATTGCTTTGAATCGTTACTGTCGCTCGCTTTAATTCCCATGGGGAGTGGTGAATATCAATGCGGAAAAGTGTATCCTTCCATTTCGCCCATGAATGATAACGCTCTACAATCCATTGGTCGAAATTAGTATTGGTCTTGTCTCCTATTGTACAAGTAACCCTCAATCTTTCATCACTTACTTTGTAATGGCTTGTATATGAATAGTGATCCCCTCTTTGTTTTACTAAGATATTGGAATGGCGATATGGCAAGCTCCCTATTGCCGTAATTTTTGATAGGAAATAATTCGTCACATCTAAATGAAAAAAATAGATGCCTTTCATGCCGTTGTACTCCACATATGTTCGGACATTCAACTGTAAATAAGTGTTCATCCCAAGAAGAGGTGGTAGAAAGCGTAGCCGATGTCGATAAACTTTAAAAAGGACAGCGCTGATCCAAGCATTTTGCTCAAATAGATCGAGCTTCAGTTCTTGAGGTACATGTTTTTCGAGTTCTTGAGGGGCTATCGGCCAATGTAAAAATAAAACATCTTGCCATGTTTGAGTCATCATCCACATAGTAAAACTCCTTTCTAATCACTAGTTTTTCCTAGAAAGGAGTTATTCAAACAAACGGTCTATTGATCCTGCTCAGCAGACTCTATTTCGACATAACGATAATATAAATTTCGTAATTCAGATTCTTTATATAAGCCTAAATGATTTTTAAATTGAGGATGAACCATTATTCCATGAGCACGTAATACTTTGACAAACCAACCCTTTGAATACTTATGCACCGACCCTATTCTCCTTTATCTTTATTCATACATAGAATATGCGTTTGAGTACGGGAGAGTGCCTTTATACAAATAAATAAAAACGAGAGAATAACTAGCTCTCGTTTTTACTTATGTGCCACAAAACGTACGATATGGTTGATTCGTCGGTTCAGGTAATGAAGCGTATTCTTGTTGTTCATTCGTATGAGCGTAGGGCTGAGCAAGGATTTTTAGGAAGTTGTTCATCACACTATAATCGCCTCGTTCAACAGCCGCTTCCAAAGCTTCTTCTACCCTATGATTACGGGGAATAACAGCTGGATTATGTTGACGCATTAATTGTTGTGACATGTCTTTTGTTTGCTGCTGTCTTGCTAATCGAGCTTGCCATTTGTGATGCCAGTCTTTAAAAGCTGAGGCATTAAATAATGGGGAAACCTCCAATTGCTCAAACGTTAAGGCAATAAATGTATTGGTATAATCAGCTTGGTATTGCTGCATAAGCTGAAGAAGCTCTTCAACAAGCTTGATGTCTTCTTGCTCCTCATTAAAAATGCCTAGCTTTGCACGCATTCCTTCCAACCAATTTTCTACATATAATTTTGGATACTGTTGTAGGGTATCTTGTGCCAGTTGAATGGCTTTTTCTTGATCATCATCAATTAAAGGTAGTAAGGACTCAGCTAAGCGAGTTAAATTCCAGCCACCAATGTTGGGCTGATTTCCATAAGCATAACGTCCTTGGCGATCAATAGAGCTAAACACAGTCGCGGGATCATAGATGTCCATGAATGCACAAGGACCATAATCAATGGTTTCACCGCTAATGGTCATATTATCTGTGTTCATGACGCCATGAATAAAGCCCACTAACTGCCACTTGGCTATAAGGGACGCTTGTTTCTTCATGACTTCTTGTAGCAAATAAAGATAACGATTTTGACCGCCAATATTAGCTGGGTAATGTCGTTCTAATGCATAATCAGCTAAGAGCTGTAGCTCCTCATCTGTACCCCATTGCGCGGCATATTGAAAGGTCCCTACCCGCAAATGGCTACTTGCAACTCGTGTGACAATAGCGCCTGGTAGTTCCGTTTCTCGTATAATCATTTCACCTGTAGTTACTACTGCTAGACTGCGTGAAGTGGGAATACCTAACGCAAACATCGCTTCACTCATGATATACTCCCTTAGCATTGGACCTAATGCGGCTCGTCCATCCCCTCCACGAGAATAAGGTGTTCTACCTGATCCTTTTAGAGCAATGTCATATCGATCGTTTTGAGGTGTGATTTGTTCCCCATATAATAGAGCTCTACCGTCACCTAGCATATTAAAATGACCAAATTGATGCCCTGCGTAGGCCTGTGCAATCGGTTCGCCACCTTCTGGGATTGTATTACCAGCTAAAACAGCTAAAGCTTCCTCACTCTTTAAAGCCTGAATGTCTAATCCGAGTGATGCTGCAACTGCTTCATTTAACAAGATCAATTTTGGTGAACGAACAGGATTTAACGATATGTCGGAATAAAAAATACTTGGTAGTTGAACGTAACTATTATCAAAATGCCAGCCAATTGTTTTTTCCATGTTTTCTCCTTTATTGCCTTTACGATTTATTTTTGCTATTTCAGCATTAATCATTCCTAGTCAATTTTACCACTATCAGCAGCCCAAATAAAAATCCGCATACTTTGATAGTCATGCGGATTTTCCCTATTATTGTCGGTCAAATGTATATGTAGCCATACATTGATTGTCATCTGTCATGCAATCGACTTTAAAAGATGTTGCATTGATTTCCACAACAGCAAAGCTTTTCTCTTTACGACCACGTGGTTTTAATAAGCTGCCCGGATTTAAAAATAAGATATCATCCATCATTTCGGCACCGAGAATATGAGAATGACCAAAACAAACGATTTGTGCACCTACTTCTTTTGCACGATAGGATAAGGATAAGATGGAATTTTTCACATTGAATAAATGACCGTGTGTCACAAAAATCTTTACATCATGGACAGTGAAAATTTCTTCTTCGGGGAAAGCTTTCTCACGATCACAGTTTCCACGTACTTTTTTCAATCCTTCTAATGCCGTATGTGAGTAGGGAAGTTCACTATCTCCACAATGAATCACAACAGCTATTTCAGGATAAAAGCCTTTAACCTTTTCGATGACATGGCTATCACCATGTGTATCGCTCATAACAAGTATTTTCATGGATATCACCTCTTATTTGATAAGATTCGGTAATTGCTCCTTTAACTTGCGGATGGCATTGCCACGGTGAGAAATAGAGCCTTTTTCCTCTGGTGAAAGCTCTGCCATCATACGATTTAAGCTTGGCACGAAAAAGATTGGATCATAGCCAAAGCCATTCGTTCCACGCTTTTCATGGGCAATGACACCTTCACATGTGCCAAATACCGTTGTTGTTGCAAAATCAGGTCCTGCAATTGCAATACAGCAGCAAAAACGTGCTGACCGCTTGTCATCTTCGACACCTTGTAAATTTTCTAACAGCTTGATCATGTTTGCTTCATCATCATGGTCACCAGCATAGCGAGCAGAATACACGCCTGGTTCACCATTTAATGCATCTACTGCTAAGCCACTATCATCTGCAATAACAATGGTACCAAGCTCCTTCGCTAATGCTTCTGCTTTTAAGATGGCATTTTCTTCGAATGTTGTTCCTGTTTCTTCTATTTCCATTTCTGGTGCCACTTCAAACATTGTCACGACTTCATAACCAAGTGGGCCAAATAATGCTTCAAAGTCTTTTGCTTTTCCTTTATTTTTTGTGGCGATGACTACTTGTTTCATACTATTGATTCCCTCCAACCTTGTTTGCCAGTTCACCAAGCGTTATTTTTTGAAGTTCAACTAATTGTTGTATGCCTTTTTCACCTAGTGCTAACAATTCATTTAGTTCTTGACGAGAAAAAGTGGCTTCCTCTCCAGTACCTTGTATTTCTACAAATCGTCCTGCGCCCGTCATTACAATGTTCATATCAACAGCTGCAGCCACATCTTCTACATAATTTAAATCGAGAATAGCACCTTGTTCTTCTACAATCCCAACACTTGTTGCTGCCAAAAAGTCTGTTACTGGGAATTTTTCGAATGGCTTTTCTTCAGCAAATTTAGCAATGGCTTGTGTCATGGCAACAAATGCTCCCGTAATGGATGCTGTACGAGTACCACCATCAGCTTGAATGACATCACAGTCAATCCATACAGTACGTTCGCCTAGCGCCTCTAAATCGACTACAGCACGTAATGCACGCCCAATTAAGCGCTGAATCTCCATTGTACGTCCATTGACTTTCCCACGAGAGGATTCACGTGGTGTACGTTGAGCGGTTGCACGAGGCAGCATGGAATATTCAGCTGTGATCCATCCTTTCCCTTGCCCACGTAAAAAGCCAGGTACCTTGTCTTCAATCGTTGCTGTGCAAATTACTTTTGTATTGCCTACTTGAATTAATACGGAGCCTTCTGGATGTAATAGATACTCGCTATCTATTTTCACAGGTCTTAGCCCATCTGCATTTCTACCATCAAATCTTGTCATATTTTTCGTTCCTCCTAAAAACTTTCGCGCCCTCATCTTATCATAATTTGTGCCATCAAAAAAGTACTCAATGGTGGCTTATGTACAATGCTGAAAACGGCAAAAATCAGCCTAGCCTGTTGCTAAGCTGATTTTTTATTTTAATGTGATACGTTTTATGTCGAGAGTACCTTGTTCTAACCAATTCTCAGCAATCGAATGGAAAATTGGAACAGAACCAGTTGCAAAAAATTTGTGAGCAGGCACCGCATTTGCATTTGCTAAAGTGCCGTTATACGCTAACATTTCCTGAACATCCTTTGCTGTTTCCTCCGCAGAAGATAGTACATTCACATCTTCTCCGACAACAGCTTCAATTTGTTTTTGTAGAATAGGATAATGTGTACACCCTAAAATAACCGTATCAAATTGTCGATTTTTCAACGGCTTTAAGCCTTCAGCTATTAAATTATTTGCAAAGTCACCTTTATATTCGCCACTTTCTACAAGTGGCACGAATGTTGGACAAGCTAGTGGAATAATATGTGTTGACGTATTGAGTGACAACAAGGCTTCTTCATACGCCCCACTTTTAATCGTTCCTTCTGTTGCAAGCACAACGACTTCATGTCGCTTCGTTTTCTTTACAGCTGCACGTGCGCCAGCATTGATAACACCTAGTACCGGAAAAGGCATATTTCTTTGTAAACTTTCGAGTGCTACTGCAGTCGCTGTATTACAAGCTATAACGAGCATCTTAACATTCATTTTTTCGAGTGCTTTTGCCATTTGCCAAGTAAAATTCCGTACTTCCTGACGACTTCTTGGACCATACGGACACCTTGCTGTATCGCCAATATAATAAATCGTTTCGTTTGGCAACCGCTTCATGATTTCTTTTGCTACGGTTAAACCGCCTACTCCTGAGTCAATAACGCCTATCGGGGCATTCATACTTTCCGCCTCAATCCTGTTTCATGTGTACATGTAGTTTCTCTAAGTAGCTTGATAATTGCGCGACTTCTTGTTCATTAAAACCAACAAGCATCTCTTGCAAGTATTGCTGTCTTTTTTCAATAACTTCTTGAATAATACGTTCGCCTTTTTCGAGAAGATGAACGACAACGACACGGCGATCATTTTCATCACGCACACGCTTGACTAATTCATTTTTCTCCATTCGGTCCACTAAATCTGTTGTCGTGCTAAAAGCTAAATATAAACGGTTTGATAATTCGCCAATTGTAATATCACCAAGCTCTTCTAACCACTGTAATGCAACAAATTGTGGCGGCGTAATCGCATAATCGGAAACAATTTCTCTTCCCTTTTGCTTCACGATGGCCGCTATATAGCGTAATTCCTTTTCAACCGTTGCAACGGTTTCAGGTGAGTGCTTTGTTACTTCATCCGACATATAACTATTTCACTCCTAAAAATACGTTGAATAGTTCTATTTTGTCGTTTTTTTCACGAAATAGCAAGTGTCCATTAGTCTAATTTAAATTCTTCCAAGCGTAACAGCTCAATTAACGCCTGAGATCGATTCGTTACACCTAGCTTTTGAATTGTATTGGAAATGTGATTTCGCACTGTTTTTTCACTAATACCAAGCTGCTCTGCAATATCTCTCGTTGTTTTTTCAGCTAATAAAAGCGCAAATATTTCACGTTCTCGGTTTGTTAAAAGAGAACGATGATGAGAGCCATTCATTCAGTTACACCCTCCTCCCCCGCACGTATTGTAACTTATGTTAAGGGGCAGGAAGCGGTGACGGCTATTTGCATGATTATTCCATGTTTCCTTAAAAATTTCGAAAATTACATAGATACATTCGTAAATTTTACTTAAAATGTAATTCCTACTATTTTAATAAATTTACATATAGTTACATATTGAACTAGTGAGGTAGAATAGCCAACTGAATTAATTTCGTTTTTTCTTCCTCTGAGATCGGCACACTTTTACCTGTGCGAGGGTCCATTTGCACAATCGTTCCACGACCAGTGAAACAAATTTCGTCCTTTTGATTTTTTGCTAGATAATGAATATCCATCGACGAATTCCCAACTTGCGCGATTTTTGTATAAATGCGTAGAACATCATCAAAGAAAACCTGCTTTACATAATCACATTGTAAATCGGCTACTATTGGTATAGATTGTACATCATCCCCTGCAGAAGGCATTAAAATACCTAAATGTCGGAAATAATCAATTCTTGCTTGCTCAAAATATGTAAAGCTAATCGTATTGTTCATATGACCATACATGTCTGTTTCTGAAAATCGCACGCGTACCTCACTATAAAATGAAAATCCCTTTTCCCACTCTTGAAAATTATCGATATAATTTGCCTTCATGATATACCATCCCCTGTCATGTAATTGACCGTCTGATCATCAAGCGAGTTATGATGACGGTTAACAAAATGAATACATATTCATTATAAAAGAAAATGCTATATTATCATAGAAAAAACACGAATAATCATCTTGTTGACTATTCATTTCTATAACTATAAAAAACTCCCTCACACAAAGTGTAAGGGAGTTTCATGTTGTTGAAAAAAGATGATGT
>NZ_JBHERJ010000017.1:0-469 GCF_043359455.1 Lysinibacillus sp. PWR01 | reverse complement strand
TTTAGACAGCTTGGGTAAAATGAGTTCGGTACTGCACTGGACTCATTTTTAATTTTGCCTTCATACGTTTCGTGTTGTAATAGTTTATATAGTTTTCCAGTTCCTTTTTAAAATGCTCGACACTTTTAAATTCCTTTAAATAGAGAAATTCCGACTTCATGATGCCAAAGAAATTCTCCATGACAGAATTGTCGTAACAGTTGCCTTTACGCGACATACTTTGCACAATCCCTCTTGATTGAAGGGCGTGGCGATATTGTTTCATTTGATAATGCCAGCCTTGATCGGAATGCATGAGGAGCTGGTGTTCTTCTGGCAACCGCTCTAAAGCCTTCTCTACCATCTCTGAAACTAACGAATATGTAGGTCTAGAGCCAATTGTATACGTAATAATTTCGCCATTAAATAAGTCTAAAACAGGCGATAAATAAAGCTTTTCACCAATTAACTTAAACTCCGTAATATCTGT
>NZ_JBHERJ010000016.1:0-60162 GCF_043359455.1 Lysinibacillus sp. PWR01 | reverse complement strand
AAGTTGCTTTTTCTGCCGTTGACATCATCTTTTTTCAACAACATGTAGCACCTATCACATATAAGTGCTAGGTGCTAGTATCTTTTTACAACAGTTTTTCTGTTTTTTCTCGTGTTCGAATTAAATAATAGGCATTGATGGAGGAGGCAATCGGAATAATCACTGCAATGCCGATGCCTGCACAAAGAATGGTTGTCATTTCAGCACTAAAAACTTTGGAGTTAACAATCTCGCCAATCGAATAGGAGAGATCCTTGAACCAGATTAACAAGCTTAAATAGCCACCAAAGAAAGCAAAAAATAATGTATTGGTATCAGTTCCTAAAATATCTCTCCCGATACTTAGCCCAGATGTAAATAGTTTCTTTCTACTAATCGTGGGATTGCGATAAAAAATCTCATGCATGGAAGTGGCGATAGAAATAGCCACATCCATAATGGCACCTATCGTACTCATAATAATGACTGATGCACCAATCTGCACAAAATTAACGCCAATGTAGAGGGAAAAGATACTAATTTCTTCAGTCGATTCTTCACCAAACCCTTGGATCATCGATTTTTCTGTAATAAAGGTAATAAATAGCAGTAACACAACAATCGTCACCATCGTCGCGATAAAGGCTGTAATGGTTTTACTGTTTGTTTTATTGATATAGAAAAGGCTAATACAACTAATGACCGTACAGGCTATAAACGTCAAGATAATGGGGCTATTTTTAGGGTTTGTCATTAAAAAGATGGTGATAAAGAGTACACCAAAGTTTAGAAATAAAGAAAGAAATGAGCGGACACCCTGCTTACCACCTACTATCACCATCAACGCAAATAAAATAACTGCTAATAAGACGATAACATTCATTCTTGAACCCTCTTTCGATTAATGAAAAATATAGCAGTATACTGACTAATAGGAATCGTGAGGACAACACCAATCCCCCCTGCTAAGGCACGGGCTAATTCTAAAGAAAGATTCAAGGACAATGTGAGTCCTAATGTGGAAGAATTTTTCAAATAGAGAATAATCATAGGTATGGAGCCGCAAAGGTAGGCAAAGAATAAAATACTTGTAATCGTACCCATGATATCTTTACCAATTTCATGCCCTGAAGTTTTAAGTGCCTTCACAGAAATAGAAGGGTCTTGTTCATATAAAGCAAATATGGAGGAAGCCATCGTAATAGAGACGTCCATGACAGCCCCAAGTGAGCCAATAAATAAACCTGCCATAAAGACTGTGCGATAGGGCCGTGTTAAAAATTGCATTTCTTCATAACGAAGACCATTTTCACCTGTCAACCACATCACAATTGAGCTAATGATAAGTGCTATAATGGTTCCTAAAAGTGTGGACACAATGGCTACATACGTTTTTGTATTCAATCCGCTAATAAGTAGGAGCGAAATAATGGTAAATAACAGGGCACAAATACCACTAACGAATAACAGACTTACGCCCCCATGTGTAACATAAAGATCTAATGCAAATGATAAGATCAAGGCATTGACAACCAAACTAATGATAGAAAACAAGCCCTGTCTTTTGCCTATAATGAGTAAGGCAAAAATAAAAATCCACGCAATCATGATCATGGTTTGATCACGTTTTAAATCGAGGATGGTACCTGTTAACCCTGATTGTGTTGCGTGATTATCTATGGTGACAAAGATTTCATTGCCTACATGGTATTTTTGATCAAAAGCACCAGAAGAAGAATAGTCATTCATCAAATGAATGGATTGCCCCTTATACTGTCCATTTTTGATCATGGCCGTAATTTCCTGTGTAAACAATTCATCCTCATTCTCATACATATCTGTCATCGGTTCCGATTCTGTGACGTTCACCTGTATTACTTCCGCTATCGGTCGATCATAAAATTGTTCATTATGATGGACGAAAACAATTGAAATTCCACAACAGAGTGCTAATAAGGCATAGAAAACACCTTGCTTAAACGGTATATTTTTTAAAAATGTCAAGGAAATGACCTCCAAACTGTTAGACTGAATAGTCACCTGTAAAGGAACGTTTTTTTGATTGAGAAGTTTCACAAACAAGTTAAATGTCATCATTTTAATAATTTCTTTTACATTTATCAAGTCACGTCAGAGCTGCTTAAAATTTATATGACGAAAAAAATTTAAAAAGAAGGATGGATAATATAATAAAATAGTGTTATCGTAAGACTAGCTAAATAAAAGTATCCTTCGGGGTAGGGTGAAATTCCCGATCGGCGGTGATGAAGCAATTCAAAGTCCGTGAGCGCAAGCTGATTTGGTGCAAATCCAAAACCGACAGTGACAGTCTGGATGGGAGAAGGGTAAAAATGCGAGCTTTTTAAATTGATTCTAATTTAGAAGGTTTATTTGACTATGCATTTATTACGCCACTTCCCAATCATCTTTTGGGAAGTTTTTTTATTTAGCTACAATCGAATAGAAGATGTTCTTCGGGGTAGGGTGAAATTCCCAATCGGCGGTGATGAAGCAATTCAAAGTCCGTGAGCGCAAGCTGATTTGGTGCAAATCCAAAACCGACAGTGATAGTCTGGATGGGAGAAGAACAAATGAGATGACAGTCTATGGAAAAAATCGTTTTCAAGTAGGCTTATTTGTTGATGTCTTATACTCCCAAAACCCCTTTGATGAAAGGGGTTTTTATTTTTTTATTTATTGTTAATTAGTGAAGGGAGAAGGATAAAACACAAAAACAGGTGGATAGAATTTCAGAAATGACGGATAAAACTTCAAAAGTGAAGGATAGAAGTGCTAATAAAGTAGAGTAGGTGATGAAATGTTTACAGGGCTTGTAGAGGATATTGGTGTCGTAAAAGCTATGCAAAGCGATTGGGACAGTATGAAAATTACGGTTCAATCAGCCATGATAGCGGAGGATGTCAGGCTTGGCGACAGTATAGCAGTCAATGGTGTTTGTTTAACGGTGACACATTTTACTGATCAGCAGCTTACAATGGATGTTATGCCTGAAACAGTCAAAGCAACAAATTTACAGCAGCTGGCACTTGGTGATTCTGTTAATTTGGAGCGTGCCATGCCTGCCAATGGACGATTTGGCGGTCATTTTGTTGCTGGTCATGTTGATGGAGTCGGTAAAATTTTGCGCATACGTCCAGTAGCAAATGCCGTTTATATGGATATTGAAATGTCAGAAGAACTAACAAGCTTTTGTATTCCGAAGGGTTCCATAACTATTGATGGCACAAGCTTAACCCTTTTTCATGTTGAAGCGAATCGTGTCACGATTTCACTCATTCCTCATACTTACAAAGAAACCGTTTTAGGTATGAAGAGGGTTGGAGCAATCGTTAATATCGAAACAGATTTAGTTGGTAAATATATTTTACAGCAACTAAAAAAAGGGCAAGTAACGCCAACAATTACGAGAGATTATTTAGCACAACATGGTTTTTAAAATAACAGAATGAGGAGATGATAATCGTGCTACATACAATTGAAGAAGCCATTGAGGATTTAAAGCAAGGCAACATGATTGTGGTGGTCGATGATGAGGATCGGGAAAATGAAGGAGATCTGTTGGCACTCGCTGAATTCATCACACCTGCAACGATCAACTTTATGGCAACCTATGGTAGAGGTTTAATCTGTACACCGATTTCGCAACAGATCGCACAAAAGCTAGATTTACATCCGATGGTTCAGCGCAATACGGATAACCATCAAACCGCATTTACGGTGAGTATTGACCATGAAGATACAACGACAGGGATTAGCGCCTTTGAGCGTGCATTGACAATACAGAAAATGATAGAAAAGCAAGCTAAGCCGACTGATTTTCGTCGACCAGGTCATATTTTTCCGCTGATTGCGAAGGAGCATGGTGTGTTAGAACGGAGAGGGCATACTGAAGCGACAGTTGATTTGGCGAAGCTTTGTCATAGTATACCAGCAGGTGTTATTTGTGAAATTATGGGGGATGATGGGCAAATGCTTCGTTTTGAGGAACTGACAAAGTTCGCGGCACATCATGGCTTAAAAATGATATCAATAGAAGCATTGGTTGTTTATCGTAATCAGTTATCCACAAATGAAAATAAAATTTCTATTTAAAAAGGAGCAAGAACAATGGGTCAAACATTTGAAGCACAATTAATTGGAACGGATTTAAAAATTGCAGTAGTTGTAGGTCGTTTTAATGAGTTCATTACAAGCAAATTATTGGATGGAGCAATGGATGGTTTAACACGCCATGGGGTTGATCCCGCATCTATTGATGTCGCATGGGTTCCAGGGGCTTTTGAAGTTCCTTTTATTGCGAAACAACTGGCAGAAACAAAGAAATATGATGCCATTATTGGTTTAGGTACCGTTATTCGTGGCTCTACAACTCATTATGACTATGTTTGTAATGAATCAGCAAAAGGCATTGCCAATGTATCGTTAACAACGAATGTACCTGTTATTTTCGGTATTGTCACGACTGAAAACATTGAACAGGCGATTGAAAGAGCAGGCACGAAATCTGGTAATAAAGGCTATGATGCTGCAATGTCTGCGATTGAGATGGCGAATCTAAAGAAAATGATTGGATGAGGATAATTTGAATAACTCGTCACAACATTTGTTTCTTTGAATATTTTGAACAACCGTGGGAAAAATATGCTTAAGTGTATTTATTGAAGGTGATTGTTTTCATAAATGTACTAATCTTGAGCTGGCTCAGTAGGAGATGAGAAGTATTTCATCAATGGAACAAATGATCAATTTGAAAATGTTGAAATCACTATTTCAACGCTCTGCTGATGTGATTTTCCAACAATATAATTTTCAGCAATATACAGTACATTTGATAACTTGTGATGCAATGGTCAATGAGCAAATACTTCAAACTGTGGTTGTTCAACGTGTTCAATCTTTGTTAAGCAAAGTCTCTGAGGACATGTTAGAGGAAGAAATCGAACAGCATTTACACATACCCTATTTACAAAAGATTTCATCGAAAGAGGATGCAGTGACAAGAGTCTATAAAGGCCATGTCTTATTGTATTTTGAAGAAAATCAGTTACTTTATTCTAGCGATATTTCAAAAAGACCAAATCGAGAGCCTGGGGAAACAACACTAGAACTAGTGGTCAAAGGACCTAGAGATGACTTTATTGAAGATGTTTTTATTAATATTGCTTTATTAAGAAAACGATTACCCACTAATTCTTTTAGTGTTGAGACATTAGAAATTGGCAAGCGTTCTAAAACAACAGTAGCCATCCTTTATATGGAAGACATTGTGAATTTAAATATGCTGGAACAAATTCGACTTCAATTACAAAAAATCGATACGGATATTGTTATCAATGGTGATTTGTTAATGGAAACAATCGAAAAGACAGCAACCATCCTTCCAAGACATGATTATACAGGAAGACCTGATTTTGCTTTGCAGTCATTAATTAATGGGCGAATATTAATAATGATTGATGGCGTATCCTATGCTTTAATTACGCCTACAAATATTATGCTACTCTTTAAATCGGCAGAGGATAATGAATATCCAATCATTGTCAGTTCACTGGAGCGATTACTTCGAATTGTAGGGATATTAATTAGTATGCTATTACCAGGTTTGTGGCTTGCGTTGACGACTTATCATCAAGAGCAGCTTCCTTTTATTCTTCTTGCAACGGTTGTTGAGTCGAGAACAGGGCTACCTTTTCCAACGATTCTTGAAATATTAATGATGCTATTTATGTTTGAATTGTTTCGGGAAGCCAACTTGCGTCTACCAAGTGCAATCAGTGGCTCAATCAGTGTTGTGGGAGGATTAATTATTGGTGATGCTGCCATTAAAGCAGGTGTTACAAGTCCTTCGATGATTGTTGTGATTGCCATTTCAAGTATTGCTGCTTTTACACTGGTCAATCAATCCTTTGTGACGGCTATGAGTATTTTTCGATTAATCATTATTATGGCTTCTGCGTTTTTTGGTTTATTTGGTTTCTTTATTTCAGTCTTTTTCATACTGCTATATACGGCTAATATGCAAGTCTTAGGAGTGCCCTATATAAACTTTAGTGCAGACTTTGAAAAGGGCAGTCTTCGAAAGTCATTATTGCGCCCCTCTCCAAAGAGCTATACGAAACGACCTTCGTTTTTAAAGCCACAGGATCAAACACGTACTTCGGATAAGAAGAAGCAAATGTAAGAGAAGATCAGGTATTGTCGGTACCTGATCTTTTTTGTGACCTTTGCTTTAGTGGCCTTTTTCATTTTCCATTTAAATAGGAAATGAGACATAAAACGCTATTACTTACCTTTTTAGTTTACTTTCTTGTCAAGGATTATTAAACTATTGGTTACGGTGTGTAATTTTAGGAATGAATAAAATAAAAATTGATTTTGTGTTTTAATTTATGTAGGATATACAAGCAATGTTTGCTTTACAAACAAAAAATAGAGTTAATTATAATATAATAATATTCTAGAATATTTATAGATGAGGAAGTACCGTTTTTTATGAAAAATAGAAAAATAAAACTAATATTAATTCTATCAACGATTTTATTATGTTTGTTTACAAGTTTAAACATCTTTACATCCTATGTAAAAATAAAAAAGACCGTTGAAGAGTCGATTGCCAATCAAAGTTTAGAGGCAGCCCATTCTATTGCTGCATCCATTGATACGGATGCATATCAGCAATTTTTGAATAATCCACAGGAAAATGATTATTATTGGAAAGTAAGAAGTTATTTAAATGATGCAAGAATAAAATTAGGGGCACTATTTGTTTACACCTTAAAGGTGGACAATCCTGAAGTATCAATAGCCATGATTACGGGGATGCCAAAAGAAATGAAAGAGGGCTTTGGAATTGGGGTGATTTGTACTGTTCCTGCAAAGCAAGTTAAAAAAGCCTATAACGGTGAAACCTATGTCACAGAGGTAATTCATGATTCTGTACATGGGTCTTATTTGTCGGTTGGTGCACCCATCAAAGATGACAATGGGAAAATTATCGGGTATTTAGGCATTGACATCAGTGCAGATACGCTAAATGGTATTAAGGGTAAAGTCATTGAAGACAACTTATTTAATTTTATTTTTAATGGTGTGCTTATTTTAATTGTCATCGGTTCTTTTTTATTTTTACAAAGATGGTATCAAAAAGAGGTAGCGAAGGAAGTTGGAGCTACAGAGGACACGTACCTAGCAGAAATCAAAACATTGATTACTTCGGTGTCGTCCCTTCGTCATGATTTTACGAATCATATTCAAGTGTTACATGGTTTATTACAATTAGAAAAAACAGATCAGGCTAAACAATATTTATCTTCACTATCGAAAGAAGTGCAAGCGATTAAATCATTAAAATTAAATATTGATCATCCAGGTTTATCCATATTATTGCAAACGAAGAAATTAACGGCTCAAAATCATAATATCGATATGGATTTTACTATTTCTCAAGATGACTTTAATAAGATTAAAACTACAGATTTAATCAAGATTCTATCTAATTTAATTGATAATGCGATTGATGCTGCTGTTGAATTACCTGAGGAACAACGTAAAATTAAAATTTGCTGTTCAGCAGATGAGGCACAGTATGAATTTAAAATTACTAATACAGGGCCAAATATTGCGAATTCTGATCAAATATTTAAGCAAGGATTTTCAACGAAAAAACATGAGAATGGTAGATTAAGAGGCCAAGGCTTATTTATTGTGAAAGAAATTGTTGCTAAATATAATGGTCATATTTCAATTGATTCATCAAAACATTTAGAAACGACTGCCATTGTCCATCTTCCAATAAAATAAAAGAAAAAGCTTTCTACAAGAAATTGTAGGGAGCTTTTTTCTATGTATAGAACATACATTACAAAGTAGAAAGTGATATGATGAAGGAGATGAAGAAAATGGAAAAGGCTCTCCTGGCGTTATTGAGAAAGGGTGGGCTCACTTTATATGCAAGGCATGGGACTGCAACTGTCGGTGTCGATCAAGCCTATGGTACATTGCACAGTTGTCGAAATCAACGAAATTTGTCCGATCATGGCCGTAGAGAGGCTATGTATTATGGTCAAATGCTACGCTATTGGCAAATTCCCATCCTTTCCACCATTACTACTAGCCCTTTCTGTCGGACGATTGAAACAGCTCGACTGGCATTTCCAACTAACAATGTGCAAATTGACCCCTTTTTGTTTGAAATCTTTATGTTAGGTGGCAATCTTGCTAGTGTTGAGCAAACTCGCATATTAACGACTCTTACATCAATGTTGGAGATCATACCACCACAGGGCATAAATAGAGTAATCAGTGGTCATAGCTTTCCAAGAGACGTGGGGCTTGGTGTCATTTCGAATATGGGGACGGTTGTCATAAAACCGAGGGGTCTAGGACAAGGTTATGAGATTGTGAGAAAACTAACCTTAGAACATTTAGCAACATTAGATTCCATTTGAAAAGAGGGGAAATATGAAGATTAAAACAGTTGCACAATGTACATTAGAGGAAGTATTGAAAGCATGGAACAAAGGCTTTGAAGGCTATTTTGTTGAAATCAATATGACAGCAGAAATGTTTTTACAGCGACTAGTGGGCGAGGGGCTATCTCCTGAGCATTCCATCGTCGTTTTCGACCAAAATGAACCGATTGCCATTGTTATGAATGGCTTTCGTACCATCGATGGCAAAAAAATTGCTTGGAATGGGGGGACAGGTATTTCCCCAGCGTATCGTGGTAAGGGAGTCTCGCGCCTATTAATGGAGGAAACCTTAGCCATCTATAAACAGGAAAACGTAGAAATGGGTACGCTGGAAGCGATTAAGGAAAACCAGATAGCCATTGCTTTATATGAAAAATATGGCTATGTAATTACTCATCACTTACTATTTTTAAGTGGCGAGTATGAAGTAAAAACAGAATCTACAGCCGCTCTTCATATAGCAACCATTCGCCCTGAGCAGCTAGCACATCTATCATTTTATCAGGAAGATGTTCCTTGGCAGTGTAGCTGGCAGAGTGTGAAGCAGGGAGAAGCCAAGGTGTTTTATAACGATAACAAGGAAGCACTGGGCTATATGCTATACAAAACCGTGTGGAATAAACTTGGTGAGGTGGAGCGTATTCTACTTTACCAATTGGTAATACTTGAAGAAGGTAATGTAGATTTACTTCCACAGTTTTTAGCAAGTATTACAACAGATAAAGTCCACTTGACAACAGTGAACTTCTTAGCCAGCAACCCAGCAACGAACTATTTATTAAAGCATGGACTTAAGGTGACGACAGAGCAGGTACAGATGATAAAGCGATTCTAAGCAGGTTATCCTTTACGTTGCTGTAACGGTTTTATTATCAGGTATTAGCTTTGACGCTGTCCAGCTACTTAAAATTATTGTTTATGACTGTAGGTGGATTGACGATATACTTATTAAATAAAAAATTGATTTATCCAAATAAAATGAGCGAGCTTCCGATTAAAGAGAGGCTCGCTTTTCTACTATTAATCAACAGTTACAGCTAGTTCTTTAACAATGAATGATGGTGAACCATGACCGCTTGGTAAAAAATAAAGATCGGAGCTAATGGCTTCTATATCTTTAAGTAAGCTAAAGAAATTACCCGCAATGGTCATTTGCTTCACGGGTGAGGCAATTTTGCCGTCTTGAATATGGAATCCTTGTGCAGCAACAGAGAAGTCACCTGAAATACTATTCGTACCAGAATGAAGCCCTGATAAATTGGTTACGAGTACTCCTTCTGATAAAGAGGCGATTAATGTGTCCTGTGTATCTTGGCTAGGTGCAATATAAATGTTTTGAGGAGCAATGGACAACGTCTCTTTATAGGATTCTCTTTTTGCATGGCCTGTTGTTTCACAGCCATCTTTAGTAGCTGTTTTCCGATTATGCAAAAGGGTTTGTAATGTCCCATCAGCAATAATGGCTTGATGTTTTGTCGCAACGCCTTCACCATCAAAGTTCCCACCAGATAGCGCATCTGGATGATAAGGAGCATTGAGAAGTGTGACCCCTTCAGAGGCGACTCGCTGCCCCACCTTTCCTTTTAACAATGACTGATTCTTTTGTGCATTTTCGGCAGAAAAAATAGGCATAAAGGTACTAAGTAGTGCAGCTGCCGCATCATGCCGAAGAAGGATAGGGTATTTGCTAGAAGGGATGGACTGTTCACCTAAGTTGGCAAGTGCCTCCTCAGCAACTTTCTTGGCAATAGCATTTACATCAAGTGCATGGAAATCTCTCGTTGTTTTTAAATATTCACCTGATTTTAACTCGTCTCCTTCTTTGACCACAGTTGAAAGATAGAGGATTAAGCCATTTTCCTTATGTGATAAAGATAAGTTTTTACTATTCGCTAAAGTCCGCTCCGTTGAATAGTATTGGAGTATACAATAATCGAGCGTAACAATGCGAGGATCATATGCTCGTATCTTCTGTTCTATGGCACGTAGGATATCGATTTTTTCAGGAATACTAACTGCTTCTAACGATTCATTGTAAAAAGAGTGCTCAGCATATTCCGGGCTGCCTTCAAAAATGGAGAGGTCTTCATATTCATCTAGTACATCTGCGTTGGCTTTTACATGGTCAATTAAAAAAGAGATGGAATCATCATCTACTTTTTCCGTATAAGCATAGCCCATCTTGCCATTATAGAGACCTCGAAGACTAAGACCTCCATCCTCAGAAGTTTCGTAGCTATCTAATTCACCCTCATACAGTGTACATTGGAAAGAAGTTTTCTGTTCATAATAGACTTCTGCTTCCGTTAGTCCAGCCAGTGCTGCTTGTTGTAAAAGTTTATTTTGGAACTGTGTGATACTCATAGTTTATTCCCCCTTTGTTCCACCAACAGTTATTTCACTTACGCGAATCATCGGCTGTCCGACATTGACAGGAAGGCTACCACTAAGTGATCCACACATGCCTGCTCCATGAGCGAGATTATTACCAACTTGATCCACTAACTGCAATGTCTTGGCTCCATTGCCAATGAGCGTAGCGCCACGCACAGGACGATCTATTTTGCCATCTTTGACGATATAGGCTTCCATCACTGCAAAATTATAATCACCAGTGGTAGGGGAAACTTGTCCTCCACCCATATATTTTGCATAAATGCCATACTCCGTAGAGGCAATTATATCTGCTGGGGTAGATGTTCCCGGTGCGATGTAAGTATTGGTCATACGTGAGGTCGGATTAAATCGATAAGATTGGCGACGTGAAGAGCCTGTTGGCTGAGCATTCATGCGTCGAGCATTAAACTTATCAATTAAGTAGCCCTTTAATATGCCATTTTCAATTAAAATATTTCTTCTTGTTTTTTCTCCTTCATCATCAATGTTTAGCGAACCCCATTCATTCGGAAGTGTGCCATCATCAATATATGTAACGATTTCAGGAGCCACTCTTTCACCAATACGATTGGCAAAGACAGAATTGTTTTTAGCAACAGCCGTAGCTTCTAAGCCATGACCGCAAGCTTCATGGAAAATGACACCACCAAATTCGTTATCAATAATGACAGGGAATTTACCACTTGGACATTCATCTGCATGAAGCATCGTCACAGCAATACGTGCAGCCTCTCCTGCATAGTGGTTTAGATCTAGTTGCTCAATAAATTCAAAGCCTGCATGTGCACCAGGTCCATAAAAGCCTGTTTGGATTTCGTTGCCTTCTGTGGCAGTCGCTTGTATGCTGAGTCTACTGTGAACACGTGTATCCTCTACAAATTTGCCTTCAGAATTAGCAATTAGTATGTTTTGTTGTTCGTCTAAATAGCGAACCCTTGCTTGGCTAATACGAGAATCATAATTTCGTGCTATGGAGTCTGCTTGACGCATAATAGCTATTTTACTTGCGTGCTCCACTGTATTGGGCATACGGAGGATTTGATGAATAGGTGGGATGATTTCCTTATGAAGTGGGTGAATGGTACCCGATGCGTCACCTTTAATCGCTAATGCTGCTCTTTTGGCTGCTGCAAGTAAACCTTCCTCTGAAAAGTCATTGGTATAGGTATAAATACTTTGAAATCCTGAAAAAATCCGGATGCCGATACCGAAATCACGGCCAGCTATACTTTGTTCAATTTTTCCACTTTGTAATAGGAATTCATTGGTGTACTTATCTTCAATGAAGATTTCAGAAAAATCACCGCCTGTTACAAGAGCCGCTTCAAGCACATTTTCTATAATCGATTGTTTAAGCATGTATCTTCCTCCTTTTCTTGATTATACCAAATTATTAAAAAATTCTGTATTATGCTATTTTCCTAAATAACTGATGAAAATAACCACACAAATGTATGTATATTGCTAATAAATTTTTTTATGACATATTTTTTGTACATTTTCACCAAACTAATGGAAAGACAGAGGAAGGTGAAGAGATGCAACAACCATTTGATGTGGGAGATATTGTTTATATTTTTTACCGCAATCCACATATTCAAGATGTAACGAATATACAGGAAGCGGCAGTGGTACATCATCCAGAGCAACCAGAGGAGCTAGCGCTATTTTTATTTGAAACATATTATCCAATTACGAATGACATGTTAATTTTTGCAAGTGAGATGGCGGCTGAACAGGCCTATCATCAGTATTTTCATTGAGGGAGGACTAACAGAATGAAGCCATTTACCCCTCAGCTTGTTTATTTTGAGCCTGATGCTCTTCATTATCCACTAGGTCAGGAGCTAAAAGCGAAGTTTGAGCAGATGGGGATTGAAATTCGCTATACAACTTCGCACAATCAAGTGAGAAATCTTCCTGGTGACAATGATTTTCAAAAGTATCGGGTAGCCAAATCGACATTAGTAGTGGGCATTCGAAAAACATTAAAATTTGATACATCTAAGCCCTCAGCTGAATATGCCATTCCATTTGCCACAGGCTGTATGGGGCATTGTCATTATTGCTATTTACAAACAACAATGGGCAGTAAACCTTATATTCGGACGTATGTCAATATCGATGAAATCCTAGAACAGGCTGATCACTATATGGCTGAACGAGCACCTGACATCACACGCTTTGAGGCATCCTGTACCTCTGATATTGTAGGAATTGATCATCTAACACATACTTTAAAGCGAGCCATTGAGCATTTTGGCCAAAGTGAGCTAGGCCAATTACGATTTGTGACGAAATTCCATCATGTGGATCATCTATTGGATGCCAAGCATAATGGGCGGACAAGGTTTCGTTTTAGTGTCAATGCTGATTATGTGATTAAACATTTTGAGCCAGGTACCTCTCCGTTAGCGAAGCGTATTGAAGCAGCGGGGAAAGTGGCAAGAGCTGGCTATCCACTTGGCTTTATTGTGGCCCCAATTTATCTTCATGATGGCTGGCAGGAGGGCTATTACCATATGTTTGAGCGATTGGATGCTGAATTGCCAAAGGATGTGCGAGATGACATCACCTTTGAGTTTATTCAGCATCGCTTTACAAAGCCAGCCAAACGTGTGATAGAAAAAAATTACCCGATGACGAAGCTAGAGCTTGATGAGACGGTGAGACGATATAAATGGGGCAAATATGGGATTGGTAAATATATTTATCAAAAAGAAGAAGAGGAAGACATTAAAGAGCACCTGTATGGCTATATGCAGAAATTTTTTCCTCAAGCGAAATTAGAATATTTCACATGACAAGTAGAGAGAGAACAGCTTGTTTTCTCTCTAAAAATATAGCGGCGATCTATTAAATCGTTTGGTAAATCTAACAGTGAAAAATATTCCATTGTTTCTGATTCAGTATAATCAATCGCTAAATTACCGAGCACATTTCTTGGACTGCTGTCACTGCGTATAATTCGTCCCCATCCGATACTTTAAGGTAACAATCTGGACTAGAAAAATCACCTAGTAACTGTGTATCCTTAAAGCTCTCGTCTAATTTAGGAAGTCCCTCATATCTTTTTTGTAGTAATAGCTCGTTTGATGGATTAGCATGATGACCACCTAACCAGGTAAAATGATTGGCTGCTGTCCTACATACTGTCTTAGAAATTTATAGTATTCCATCATGTTCGAAACTATTGGCCTTGTATAATCCGAAAGTCAATGGTAACGCTAACAGAGATCGTCGTGAAGAAGGGGAGAATACATGGATGGATTCATTTCAACTAAATTGTTGGTCAGAACATGGGGAATTAAAAGTGGTGATGCTTTGTGCACCATCAATCGTAGATGTAACCAATTTAACAATTGCAGAGCAGGTTGGTTGGAGTGCTACTGTTAACCATCAGAAGGCAATGGAGAACTTCATGGCATTCAAGACAACATTAGAAAACGCTGGGGTACATGTACTTGATTATGCAAAGGAACTAGCCCATGATCAGCAGCTATTAAGTGAACAGCTACTCAATCGTTATTTTGTACGTGACCTCGCCTGTGTCATTGGTAATCGACTTTTACTTGGAAAGGCAGGCAGTTCACTTAGAAGACCAGAGTATCCTTTTGCTCATTCACTTTTAGAGAGATGGTTTCCGCAGCAATGGATAGCTACATCACAACCACTTCATTCATTCGAGTGCGGAGATTTGTTAATTTTAAATAAAGATGCTGTGCTCATTAATCTTGGGATGAGAACAACATTAGAGGCTATCGAAAGCTTGAAGGAAAGCATTTTTCAGGAGGGCTTTTCAGAAATTGCTGTGATTGATTTACCAAAAAGTAATGATACGCTGCATTTAGATATGAATTGTAATGTAGCGAACGCTAATCTGGTAGTAGCTAAAAGCTTTGTACGCCATTTCCCTGTGCAGGTGTTGACAGCGCAAAGCAGTCGTTTTGACATGGTAGAGCCATTTTTACAGCGCCATGGTTTTGATGTTTACTGGCTAGACACATATAAGACCATTCCAGACATTAACTTCATTAACCTGAATCCAGAAACACTGTTGATAAGCAAGCAGGCAACGCAACAACAATTATTGGCGCATCCACTGCTAAAGAAAAAGAACTTGCTTGAAGTCGATGTCACAGAGCTTGAAAAAGGCGGCGGTGGCATTCGCTGTATGACATTGCCATTGGTAAGAACGTAACGAAGGGCTGATAAAAATGACTTCAAAATCAACTAAAGGAAGTATGGCATGGTGGCAGCTTTCGCTTCTTGGTATCGGTTGTACACTGGGCACAGGCTTTTTTCTTGGGACAAGTATGGCCATTCATAAAAGTGGGCCTGCGGTATTAATTCCTTTTTTATTAGCGGCCATATGTACGTATATAGTGTATGATGCACTTGTTAAAATGTCTGTGGACAACCCAGATAAAGGCTCATTTCGTACCTACGCCAAGCAAGCCTTTGGACGCTGGGCAGGCTTTAGTAATGGCTGGGTTTACTTGATTTCTGAGTTATTGATTATGGGAAGCCAGCTGATGGCGCTCGGCATTTTTACGAAATTTTGGTTTCCAGCGCTGCCCCTCTGGATTGCTGCATCAATTTATGCTGCTATCGGTTTAGTCGTCATTCTCACAGGCATGAAGGGCTTTGAAAATTTTCAAAATATCTTCGGCGCTCTAAAAGCAGCGGCCATCATTATGTTCATTATCGTAGCGGTGATCATCATCATGAAAGGCACACCATCCGCTACATTGGCTTCACTTCAAACTAATTATGAAGCATTTTTCTCGCAAGGAATAAAAGGCATTTGGCTCGGCTTGCTTTATGCCTTTTATGCATACGGAGGAATTGAAGTGATGGGTTTAATGGTCATCGATTTGAAAAATCCAAAGGAAGCGCCAAAAGCAGGGAGAATGATGCTGTTTGTGATTACGATTATTTTTATCATGGCTATAGCCCTTGCATTGTTACTCGTTTCGTGGAAAGACTTTTCGATCGATGAAAGTCCTTTTATTACAGCGCTTCAAAATTATCATATACCCTTTGTGGCAGATATTTTTAATGGTGTGTTAATCATTGCTGGTTTCTCAACAATGGTGGCTTCGCTTTATGCAGTCATTACCATTCTCACTACACTTGCTGAGGACCATGATGCACCGGCAATACTCGCAAAGAAAGGAAAAATGAAAGTTCCCTTTCCAGCCTTGTTATTTTTAACGGGTGGGTTAGTGATCACGATTGTGATTGGTTTTTTGATGCCAGAAAAAATCTTTGAATATTTGATCACGGCAGCGGGTTTAATGTTGATCTATAATTGGCTTTTTATTTTAGTAACATATGGGAAGCTTATGGAGTTAACGAAGTGGGGGCATGTAAAGAATGGTATAGGGATGTTGCTCATTGCTGTGACGGTATCTGGGACTTTAGGTGAAAAAACAAGCAGACTCGGCTTTTGCGTGAGCCTGCTCTTTATTGTCTTAATCGGTGTGGCGACGTGGATCGTTGTGAAAAGGCAAAAAAACATTGCGTAATGAACCATTTTCCTGTGACATCCGTAAAAAAGGACACTTGGATGGACTATGGTTATCATCACTTAAAAAATACTGCTTCCATTCATAGCTATCCTCTTGCCCGTACCATTTTAAATCTGGATGCCCTGGGACCGTGTCATAGTCTGCAATACGCTGGCGGATGAGCTTTTTGATTTTTCGTCCAAAGGCGGTCGAGTCGTTAATATCATCAAATATCCAACGTGGTTGAATAGCCATCAATAAAGTGGAAAAATGACGACTCTTTCGCAATTTATGGGCTGGTGTTGCACAAGAAATAAAATAGGGCTCTCCATGAAAGCAAAACTCCCACTCATGGTGGGTTGGTTCCATTGGTATTCCCTCAGGCCAATCCATCTCATCCATATTGGTTAAATTGTTTAAGATGGACCAAAATAACTGCTGATAATCTGCCACCTCAAAGCTATCTCGCATATCATGAGGGGTATGAAAGAACACAGTGAGTGTTGTATACTTCCCGAAAGTTCGTGACGCTTTCGTATAGTCCTTTAAGCATTGTGCCAACATCTTAATCGATTGCTCCTCCCGTGGATCCCCGACAAAACTATAGCGCAAATGGTTTGATAAAAAGCCCATTCTTGCTGGTATACACGGAAATGTATTCGCTTCGTCTGCAATCGTGGCAGCAAAATCAGTATAGGCTGACTGTTGCCATAATGGAAGTGTTTCAAACTGTTCCTCGATCCACTCCCTATCAAACACTACTACTTCCACTTGAGACTCCTCCTTCTACTCACCTTTATACTATTAAAGAAAAGACAAAGTGGTTACGAATCTAAGGTGAGTGACACGGGTATTCTGATAAAGTTTTTTATGCTTCATTTCACGTTATGGATAACCAAAAGATAAATAACTCGATTAAAGAGAATAAGCGGTTTAAGTTAAGAAGTGATCACTTTAAGCCAGGAGATGAGCGGTTTTGAATCAAGAGTGAGCGCTTTGAAATAAGGCAAGAATGATCACTTCGAACTAGGGAGAGAGCGGCTTTACATGAAAAGAGAGCGCTTCGAACCAAGGTGAGAGCGGTTTAGAAGTAAAAGAGAGCGCTTCGAACCAATGGATGAGCGGCTTTGCATGAAAAGAGAGCGCTTCGAACCAAAGAAAGAGCGGTTGTGAACCAAAAGAGAGCGCTTCGAGCCAAGAAAAGAGCGGTTGTGAACCAAAAGAGAGCGCCACGAACCAAAGAAAGAGCGGCTGTGAACCAAAAGAGAGCGCTTCGAACCAAGGCAAGAGCGGCTTTGAATCAGAAGCGAGCACTTCGAACCAAAGAAAGAGCGGCAGCGGTTCAAAAATGAGCACTTCGAGCAAAGGTAAGAGCGGCTTTGAATCAAATGAGATCACTTCAAGCAAGAAAGAGCGGCTTGGCATTAAAAATGATCACTTCAAACCAAAGAAAGAACAGTTTCAGTCAAGAAAAGATCCCGCCCCCTGCTCCTCCAATAGTAGCCATCACCACACTCCCAAAGCAACATGTTCTCAGCCTTTTTGTTGAAAAACCTTTTCCTCTAGAATGGTTAGAGCATGCTGGATGTCCTTTAGATCATCCTGTGTTGCGTGTTGAATAAGCTGTAAAAAGCGTTCTTCGATACAGGCGAATGCCTCCTCCATCATTTCTTCGCCTTCTTTGGACAAGCGGACATACTGCTTTCTTCGGTCGGCTGTGTCGCTAAATTTTTCGATTAGCTGTTGTTCCTGCAATTTCCGTAATTCACGGCTTGTATTCGGTAAGGACATGTGCTGACATTCACTGATTTCGGTTGGTGTGACGGGTTGGCTTACTTTAATATATTCAAGAATTTTATATTGTAGCGGTGTGATATTCGCAGCGGTAACATTTTGTGTGAGATCATGTGTCACTTGATGGATGGTGGCTGTAAATGATACAAACTGATGAAATAAAGCGCTTTTATTCAATGGGATCACCTCTTACTGTCAAGATAACAAATAACTTGTCTTAAAACAATTATCATTTGACAACTAAAATAGAATGGACTATTATTTTGTTATCAAATGATAAGTAATGAGGAGGCACACAATGAAAACGTTAATTGTTTATACATACCCAAACCATAAAAGTTTAAATTATGCTTTTTTACAAGAGGTGATAAAGGGGTGTCGTGAAAATCCTGCCATCGAGGAGATTCAAATACTAGATTTATATGAAGAAGAGTTCGATCCACGCTTAATTTTCCATGAGCATAAGCGACGTCGTGATATGTATCAGGATCCGAAAATGGAAAAATACCGCCAACAGCTCTCTTGGGCAGATCATATTGTATTTGTTTATCCGATCTGGTGGGGGAGACCGCCAGCCATGCTGTTAGGGTATATTGACCAATTATTTGCGGCAAACTTTGCTTATCGCGATACAAAGGGGTTATTTCCAGAGGGTCTTTTAAAAGGGAAATCGGTTGTCTGTGTGTCCACAATGAAGGGGCCAACCAATTATCCGTTCCTATGGTTGAACAATGCACATAAAATTTTGATGAAGAGAGCGTTGTTTAAGTTTGTTGGAATGAAAAAAGTGAAGTTTTTTGAGTTTGGTAATATGGAGAGCAAAAAAGGGAAACAACAGCAAAAACTAAATAAAATCTATCAATATTTTAGAAAAGTAGCTTACTAGAAAAAATAACTCGTGCAGACGTTTTTTAGTCGTTTGCACGAGTTGGCGTACTGTCGATGGGCACCGTAATCAAAAATCTTGTAAATTCAGCTAGCTTGCTTTCTACAGCAATAGTTCCGTGATGCATATCGATAATTTTTTTGACAATGGCTAGCCCTAATCCGCTACCGCCATTTCCAACGGTTCGTGATTGATCGGCCTTATAAAATCTTTCAAAAATATGCTTTTGTTGTTCTTCAGTTAAGCCAATGCCAGTATCCTGAACCATCACGGTTATCGTATTTAATTGCTTCTTCATAGAGAGGGTGATGGTTCCTTTGTCGGGCGTAAACTTAATGCTATTTGTCAGCAAGTTCATCCATACTTGATTCATTAAATCCTCATCTGCTGTGATGCTCATGCCATCAAGATCGAGATCAAAGTCGATCTGTTTGGCTATCCAATTCGGTTCAAGTGCCAGCACAACATTGCGTAATTGTTTATCGAGTCGATAATTTATAGGCTCAAATGGATGATGCTGCGATTCTAAGGATGTTAGCTTGAGTAAATTGTCGCTAATCTTGGATAAACGATTACTTTCCAATTCAATTATATCTAAATAA
Organism: Lysinibacillus sp. PWR01; assembly: GCF_043359455.1. NCBI lineage: Bacteria > Bacillati > Bacillota > Bacilli > Caryophanales > Bacillaceae > Lysinibacillus > Lysinibacillus sp. PWR01. The sequence goes on along the minus strand of NZ_JBHERJ010000016.1, from coordinate 40,499 downwards.
TGCTGACGCTTTTCCTCAGGTAGATTAATATTTTTCAGTGCCTTTGCAAAGCCATTAATAGACGTTAACGGTGACTGAATTTCATGAGAGACATTGGAAATGAACTCTTGACGCATTCTTTCCAGTTCACCTAATTCAACGGCCATATGATTAATACCATGAATCAATTGCCCAAATTGATCCTCTTCGTCTGCTTTCAAATCCAACTGAACATCAAAATCACCTTTTGCCATGCGGCTTAATGCATCGACAATGGTATCCCAGTAGTTGCGTTGTCGATTTAGTCCAATTAAAAAGATAATAGCCGCTGAACAAGCGAAGAGCACAAACACGCCAATTACGGTTGCTAATTGTAGCCAAAATCCATGAGGTTCTGTCCCTAATCGACCATACAGCCATGTCGTTGCGTGATAGGAAATAAAAGCAAAAACAGTATTGGCAATAAGAAACAAACAAAAGACCATGGCTAATCTTAAAAGGAATCTTCGTTTTCTCATGAAGCTAGTTCCAAGCGGTAGCCGAGCCCACGAATGGTACGAATGACAAAGCCACTCGTCTCCTGTGGGAAGCGCTCGCGAATTCTTTTGATATGGACATCAACTGTTCGTTCATCTCCCTCATAGTCGTAGCCCCAAATTTCTTCGATTAATTGTTCACGGGAAAAGGTTTTGCCAACATAGCTTGCAAATGTAAATAATAGCTCGAATTCCTTTAAACGAAGTAGAATCGTCTCGCCGTTCATCTCCACTTCATGTGTGTGGCGATTCAGTTTGACGTTACCAGCCTCTACAACTTGAGAAAGGGAAATACGGTATCTTTTTAAGATTGACTTAACACGTACAATTAGCTCAGCAGGCTCAAAAGGCTTCACGAGATAATCATCCGTCCCTAAATGAAAGCCTTTGATTTTTTGAGAGGTTTCTCCTTTAGCTGTTAGCATAAGGATTGGTAGATCTGTATTGAATGAACGTATTTCCTCACATAATGCCCAGCCATCCATGTTGGGCATCATAATGTCCATCACGACCATATCGACTTTTTCAGTGTCTAATTTGGACAGTGCATCAACACCATCGATAGCCTCTATCACCTCTAAGCCCTCATTTTGCAGAAACACTTTTACCAATTCTCGAATATGTGCATCATCATCCACCACTAATAGTTTTGTCATTTCAACAAACCCCTTTATTCAACGTCTTTAATGCGTAATTGCTGCATGGCAAACTCACGATACATAGCATGTGTTTCAAAGAGTGTTTCGTGTGTGCCACAGCCAGTAATATGCCCTTTCTCAATAAATAGTATTTGATCGGCATCTACCACTGTCGATAAACGGTGCGCAATGACTAATGTTGTGCGCCCTTGCATTAAGTTGTCTAATGCTTTTTGTACATAAATTTCTGACTTACTATCTAAGCTCGATGTGGCTTCATCCAGCATTAATATTTGCGGATTACGTAACAGCGCCCTTGCAATAGAGATACGCTGACGTTGCCCACCTGAAAGCTTAATGCCTCGTTCTCCAACTTCTGTGTCAAACTTGTCTGGAAGCTCATTAATAAATTGATCTGCATAGGCCATTTTAGCCACTTTTTCTAGTTCATCATCTTGCACTTCACGGTCTATACCATAGCAAATATTTTCTCGAATCGTTCCTGATAGCAGGGCACTTTCCTGCGCCACATAGCCGATTTGACTGCGCCAAGAGTGGAGTGAGAAAGTTTCGATTGGTGTATCTCCTAGTGTGATACTGCCGTTCGTTGGCTGATAGTATCGTTCTAGCAAAGAAAATGTGGTTGTTTTACCGCCACCACTTGGTCCTACGATGGCTGTTACTTTGCCTGGCTCAATTGTGAAGTTAATACCGGATAAAATAGGCTCTTCACCATAAGAAAAGTCAACATTTTTAACATAAATGGGTTGGTCTACTTTTTCTACAGTTAAGCCTTCTTCAATATGTTCTTCCTCATATTCAAGTAATGCACTAATTCGTTCTGTAGCCCCCATTGCTTTTTGCAGTTGGGTAAAGAACATCGTCAATTGTGTCATCGGCATAATGATTTGGATTAAATATAAAATAAATGCTACCATATCGCCAGCCGTCAGCTCTCCAGAGGAAACACGGACACCACCATAGCCAATAATAGCTACAAGCACTGACATTAAAACAAATGAAATAAGCGGTGAAATCAGTGCGTGGATTTTCGCTTCTTTTAAGCCGAATGTAAAGAGATTTGTAATGCCTTTTTTTCCACGCTCATATTCAATTTGCTCAGCATTCGAAGCCTTTACTAGGCGTGTTTCAGGTAATACTTGATTTAATACAGACGTAAACTTCGCTGTTTCATCTTGCATCCCTTTTGAAATCACAAACATGCGTCTACCTAGCAGCATTAAAATCACCATTGCCAGTGGTACGGCAATCAGCATGACTAACGTCATTTTCCAATCTAAAAATAGAAGAATGATGATAGAACCTATAATGGAAATAACGCCAGATAAACAGTTTGCTAAATGCTCTGTTATAAGCTCTTTCACAACCCCTGTGTCATTCGTAACACGACTCAATGTTTCGCCTGTATCATGTTCATCATAATAGGGGATTGGTAAATGCAACAGCTTTCGCCATAACTGATCGCGTAATTTTGCCACAACATGATGCCCAACGCGATTTAAATAATAGATGGATAATCCACTAGCAATAGCTTGTGCGATAAAGGCAATCCCCAATACAATGATTTGCCAATAATTAAGTGATTCTAACGAAAAGCCATCCACTAATTGTTTTGTAAATAATGGAACAATAAATCCTACCCCCGTCGTTGCTAAACTCATCACTAAAGCGATGACAAGTAGCCAAATCGGTGGTTCAGCTCGTTTTACTAATTGTATAAAACGGCGCCAATCTTTTTGTTTTGTTGTATCTTTTGATGTCTCTTGCAAAGAAATAAGCCTCCTTCATTGTCCGAAAACAATGTATTTCGTTTCTATGGCTTTACTATAGCATGCGTTTATGAACTGAATATGAAATGAATGGTCATCAAAAAAGGTGATGCGTTAATCACCTTTTGATGCTAGTCTGCGAATTCATCGTGGTATAAAGACTTACCAAGCAAGCGATAGATTCTCAAGGCTAGTTGGATTTGTAAGAGTTCCTCATAGCTTTTTAAATCGGTTTTTAAAATTTCTTTAATTTTTTCGATTCGATAAATTAATGTGTTGCGATGGATAAACATTTCCTTGGCTGTTTCACTTATATTCATATGATTAATAAAGTAATTTTCTAATGTAATTAGGTAGCTTGTCCCATGTAAAAGATCGTGCTCAAAGACAGTGCCCAAGCTTTCTAAGAAAAAGTCCTTGAGCTGTACTTCGTTAATATTCGAATCTAAAAAATGATAGATGGAGTGATCCGCAAAATGAGCTACAGCTCCACGTTCTTCGAAGCGATGCATAAGACGTAGTGCTTCATGTGCCTCTGCAAAGCTTTTATGAACAAATCGAATATGTTTATATTCTTTGCCAATTCCAATTAAGAAGGAGGTTTGGGTATGTTGCTGTACTAATAGTTGCAGAATGTTTTCTGCGTAGTGCTTTGTTTCATTGATCGTGAAATCTTGTTTGCCATCCTGCTGTCCAACTAATAGGATGATCTGGTTGTTGCGATAGAGGCACGTAATTTCTCCATTGATTGTACTAGAATGCTCATAAATTAAGTTCATACATTTTTTTGCAATATTATCGGACTCGTATTTTCGAGAAATTAAATCATGCTGGTTTTGAAGGTTTTCATGGCTAATAGAGATGACGATGCAATAATATTTATGGTTGATCTTTAAGCCGTGGAGATCACAAAGTGTTTGTAGCGTTTCAATCGAAGTGATTTTTCCAGTCAATAAATCATCAAAAAACTCCTGTTTAATTTTTAAACGTACACCCTCAATTTCCTTCTGTTTAATCCTTTCTAATGCCACGATCGTGGAGGCTTGCTCTAAAACGATGTAATCAAACTCATTCAGATCACGTACAGTTTGCCAAATGACAATATAGCCATAAATATAATTGGCAACTGCGACAGGGAGTATTCTACATTTCACTGCGATATCTTCTAATTGATAGATTCGTGTAATGGATTTTTGCATTTCATTGAGATCAATCGGGATAGTATCAATAAAATCCTTTGAAAACGTTGGACGATTCTTCTTTAGGTTGATCCCATAGGCAAGTGGCACTGGATTGGTATCAAGATCTGTATAATGCAGTAAATTCCAGTCATTATCTAAAAAGATAATTGGGTTATTAATTGTTTCGGCTAATTTTGAGGAAATGGATTCAATGCCTCCTCCTTCAAGTGCAACCTTAAATAGCGTATTGTGCATATCTAAAGATTTTCTATTTAATAGATCATAACCTCCTGATGCCTTTTCATTGATGATCGAGATGACCTTGGACAGGGTGTAATTATAAGGCAACTCTAATAACGGCAATCCATGTTGATTGGCAATATCGATCATGTTTTGAGGTGTTTTTTGTAAATAGCGCCTCATTTTGATGACGAGGCCTGCGCAATTGATTTTAGAGATTTCTTGGATGATTTTATTTTGTAATGCTTCATCGTCTTGGAAGATGTAACCGGTTGTTAATAATAATTCATTCGGTGTCAGCCAATCAAATGCATCGGGATTTTCGATAATGTTTACAAGTGCGATTTCATTGTGAATGCCTTGTTCGCCAGCAACAATTTTAATTCCTTCAAGCGCCTTTATGTCTAATATATCTTTGATTGTTAGCAAATGATTTCACTCCTTTGCCATAATCTTATCACAAAACATTGTACATATTGCCTAAATCATCTACATTCTTTTTGGTTTTGCTAAACAATGATATCTACGGCATAAGAGAATAAAATAAAGCTTGTAAGACGGAAATGTGAAAATAATAACATTCTCGCGGTTCATTTCCATTTAGTTGAAATGAACAATAGGTCGGAAAAATGGAGGTATGAAATTGGTAGATATGAATGTAGTCTCAGAATTTTTAACTGCAGCTGAAGCAGGGGATATTAACGCTCTGAAAGGTTATTTACAACAAGGTGTGGATATTAATTCTCGAAATAAGCGTAAGCGTACAGCAATTTTACTTGCTGCGATGAATGATCAATTAGAAACAGTAAAATTTCTAATTCAGGAAGGAGCAGATATCGACCTTCAAGATCAAATTTGTTTAAACCCATTTTTGTATGGATGTATTAACGGAAAGTTAGAGCTTGTGAAAATGATGCTACAAGCAAACACAGATTTAGAGCGTTTAACACGCTTTGGCGGTGTCGGTATTCATCCAGCAAGTGAGAAGGGCTTTGTAGAAGTAGTTCGTGAACTTGCAACGACTACAGATATCAATGTCAACCATACAAATATTTGTGGCTGGACACCGTTGATTGAAGCCATCCTTCTAAATGATGGTGGAGAAAAGCAACAGGAAATTGTTCGTCTATTAGTTGAACATGGTGCGGATACACAATTAGTGGATCAATACGGAGTGACGCCATTAGCGATGGCTAGAGAAAAGGGATTCACTGAAATTGAAAAAATTCTACTAGAAGCAGGGGCAAAATAGTAGTACTCCTACGACATAAAGAGGTGTACATATGATACGTGCCAAATCTGGTGATGATTATTTCCTTCAGCAAATGGTGGCAACGGCGTTTACTGGAACGGTCCATAGTGTGTTTAAACATGCCTTAAATATTCAGAGAGATGGTAATGGTGAAATTTTCACACTTGCTACGAAGGCAATGGATCGTGCACCCAATACACTTGTCATTGATCTCGATACGTTCGATTACCTGGACATTCATCAATATGACAGGGTATTGGTTCGCCATAATCAACTATTAATAGAAGAAAAATTACAAATAGCGATTCACACAGCCACTCGTTGGCAATGTCAGCTACCTATTTATCCATTAAATCGTACAAGTTTAAGAATGAATATGAGCAGTGTGAAACAATTCATTGATTTACAAGGCAAAGGTGGCGGCATAAAACGTAATGATTCACCCGTCAATGAATTTGAAGCGGAGGCATCGAGATTGCTACAGCAGCGTACCACTTTGCTTTATGAGGAAATATTGAATCAACGTTTGGATCGCTTTCAGGCATATGCAGCTGATTTAGTCGGCTTGGGGCCAGGACTTACACCATCAGGGGATGATTTTTTAGTAGGCTTATTTGCTGTCATTCACTTAGAAAATAGTCCGTGTTCTATTTATAAATCATTGTGTGAAAGCGTCATCAAAATGATTCAGCCTTTAACCAATGAGATTAGCTATACAACATTGAAAAAGGCAGCATATGGACAAGTAAGGGAGTCCATCTGTTCATTCATACACGCCATTTTATATGGCACAGAAGCGGAATCGATTGAGGCTCTGAGAAAGGTGCTTGCTATTGGCTCCTCCTCAGGAACAGATATTGCCTTAGGGCTAATAAGTGGCTTAGAAGCCAATATAAAATTAGGAGGATAAAGATGAGTATTAAAGTCGTAATTAAGCGCAACACATATTTTGATTCAGTGTCATTGATGTCACTATCTACAAAAGCGAATCAAATTGAAGGCGTTGAGCAAGCAATTATTGGTATGGGTACAGAAATGAACAAAGGGGTCATTCGCAATGTTGGTTTGATGACGCCAGAAGTGGAAGAAGCAACAGCAGGGGACTTAATGATTATTGTCAAAACTACTAGTGCGGATCAAACAGAAAGCGCTTACCTAGCGGTTGAAGAATTACTAACAAATAAAAATAATGCACAAGCAAAAAGCGATATTAAATATGCAACGATAGATTCTGCTGCACAAGGTATCCCTGATGCAAACTTTGCAGTCATTTCTGTCAATGGTGCATTTGCCGTTCGTGAAGCACGCAAAGCACTTGAAAATGATCTACACGTGATGCTGTTCAGTGATAATGTGAGCGTTGAAGACGAAGTAGAATTAAAAACGTTAGCACATGAAAAAGGTCTATTAATGATGGGGCCAGACTGTGGTACGGCCATTATTGGTAATACAGGTCTTTGCTTTGCCAACGCTGTGAGAAAAGGTAATATCGGTATCGTAGCAGCATCTGGTACAGGTAGCCAAGAGGTAAGTGTTCGTATTCATGACTTCGGTGGTGGAATCACACAACTGATCGGTACTGGCGGAAGAGATTTAAGTAAAGAAGTAGGCGGCATTATGATGCTTGATGGCATTAAAGCCCTTGATGCGGATGAAGCGACAAAAGTGATCGTTCTAGTATCGAAGCCACCTGAAGCAAGTGTTGAGAAAAAAGTGCTCGCACAAATTAAAGAATGCAGCAAACCAGTAGTGGTTTACTTTATCGGTGGTAATGAAGAAGCTGTAGTGGCAGCTGGTGGACAATTTGCTAAAACATCGAAAGAAGCAGCATTAAAAGCAGTCTTACTAGCAGGTATTGATGAAGCAGGCATTAACAAACGTGCACTTAACATTCCATTAGTTGAAGAGGTTCGTGCAAAACTAGCACCAGAACAAAAATACATTCGTGGGTTATTCTGTGGCGGTACGCTTTGTGATGAATCTATGTATCTAGCGATGGAAAAATTCGATAACGTTTACAGTAACATTCAGAAAAATCCTGATTTCTTATTGAAAGAGATCAATGTGAGTCAAGAACATACTTTCATTGACTTCGGTGATGATGATTTTACAAATGGTAAACCACATCCAATGATCGATCCATCTTCTCGTATTGAGCGTTTCTTACAAGAAGCAAAAGATCCGTCAGTTGGTGTCATTGTGATGGACTTCGTATTAGGCTTTGGCTCTCATGAAGACCCAGTTGGCGTTATGCTTCCTGCCATGATTGAAGCAAAACAATTAGCTGAAAAAGAAGGCAGACACTTAGAAATCATTGGGTATGTCCTTGGAACTGATTTAGATACGCCAAACATAGAGGAGCAAGTGAAAAAATTAATCGATGCCGGTGTTACACATGCAAGCAGTAGTACAAATGCTGGATTACTTGCTAGAGAAATGGTGTTGAAAGGAGAAAATCATGAGTAAGATTAATGAACTTTTTACAAGTAAAATTAACGTAATTAACGTAGGTATTGAACTTTTTAAAGATGATATTTTAGCACAAAATGCAAGTGCTACACACTTAGAGTGGTCACCACCAGGTGGAGGTAAGCCAGAAATTATTGCAGCACTAAACAGAATCGATAAAGCAGAACTTGCTGAAAAAATTGAAGCAGCAAACCGTCTTGCAGTTGAAAAAATTGTGAACTCTCAACCCGTGCTGATTGGTTTTGATCAAGCCATCAATGTTGTGCCTGGCATGACGAAAAAAACAATTTTACACGCAGGACCACCCATTACGTGGGAAAACATGAATGGCCCAATGCAGGGCGCTGTTATGGGTGCACTTGTATTCGAAGGATTAGCAAAAGATTTAGAAGAAGCAGCAGTGGTAGCGGCTTCAGGAGAAATCACATTCTCACCTTGTCATGAGCATAATGCCGTTGGTTCAATGGCTGGTGTAACATCTGCTTCGATGTTCATGCACATCGTTGAAAATAAAACGTATGGCAATATCGCCTATACAAACTTAAGTGAGCAAATGGCAAAAATCTTACGTATGGGTGCCAATGATGACAGCGTTGTTGAACGATTAATATGGATGCGTGATGTGTTAGGGCCAATTTTACGTGATGCAATGAAATTAAATCAAGACGGCATCGATCTACGATTAATGCTTGCACAAGCACTTCATATGGGCGACGAATGTCATAACCGTAATAATGCCGGTACAAGCTTATTAATTCAAGCACTGACACCATATATCTTAGAAACAGATTACCCTGTTGAACAGAAGCGAGCAGTATTCGATTTCGTGGCAAGTAGTGATTATTTCTCAGGTCCTACATGGATGGCCTGCTGTAAATGTGCATTAGATGCTGCACATGGAATCGAATATAGTACAGTCGTGACAACAATGGCACGTAACGGTGTAGAATTTGGTGTTCGTATTAGTGGCATGGCAGGTAATACATGGTTTACTGGCCCTGCACAAAAAGTAATCGGACCGATGTTTGCTGGCTACAAACCAGAGGATTCAGGTCTTGATATTGGGGATAGTGCTATTACAGAAACATACGGTATTGGTGGTTTCGCAATGGCTACTGCACCAGCAATCGTTGCTTTAGTAGGTGGAACAGTAGATGAAGCAATTGGTTATTCTCGTAAAATGAAAGAAATTACAACGACGGAAAACCAAAATATTACCATTCCATTATTAAACTTCATGGGAATTCCTACAGGTATTGATATTCGTAAAGTCATCCAATCAGGTATTCTTCCAATTATTAATACAGCTATCGCACATAAAGAGGCTGGAATCGGTATGATTGGTGCTGGTATTACGAATCCTCCAATGGAAGCTTTTGAAAAAGCATTAATCACAATTAGTGAGAAGTGGGCTTAAGCCCACTTCCTATAAGTAGGAGGAGCTTTATATGGAACACGCTAAAATTGAACAGTCCAATCAAGACTATAGAGCACTTGGCTATTCGGAAGAACTTTTACCAAAAGGTCCTCAGGAAAGAGACTGGGGAATCTTTAACTACATTACCGTGTGGATGGGCGCAGTTCACAATATTATGTCTTATATGACGGTTGCAGGATTTTTTGTCTTAGGATTATCAGTTAATCAAGTTTTCTTAGCCATTATGCTTTCAGCAGTGATCGTCTCAGCAGGCTATTGCTTAAATGGATATTCTGCCTCTAAATATGGTATTCCATTTGCCATATTACTAAGAGATTCATTTGGAGTGAAAGGCTCTATTATTCCAGCATTATGTCGAGGATTGATTGCTGGGGTTGTATTCTTTGGTACGACAACAGTTGTGGGCGCTCAATCCCTTAATGTATTATTTGCAAGATTCATTCCGAACTATATGTCTATTGGTGGAGACTTCACTATTTTTGGCTTAGATGTTCCGACAATGATTTCTTATATTATTTTATGGGTCATTACAGTTTTACTATTTTTAGGCGGCATGGATATGCTAACAGTCTTCGGTAAATATTCATCACCGATTGTTTATATTTTCATTATTGGCGCAGCTATTTGGGCAATTAATATTGCTGGAGGAATCGGGCCCATTTTAGAATATAAGCCTTCTACAACAATGGAAAGTCCATTGGTCTTTATTGCCTGTGTGAGCGCATTGGTGTCAAACTGGGCGGGTCCAGTTGTAAATATTGCAGACTTTACGCATCGAGCTAAATCGCCAAAAGCAATGATCTATGGCTTATCCATTGGTATGATCGGCTCGTATCTCTTGTTTGCGATTACTTGTATTAGTTTAATAGCAGGGACAGAAATTGCTTTCGGGCAACCAATTTTTAATATTGTAGACGCTATTGATAAAATTCAAAATCCGTTTTCTGTAATTGTATTAATTTTAGCTTTAAATGTAGGCGCAACAGCTTTTGTAGTTTTCGGTAACTTATTACCATCGGGATTACAAATGACAACTTTATTCCCTAAAGTATTTACTGTCAAAACAGCAGGGATTTTAACAGCGATTATTGGCACAATCATTTTGCCTTGGAAACTCGTATCGAGTACAGAAACGTTATTTTTCTTCTATAGTTTTATAGGCTCTATGTTTGGACCCATCGCAGGTATTATGTTGTCTAGCTTCTTTATCGAGCGTAAAAGACGTTTAGATTTATCCGTAATTTATGTGGAAGAAGGGAGCAATGGGGCTTATAAATCTGGCTATAACATCGTAGCATGTATCGTCCTTTTGATCAGCTTCCTTTTACCGATGTCAGGTGCTTTCCTGAAAGGTGTGCCGTTCTTAGTACAGCTAAATAACTTTGCTTTCTTTAGCGGACTGATCGTGTCATTCATTTTATATACGTTGTTATATAAATTTAATCAGCAAAATGTTCAAAATAGTGTAGAAAAAGAAGTAGGGGTGTAGTTGTGAATAAATTAGTAATTGTAGCAATCGGCGGTAACTCGTTGGTAAAAGATAGTGGAAGCGAATCCATTCAAAGTCAGCAAGAGGCAGTTGCTCAAACTGTCGAACATATTGCGGATATGATTCAGGAAGGTTATAAAGTGGTTGTCACGCATGGCAATGGCCCACAAGTTGGTTTCACTTTACAACGAAGTGAAATTGCTAATGAGGTATCGGGCATGCCAGCAATTCCCTTAGTAAACTGTGTAGCTGACACACAAGGTGGAATTGGCTATTTGATTCAACAAGCATTAATTAACGAACTGGCTAAACGTCAAATTGATAAAAAAGTAGTCAGTGTGATTACACAAGTTGAAATCAATGAAAATGATCCAAACTTTATTAACCCTACAAAGCCAGTTGGTTCATTCTTTACTAAGGAGCAAGCCGAGGAGATGTTAGTCGAGCATCCTGATTGGAAAATGATAGAGGATTCGGGGCGTGGCTATCGTCGTGTTGTGCCTTCCCCAAAACCAATTGATATCGTGGAAAAAGACGCAATTAAATCATTAATTGACAATGATTATGTCGTGATCGCTGTAGGCGGTGGTGGAATTCCAGTTGTTAAAAAAGAAAACAATGTCTATGAGGGTGTAGATGCAGTAATTGACAAAGACTTTGCAACAAGTCTATTAGCTGCACAAGTAAATGCAGACTCATTAATTATTACGACGGGTGTTCCTCGTGTGTTTATTAACTTTGGAAAACCTGAGCAACAAGCACTTAAAGAAATTACAGTCGAAGAAACAAAGCAGCATGTTCAAGATAATCAGTTCCCGCCAGGCAGTATGCTACCAAAAATCGAAGCAAGCTTAAGCTTCTTAGAAAATGGTGGTCATCGAGTGATTATTACAAACCCTGAAAGTCTAAAAGAAGCGATTAATAATCAGGCTGGTACTCATATTATTAACTAGGAGGAATCACGGTATGGATTACATTCAACTAGCTGTTGATAAAACAAAAGAAGGTATCAATCAAAATATTGGTGGACCATTTGGTGCAACGATTGTAAGAGGAGATGAAATCATCGCTGTTGTAGGCAATACAATGATGCGTGATACAGACATCACTGCACATGCAGAAATAGTAGCCATTCGTGAGGCTTCTAAAAAGCTTGGCACTATGGATTTATCGGATTGTGTCATCTACGCTACATGTGAACCATGTCCAATGTGTGTTGGCGCAATCATTTGGTCAGGTATTAAAGAAGTCCATTATTGTAATACAGCAGAAGATGCTCATGTACATGGCTTCTCTGATATGCATTTACGTGATTACTTAACAGGTAAAGATAAAAGTGTGCTGAACATGAAAAAAATTGAAACGACTGAAGAATGTGATGCATTGTTCCATCATTTCAATGACAAAATGGCGAATAGTAAATAGATTGCAGCAGTCATAAACTGCTTAAGTCTTTCCGACAAATTAGAGCAGGGATCTCGTTATAGAGAATCCCTTTTCTAATTTTCAACCAAAAAGGTGTAAAATAATTGGTACAATGAAAAAAATGCTATGAAAGAGTACATTTGGTCTGATTTTCATCTTCGTAATGCTTAAGAAGGAGCTGTTTACATGATCTATAAAGAACGTTATCAACAATTACTAGATAAAATGAATCAATATAATTCAGGCGAGAAAGGGATTACGAGAGTTGCCTATACGAATGAAGAACAGGCTTGTTTACATGCCTTTATTCGTTTATGTAAAGATGAAAATCTTCAAATTCATATTGACCATTGTGGAAATCTTATTGCTCGAAGAGAAGGCAGTGTGCCAGGATTGCAGCCTGTTGTCATGGGATCCCATTTAGACACTGTCTATCAAGGCGGTAAATATGATGGCGTTGTTGGTGTAACCGCAGCCCTAGAGGTCATTAAGCGATTAAACGAGCGATCTATTGTGACAGAGCATCCAATTGAAATTATCGCCTTTGCCTGTGAGGAGTCTTCAAGATTTGGTGTGTCGACAGTAGGCAGTAAAGCAATGGCAGGTCTAATCGATAAAGAAAAATACCGCCATTTGGTTGATCGAGATGGTATTACGATGGAGCAGGCTTTTGCTCATTGTGGACTTGATTTTAGTAGTGTTGATCAAGCAACAAGAGTAGAGGAAGGATTCCATGCTTTTTTTGAATTGCATATTGAACAGGGACCATTGCTTATTAACTATGAGAAGAAAATAGGTATTGTAACAGGGGTAGCAGCACCAGTCCGCTTATTAATGAAGTTAAACGGAAAAGCATCCCATTCAGGCACGACCCCAATGAATATGAGAAAGGACGCTCTTTTAGGAGCATCCGAATTGGCATTAGAATTGGAAAAAGCAGCGATAGCAGAGCAGGAGTTTGGAACTGTGGCAACAGTAGGGATACTAGAGGTTGTGGCAGGCTCGATGAACGTAGTTCCAGGTGAAGTGGAGTTAACTGTAGATATCCGATCATCCTCTGTGGAATCGAGAGAACGTGTCCTTCAGCATTTTTATGCTGTTATTGCAAACGTTCAACAAAAGAGACAGCTTACGATTGAATACAATGTCATTAGTTCAGAGGAGCCTGTCCTACTTTCTCCAAATCTAATGCAAGATCTAGAAACGATTTGTGTAGAAAAGAAACTCTCCTATCAATTTATGCAAAGTGGAGCAGGTCACGATTCTATGAATATGACGAGGCTTGGACCAGTTGGCCTTATTTTTATTCCTTCTGTGGATGGTTTAAGTCACCATCCGGATGAACATACAGCGCTTGAAGATGTATTAATAGGAATCGATGTATTAGAGGCCGTTGTTCTAAAATATGCTTCAGTTAGCTAATTTGCATTAGTCATCTGAAGATCTACGTTTATTGCTAGCGTAATGATTCATAAAGGCAAAAATCGATTTCATAATAAAAAGACGACCTTCCTTGTTAGAAAGTCGTCTTTTTCATATGTGCATGATGCATTTGCTTCTGATTCCCAATTTTTAGTTGAATCAGTATCATCACGATGACGATAACAATCATGCCAATAATGGCAGTTGTAAAATTGCCTGTGTAATCTCGAACAAGACCGACAAAGAAGGGGCCAAATGCAGCAAATACAAAGCCAACTGATTGTGTCATGGCAGCTAAGAAGCTGGCCTCGTGAATATCTTTGGCCTCATCAATAGGTAGTGTTAGCCCTAATGAGAATAGCCCACCTGCACCAATACCAATCAGAATACTGCTTAGCCAAGGATTATAAGAAAATAGAAGCATCAATAAACCGATTAATTCTAATGATGAACTGCCTACTAGCCATACAGCTCTATGCTGAAAACGGTTATTTAATATAGGCACTAAAAACGTAGCGGGCATTTGGGCAACTGTTAATAGTGTCAGCATCAGCCCAGCTTCGTGTTTGCTATAACCTAAATTTTCAGCGATTGGGGGTAACCAAGCCATAATGGTATAAAACATAAAGGCCATTAAGCCAAAAAAGCCTGTTAAAAGCCAAGCCCTTTGATTCATTAACATTTGCTTCACAGTTATGCTCGTACTAGGTGAATTCGCGACTGTTGCCGTAACTGTTTTCTGTTCGAGGGGCTTCCACCAAAAGAATAAAGCGATTAAAGCAAGAATAGCCCAGGAGGCAGCAGAAACTTGCCATGAATGAAAAAGATTACTTAAGGGAATAGAAAGCCCTGAACCAAGTGCAGCTCCTACTACAAGTGCTAGCGAGTAAATACCCACTACACGAGAAGGGTTCGCAAATTTCTCCTTAATATAGCCTGATAATAATGGTCCCACGATGGCAATGCCAATGCCTGACAACAAGGCCGTTAACAGCATGACCCAGGCAGTATAAGCAAAATATCTGGCAGCTGTTGCTAGTCCAATAAGAATAAGAGAGTAAGCAATAGCTCGCTCAATGCTCCAACGATTGGCTAGTTTGATTGCAAAAGGTGCAAATAAGCCCATACAAAGTACAGCCAAAGAAGTGAATAAACTGGCCGTAGCCGCACTCATATGTAAAGCCTCACGAATGGTGCCTAATAAAGGGGACACTGAAGTAATAACAGGTCGTAAATTAAAAGAAGCTAAAATAATAGCGATAATTGGTACGATTTTACGTTTTATATTCATTGTCTTTCCACTCCGTCATATCAAATAAATAATAAGTCCAAATTGAAGTCTATACTAACTAGAATGATTGAACAATACTATTATTACTATTACAATAATAGTTACAAACTATGATGGATGTGATCGTTATGGAAATAAGGCATTTGCATTATTTTATGGCAGTCTATGAGGAGCTACATTTTACAAAAGCTGCTGAGAAACTAGGCATCGCTCAGCCAACATTAAGTCAGCAAATACGTGTGCTTGAGGATGAGCTAGGTATGCCATTGTTCGATCGGATTGGCAAAAAAATTGTTGTGACAGAGGCGGGCTCACTATTATTTAGCTATACTTCAGAGGTATTGAATACATTACAAAATGTTAAAGATTCTATTAAAGATTTACAGGCGCTAGAAGGGGGGCAAATACGTATTGGCATTATGCCCTCTGATCTTGACTATCGGATCACACAGCTAGTTATTGATTTCCATCAAAAATTCCCAAAGGTGAAATTAAAGATACTTGCTTCAATCGATATTATGCGGCAGGTGCTTGAAAATGAAGTGGATATCGGCATTGGGACGAATGTAGAATCAGATGATCGTTTGGTTATTATTCCTTTATGTAGAGAGGAATACGTATTGACTGTTTCAAAGGAGCACCCATTGTCAAATCAAACAGTGATCTCAATTGCTGAATTAGAAGACCTTCCTATGGTGATGTATCCAGAAGGTTTTCTTGGTAGAGAGGTTGTAGAAGAGGCTGTAAAAAAGCATGGTTTTCAACTCCATTCTATTCTTGAGACAAGCTCTGTCACGTCCATCATGAATCTTGTTCGAGCCAATATTGGTGTGACGGTGCAACCTTATCCGTTACTCCAACAAATGAATGATCCTACTTTGTGTAGTATACGGATTTCAAATGGTGCACCAAGCCGTAGCTTATCGATTATTTACCGCGTAGATCGCTATGTCAGTCAGGCAACAACAGCTATGATTGAGCAAATTAAAGATTATTTCAAAGGCTAATACGAATAAAATATGGGCGGTATAAAAATAAGTTCCTTTTTTTGGAGCGTTCACATATACTATTTATAAACCGACAGTCAGTCTATTTTTGTAAGGCAAGTTAAAAAAGCTTGTAAAGCCTCAACTTGTGCCTACATTTTTTTTACACAAATGATGACCGACTGTCGGTCTAATTGTATAAAGGAGTGGTCAGTATATGGAAATGCTAGTCAAAGAAAAGGGCTTTTCGAAAGATTTCATCATTATGGTAGTTGGTCAGATTATTTCTATTTTGGGCTCTGCGCTTTTAAGATTTGCTCTTTCACTTTTTGTTTTAGACATAACGGGGCGGGCAGATCTTTTTGCCGTGCTTTTTGCTATTTCAAGCCTACCTATTTTACTTACGCCATTTGGTGGTGCTATAGCAGATCGTTTTAATCGGCGTAATTTAATGGTCCTATTTGATTTTGTCAGTAGCGGCATTGTGTGGATGTTTTTTATTGGATTACTAACAGACAATCATTCAGTGATTTGGATTGGGTTGGTCATGGTGCTACTATCATTTATTAGTGCGATGTACACGCCAGCTGTAATGGCGAGTATCCCGCTATTGGTTAGCGACCAGAAGCTTGAGCAGGCCAATGGAATCGTCAATGGGGTGCAGGCATTAGCGGGGGTGACAGCACCTGTACTTGGAGGTATTTTATATGGAATGCTAGGTCTCAAAACTCTTGTCATAGTGAGTGGTTTATTATTTTTCTTTACGGCTATTGTAGAAATGTTTATGACAATCCCATTTGTAAAACGTAGCTATGATGGTCATTTGGTACCGACATTACTCAAAGACATGAAAGAAGGTTTTACTTTTGTCGTGAAGCAAACATTTATTTTAAAATGTACGCTACTTGCTGCTTTATTGAATTTATTATTGACACCACTATTTATCGTCGGTGTGCCTATTATTCTTCGTGTCACGATGAAAAGTAGTGATACATTATATGGAATAGGAATGGGCATTATTGATTTTGCGACGATTTTAGGCGCGTTAACGATGGGTTACTTTGCAAAAAAGCTGCGCATTCACACCCTATACATTTGGGTGTTGGTGTCAGCCTTTTTGGTAATTCCAATGGCTATGGCTGTATTTCCTCACACACTTCAAATTGGCTATTATCCCTCCTATACCCTATTTATTGGTTGTGCTCTTGTCATTGCGATGATGATGACAATCATCTCTATTTACGTGATGACGCTTGTCCAAAAGGATACGCCGAATGAGCAATTAGGGAAGGTTATGGCGATTATGATGGCCGTATCACAATGTATGGCACCGCTTGGGCAAATGGGGTATGGATTGCTATTCGAGTTCTTTCAAGACAACATCTATGTACCAGTCCTTATGATCTCTGTGTGTGTATTATTATTAGCGTTCGTAACGAAAAGACTATGGCGATTGGAGGCTAAATAATTTGCTAGGACAAAGAAAACCACCTTTTCATTGGTAGTTTTCTTTGTAATGCGATCGTTAGCTAAAATCTTCTTGTTCTACGACGTGGCCGATGCCTGCTGGTAGGAGTATTGGTAGGAATGGTTGGAAACAGTAGTGGTGGCATATGTTGTGTATTATCTCCTATATGAATAGCAATCGATTCCTCTTGAATAGGAGAGGCTTCCTTTTCTTCCTCATGTGATGAGTGTTCTGCCGCATGTAATAGTGGTGCTGGCGATTCGCTATGATGGGTAGTACTTGTAGTGCTAGTAGGATTTGTGGGAGCGGTTGTTTCTTGATGTGATGCTGAATGTTCTACTTCTGCATGCGGCTGCTGGACAGCATGGACGTCTTTCATGACGAGAATTGGTCGCATCATATCATGATCCTCATGCTCCAGGAAGTGACAATGCCACATATAATTTCCGATATGATCTTTCCAATGCATAATAATTTTCGTAACCTTACCAGCATCAGCTTTCACCGTATCCTTCCAACCTCGTTCATAGTCTCGTGGTTCTTCAGGCGGTCCTATAAATTGTACGATGCCTTCATTTTGATAGATCTCTAAATCAAAGGGCCTTCGTTCCAGAATTTTAAATTGAATAAGATGTAGGTGAATAGGATGGATAAAAGGCGTCGCATTAATAAAGTTCCAGATTTCCACACTATCTAAAGATGGTTTTTCTGTTGCTGGATCATGGTACATCCGATCATTTAATAGTAACATAGGTCGCCCAAACTCATCAGTGGTCGCTGTCAGTGGCAGTTGTCTGTCGATATGTGCATGGTGTGGATGTAGATCCATAGAAACGGCAAGTCTTTCTGGAATTTCACTTGTATCTTCACATTTTAAAGGCAGAGTTACTCGAAACTGCATAATCACATCTGTATGTTCATCACTGAAATCAGTATCAGTATTAAGTAAGGTGATCTCCTGTCCAGCACAGCTTGAGAAATCGATAATGACATCTGTGCGTTCAGCTGGCAGCAACTCGACAGATTGGATAAGTTGTGGAGCTGCTAAAAAACCCCCATCTGTACCAATTTGAAACATTGGTTGACCATTTGACAGGCCGATGACATAGCCTCTGCGATTAGAGCCATTTAGAAACCGAAATCTATATTTACGTGGCTCTACATCTAAATAAGGCCATAGTTTTCCGTTAACCACTATCGTATTGCCAACAAAGCCTGGTGTGATAGAGGGGTGAACGGGAACTGGGAATGGTGGTTCATCAGGATAAAACAATGAGCCATCCTCGTTAAATGATTTATCTTGTATTAAAATCGGATATTCATAGTCTCCACATGGTAAATTGGAACGTTCCTCAAGTGCATCCCTCAGTAAATAAAAGCCTGCTAATCCTGCATAGACATTTAAACGTGTTAAAGCCATGGCATGGTCATGATACCACATGGTAGTGCCCGGCTGATGATTCGTATATTCATGTATTTCCTTATTAAATTTTGGACCAGTATGCCGATAGTCTCTTGTGTACCATGCTTCTGGATGACCATCACTTTGCCAATCCACATTGGCACCATGTAAGTGAGTGACGGTCCTCACTTCTTGTGAATCGTTGGCGGCATGAAGCGTAAAATCTACTGGCAAAAAGTGCTGTAAGGGCAGCTGATTTTTATATTTCACGTAGATAGTTTTGTCTTTAGAAGCTTCAATGGTTGGTCCTGGATAAAGCCCATTGTATCCCCAAATTAATGAGTTTGGAAAATGCTTATGAAAACGATGCTGGCCTTCCATCATAACCAATTCGTAATAATCATTCTTTTGTTGCCCTCTACTGTATTTGGGTTTAGCGATCATTGGTTTTGGGAGTTCATCTACAAATTTTGGAATCGTTGCTGGGTCAGAGGGGTTAATTTGCATACTCACAACATCACGTCCCTTTTCAATACTTAAAATGGCTAATTATCTCATCATATGGGTAAAAACAATAGGTAACGAGGACAAAAATGGAGAAAAATGTGTAAAGACATAAAAATTTTAGCTACAGATTATTGTTGGAATAAGATGGTTCATTTTGAAAGCAAATTGATGTAAGATTTTAGAACAATCACCACAAGCGAGTTTTGCAATATAGGTAATAGTTGGTATCTTACGAAAAAGGCGGACGAAGTGAATAAATATGTCTTATAATTGAGAAAGCACAAAGTAAATTGGATGATATAGGGCATGGAGAAGTGGTGAAACGGTGGAATTAACATTAGAAGAATTAAATAAAACGATTATGGAGATGCGCACAAAGGGGTATTTAACAGAAGCGCTAAAGCTAGCTGATCAAGGACTTTTAGTCGCATTAGAGAGCAATAACTATCCATATGCATTGGATTTGTATTATCAAAAAATATTAGTTCATCATTCTTTAGGTGACACATTAAGCATGGTCAGCCTTATTCATGATTATGAAGCCATTTGTCAAAATTATGGTACGACTAAAGATTTAATGCATTATCATTTAGTGATGTCCTTAATCTATGATTTAGTGGGTATCCGTGAAAAAACGGTGGAGATGACGAAAAAATCTATCGCCTATGCACAGGAGCTACAAGATCCAATCATGCTAGTTCGTTGTCATAATAATTTATGCTATCTAGAGGTAGAGAAGGGCTGCACAAAGGAAGCACTTCAAGCAGGGCTATTAGCTAAAGCGTATAATAAATCCCTATCTAGAACAATGCCTGATTTAGCAAAATTACATGATATTCGTATTAATAATAATTTAGCAGATGTGTATATTTTAGAAGGAGATTTTTTGACGGGGAAGGCATTGCTGGACAGTACACTATCTTCTGACATTATTCAGCACCATAAACGCGAAAAAGTAGCGGCACTGTTTGGCTATGGTTTTTTATATGAAAAGCAGCAAAAGCTTGAAGAAGCCGTATCCTATTATAAACAAGCGATAGAACTTGCTCAATCCTATGGGGATAAGCCGATTACAAAAAAAGTGATGCGCTTACTGTTAAATGTATTGTATCAATTGGATTGGCGAGATGAGATTTTTGATGTACAGCGTGAATATATTGATCTCTCAGAAAAAATGAGTGTTGCTAATTTACTGCAACAAGTAATGAACTTGGAATTTAAGCGTCAAAAGGAGAAGCTTGAGGAAAAAGCACATTATGATCCATTAACAGGCGTATTAAATCGTCATTTTTTAGATTATGAGCTACAGGAATGGTTGAATGCAGCGAAAATGACGCAATCCTATGTATGTATTACGGTACTGGATGTCGATTATTTTAAATTATTTAATGACACGCATGGTCATTTGTTTGGGGATATGATTTTACAGCTTTTAGCTAACGGGTTGAAGGATTTTTTACAGGATGAAGATGTGAAAGTTATTCGTTATGGTGGAGATGAATTCATCCTTTGTTTCAGGCATCCGCAAAAGGATTATATCAAAGCATTGGTCCATAACACCCATGCCTATTTGCTCTCATTAAAGCTCGAACAAGAACAGCAAAGCTATCCTTTAAGGGTGAGTATGGGGGCTTGTGTGAATAATCAGAAAAACTATCAATACAAAGAGCTATTTGAGCAAGCAGATAGCTGTTTATACCAAGCGAAAGCGAATGGCCGTGCTAGCTGTGTTCTATACGAATTATCATAATTACTCGTTCCTATTTACATGGTTAAATAGGAATTTTTATTTTGATTTAGCCATGATATTTATTCCTAAAAAGAAGCGTTTTTTATCTGGAATGAAATTTACTGTAGTCATCATTTGAAAACGTTGTTCTAGCAACGTACAATATATGAAATTAAGAAACACGACAGTACAAAATTGTTGTATAATGTTGTGGTATGAGGAAAGAAAGCAGGTTGACAAAATGGAAAGCAAAATGAATGGTTACACAGTTATAGACACACACATGCATCAGCTATGTGTTATACCAAAACAGCTCGATGTGAAACATAAGGTGAATAGATGAAAAACTGGTTAATTTTCATTTCTGTCTTTATTGTTTCGTTGTCACTTGTCATTAGTATTTTAGTACTCTGGAAAGCCGAGGCTCCGTTCCGTTCAATTGAAGAGCAGGCTGAACAGTTGGCACTCGATGCCAAAGCCCTCGCAATTGTATCGGAGTCCTACACATATAATGGCAAACATTCGTATGTTACTGTGTTCGGGGTAGACGAATACGGTGATAAAAAAGCTGTCTTTGTTCCGACGAATCTAGACGAGGATTCCATTCAGGAAGTGTTATTAGAAGATGGTATTACGGAAAAGCAAGCATTATCGGTTTTTAAAAATGAAGGAAATGTACAAAAAGTCCTCCACATGAAATTAGGCTATGAGGAGCCTGGCGCAGTTTGGGAAATTACGTATCTGAACGACCATGACCAGCTCAACTATGTCTATATTATGTTTAAGGATGGCGACTGGTGGAAGCGCATTACGAATTTATAAGAGGAGTAGATCCCGAATGAAAAATTTATTAGCAACACGTGTAAAAACTTTAACACCATCTTCAACTTTAGCGATTACTGCGAAAGCAAAAGCATTGAAAGAGCAAGGTATTGATGTTATTGGTCTTGGGGCTGGTGAACCAGACTTTAATACACCTCAAAACATTTTAAATGCAGCCATTGATTCAATGGAAAAAGGGTATACAAAATATACACCTGCTGGCGGACTTCCAGTTCTGAAAAAAGCCATTATTGATAAGCTTCAACGCGACAATAACCTTGCCTATCAGCCAAATGAAATCATTGTGGGTGTAGGGGCAAAGCATATTTTATACACGCTATTCCAAGTGATTTTAAATGAAGGCGACGAGGTTATTATTCCAATTCCTTATTGGGTGTCTTATCCAGAACAAGTGAAATTAGCTGGCGGCGTACCAGTATATGTTGAAGGTACACGTGAACAAAGCTATAAAATTACAGCGGATCAACTGAGAGCAGCTGTGACAGACAAAACAAAAGCAGTGATTATCAATTCTCCTAGCAACCCATCTGGCATGATTTATTCTCGTGAAGAGCTAGCAGAACTTGCTGCTGTTGCAGAAGAAAAAGATATTTTAATCGTGTCAGATGAAATTTATGAGAAGCTTGTATACAATGGTATTGAGCATTTTTCAATTGCACAACTTTCTGATGCAGTGAAAGCACGTACAATCGTTGTAAATGGTGTGGCAAAATCTCACTCTATGACAGGCTGGCGTATTGGGTATGCTGCAGGCGACGCAG
This sequence comes from Lysinibacillus sp. PWR01, assembly GCF_043359455.1. Classification (NCBI taxonomy): domain Bacteria; kingdom Bacillati; phylum Bacillota; class Bacilli; order Caryophanales; family Bacillaceae; genus Lysinibacillus; species Lysinibacillus sp. PWR01. Next base: position 17,653 of record NZ_JBHERJ010000016.1, on the reverse strand, counting down.
ACATTATTAATGCAATGACTGACCTTGCATCACACTCAACATCTAACGCGACAACAACAGCACAATATGCAACTGTGGAGGCTTATAATGGATCTCAAGATACAGTAGAGGAAATGCGTCAGGCATTTGAATCTCGTCTTGAAAAAATTTATCCACAGGTAAGTGCTATTCCTGGCTTCCATGTATTAAAGCCACAGGGTGCATTCTACTTATTACCAGACGTAGCAGAAGCAATGGCTCATACTGGCTATGATTCAGTAGATGCATTTGCTGCGGATATTTTAACAGAAGCAAACGTAGCAGTGATTCCAGGCTCTGGCTTCGGCACACCAACTACAATGCGATTATCTTATGCTACATCTTTAGACTTATTAGAAGAGGCAGTCCGTCGTATTGATTCATTTGTAAAATCAAAATGGCAAGACTAATCCTGCTAGTCGACTTTGGAGGATTTCTATGAAAAAAATTATGATTAAAGATATGCCACAGCATATCGGTGAAACAGTCAAAATTGGCGCTTGGTTAGCCAATAAACGTTCAAGCGGCAAAATCGCGTTCCTACAGCTACGTGATGGCTCTGGCTTTGTACAGGGTGTTGTTGTGAAAGAAGAAGTAGGCGAAGAAATTTTTGCTACGGCAAAAGGGATGACGCAAGAAACTTCTATGTATGTTATAGGTGAGGTTAAAGCTGACGAACGTTCAAGCTTTGGCTGTGAGCTTGCTATAACTGGTATTGAGGTACTACATGCAGCAACAGATTTCCCAATCACACCAAAAGAACATGGTCCAGAATTTTTAATGGATAACCGTCATTTATGGCTACGTTCTCGTAAACAACATGCTACTATGAAAATTCGTAATGAAATCATTCGTGCTACATACGAATTTTTTAACAACAACGGTTTTACAAAAATGGACCCACCAATTTTAACAGGTTCTGCACCTGAAGGTACTTCAGAGCTGTTCCATACAAAATATTTTGATGAAGATGCTTATCTATCTCAATCTGGTCAGCTTTACATGGAAGCGGCTGCGATGGCTTTAGGAAAAGTATTCTCATTCGGTCCAACGTTCCGTGCTGAAAAATCTAAAACTCGTCGTCATCTAATCGAGTTTTGGATGATCGAGCCTGAGATGGCGTTTGTAGAATTTGAAGAAAATTTAGAAGTACAAGAACAATATGTAGCACACATCGTACAATCTGTACTTGCAAACTGCAAATTAGATTTAGAGCGACTTGGCCGTGATACATCGACACTTGAAAACATTAAAGCGCCATTCCCTCGTATTTCGTACGATGATGCGATTAAGCTTTTACATGAACAAGGCTTCGACGATATTGAATGGGGCGATGATTTTGGTGCGCCACATGAAACAGCGATTGCGAACTCATTTGACAAACCAGTATTTATTACTTGTTACCCAGTAGGCATTAAACCGTTCTATATGCAGCCACATCCAGATCGTGATGATGTTGTATTATGTGCTGATTTAATTGCACCAGAGGGTTATGGGGAAATCATTGGTGGTTCTGAGCGTATCCATGACTATGATTTATTAAAATCACGTCTGGAAGAGCATAACCTATCATTAGATGCCTATGCATGGTATTTAGAGCTTCGCAAACATGGCTCTGTTCCACATTCAGGCTTTGGTCTTGGGTTAGAACGAACTGTCGCATGGATTTCAGGCACAGAACATATCCGTGAAACGATTCCATTCCCACGTTTACTGAACCGCTTATATCCATAAGCTAATCAATTTAAAAGTCGCGTAGTGAACTATCTACGCGGCTTTTCTACTTACTTAAAGAAGGGGTCTGGAGAATAATGAACGTAAATAATCATCGACTCCGTACATGGACTGAGCAGAGAATGATTCCCATTCCTCAGCTTTTTTTTCAGTTTTATAAGGAGTTAAATATGGAGGATGAAGAGGCACTAATTGTCATGCACTTATTAGCCTTTCATATGGAGGGGAATGACTTCCCGACACCGAATGATCTAAAGAATCGTCTCGCAATGGCTGACAATGACATCACATCACGTTTACAGCGATTAATGCAAAAGGGATTCCTTGAAATTACACGTGATGTTGATGCAGGAGGCAAGCTATATGAAAAGTATTCCGTATACCCACTTTGGGAGCGCATTTTGCAGATGATTGATATGAAAGAGCAACAACAAACGGCAGTGACTCTTCAACAAGAAGAAGGTGAGATATTCCGTCTTTTTGAAGAGGAAATGGGGCGTCTTTTATCTCCTTTAGAGCTTGAAAAAATTGGATGTTGGCTTGATGAGGACAAGCATAGTCCAGCACTCATCAAAGAGGCGCTAAAGGAGGCTGTCTTTGCTGGGAAACTGAGTATACGCTATATTGATCGCATTTTATTAGAGTGGAAAAAGAAAAATATTACAACACCGCAAGCCGCACAAAAGCAAAGTGAGCAGTTCCGTGAGAAACAGACATTTAACAGAGCACCAGCTCGAACAGCTCAGCCAGAATCGCAATCAACGGGTAAAGTACCTTTTTATAATTGGTTGGAAGAAAGAGAATAGGGGGCATCCAGTTTGTTAACGAAAAAACAGTGGGAGCATTGTCTACATGAGATGGATCGAATGTTTCCCGATGCACATTGTGAGCTCGTACATGACAATGCCTTTGAGCTAACGATTGCTACATTATTATCTGCACAATGTACAGATGTACTAGTCAATAAAGTAACGAAAACATTATTTCAAAAATACAAAACACCAGAAGATTATTTAGCTGTTTCTTTGGAGGAATTGCAACAGGATATTCGCTCGATTGGCCTTTATCGCAATAAGGCGAAGAACATTCAGGCGCTATGTCAACGCTTGCTAGATGAGTACGGTGGCGAAATCCCTGCAACCCGTGAAGCATTGGTGACATTACCGGGTGTAGGACGAAAAACGGCCAATGTCGTGCTTTCAGTAGCCTTCGATATTCCAGCACTTGCAGTGGATACCCATGTGGAGCGAGTATCCAAACGCCTAGGGCTCTGTCGATGGAAAGATTCGGTGCTTGAAGTAGAAGAAACGATTATGAAGAAAACGCCAATGGACAAATGGTCAAAAACACATCACCAACTAATTTTCTTTGGACGTTACCATTGCAAGGCTCAAAATCCTGGGTGTCATACTTGCCCTTTATTCGATGATTGTCGTGAAGGTCAAAAGCGTTTAAAGAAAGGCCTGGTGAAGGAAGCATGAATAGCGAAGCCATTGCAAAAGACAAAGTAGATGCTTGGTTTACCCAATGGACTACACTGCAAGCCGCTATCCATACAGCCCATGATGCGAGAAACGGTCTGGCAAAAGGGCTAATGGAAGAAGCCATCGAGCTATTTGAACAACTTGTGCAAGCAGCAGGTGATGAAGTGCTACCGATTAATGGCGTTGAACGACTTGCCTTTATCAAAGCCAAGCCAGGTCAATATGCATGCTATCGTCAACTAGATGAGCTATTTAAAGAAACAAAAAAGCGTACAGCACGGTTGCGGATTCAAGCTAGTAAAAGCTAGACTGTGTAGAGTGAAGGATAGAGTGTGAGAAGTGGATAGAACAGGTAAAGTGAAGGATATACCGCGAAAAGTGGCGGATAAAGCATCAGAACTGACGGATAGCTTGCGTAGAGTGTAGGATAGAGTATGAGAAGTGGATAGAACAAGGAAAGTGAAGGATAGACCGCGAAAAGTAGCGGATAGAGCATCAAAACTGACGGATAGAACGTCAATACTGACGGATAGCTTCCTCAGCCTTCACTATCTAATAGAAACACCGAGAAGCAGAAATGCTTCTCGGTGTTTCTTTGTTTATTCAGTGCTTTGATCTTCTTCATTTGGGTTGGTAGGTTCGGTAGGTGGTGTTGGCTGCTGATTGCCATCGTTATTGCCGTTATTTCCATGCCCATTCCCATTATTATTGTTGTTATTGCCGTTGTCACCATTGCCATTATTGTTATTCCCATTATTATTATTGTCCTCTTGACCAGGATCAATCGGTAAGTCAATTTCTGGCTCATCTGGATCTTCGGTTTCCAAATCTTCCTCAGGGGTACTTGCGATCTGGAAGGTAGTTGTACCAGGTTCACTGCGTGTGCCATCTACAATGGCTACGACATAGATTGTATAATTACCATCTTCAAGCGTGTTCGCAACAGTTAAGCCATTAGTGTCCGCTGTACCTAGGATAACCGTTTCTCCACCTTGTCGTGTGGCAGAAACTTCAAATGAAGTTGGTAATGGTTCATCTGTTTCAGGATTTAGGATGGCATCATGTTCCCAAGAAATATTGATGGACTGTGCTCCTAAATCTAAGCTTGCCGATACATTATAAGGTGTAGATAGCTCTGGCGCTTCATAGACCTCAGAAACTTCTGTTGGTTCCGTACCGCGAACGAATAGCTCTGTTTGACGTAGTTCGCTAGGTGTATACTCACTTGCCAATCTTAAAGGTTTAGAGCCAACTTCCACCGTTGCTTCTACAACCGTACTTGGCTTTTTAAAGCTTGCTGTTTCAACGTTCGCTGAAATTTCTTGCATAATGGTCTTAAATAAGTTTTGAGGTAATCGACGTTCTTCCCATGTTGTAATGGGATCAAAGTGTTTTTCATAGCCACTCCATATAGCAATGGAATAATTTGTTGTGTAACCTGCAAACCAGGAATCTGGCACACTCGTATTCGGTAAATTATACTTGCTAAAATCTTCTGCTGAGTAGTTGGTTGTACCTGTTTTACCTGCGATATCCAAGCCAGGCACATTGGCTGCAGTTCCTGAGGCATCAGGCTTATTGCCGACTACATCACGTAGCATGTCTGTTACCATGTAAGCCGTATAATCGTTCATCGCCACTTTAGACTCAGGTGTGTAGTTTTTAGACGTTTTACCATCTCGATAAACAATTTTTGTAATCGAATGTGGATCTGTATAGACCCCGTTATTTCCGAAAGCAGCATAGGAAGCTGCCATTTGAATAGGAGAGATAGTAATAGCACCACCGCCAATTGCATCGGACTCATAGAGGTTTTCTGTTTCAATTCCTAAACGTCCAACAAATTCCTTGGCTTTTTCTGTGCCAACCTCCTGTAATGCTTTGACAGCTGGAACGTTCCGTGAAGCATATAATGCTTTACGTGCAGTCATGGCACCCATATATCTGCCATCCCAGTTTGTGATTGTTTGTTTTGTACCTGTATAGTTCATTGGTTCGTCGACAAGTGTTTGACCTGTAGACCATTTTAAATATTCAATTGCTGGCCCATAGTCGACTAACGGTTTCATTGTGGAACCTGGTTGATTATTTGTTAAGTCCTCGGCATAATTCCAGCCACGTTCTGCACCATATTTACGACCGCCACCAACGGCTTGAATGGCACCTGTTTTTGTATCAACGACCGCCACACCTGACTGAATATCTTCAGTTGGGAAATTACTATCATCATTCATCACATTTTCTACAACTTGTTGAGCATTTGGATCAAGCGTCGTATAGACTTTGATTCCTTCTGCCATTGCCGATCCATCACCGTTATTTTCTAATTCATTGATCACAATATCCAGGAAGGCATCATATTTGGAACCTGCAAATGATTGACGTGTCGCATCATCCGCTAAACCTGATTGGACTTCTGCTTTCTTTGCTTCTTCCATTTCCGCTTTAGAAATTTTTCCATGTTGATTCATTAATCCTAGAACGGTATTACGACGTTTTTTTGCAAGCTCAGGATTTTTTAATGGATTATACGCATTTGGTCGTTGCACTAATCCTGCTAATAGAGCTTCTTCATCTAATGTTAAATCTTTTAATTCTTTACCATAGAAATATTGTGCGGCTGTGCCGAATCCATAGATGCGACCTGACATAAGCATTTTATTGAAGTACATTTCAAAAATTTCTTCTTTTGTATACTTACGTTCTAACTGGAAGGCAAGCCATGCTTCCTGTGCTTTACGCTTTAATTTCTTCTCGTTTTGTAAAAATGAGTTTTTGACAACTTGCTGTGTGAGAGTCGATGCACCTTGTGCACCAAAGCCATCACGGAAGTTTGCTAGAATGGCACCACCAAGACGATAAAAATCCATACCATGATGCTCAAAAAAGCGTACATCTTCTGTTGCCAGAATAGCATTGATCATATCTTCAGGTATATCTTCATATTTTATATATTTACGGTTTTCAGCACCGATTGTTGCAAATAATTCACCGTTTTTATCGTAGAACTCTGAAGAAACAGGATCTTTCAATAATTCTTCATCGAGCTCTGGAGCCGTGCTTGCATAGAAGGCAAATAATGCAGCTCCTCCAATTAAGCCTGCCACACCGATAGCTAAGACTGTTAAGAAAATGCGTTTAAACCATGACTTAGTGGATGAGGCTGGTTTGGTTTTTTTCTTTTTATTTTTTTCAGCGAGAGCTTTTTGATGCTCTCCACGTGTTCGACGACGTTCAGTCATTCTTATTTCTCCTCACTTTCAGACCCGTAGCATTTTGCATCGATCAATTGTTGGATGATGGGTAAATAATCGATACGTGGATAATAACTTGTGGGAATTTCATATGCCTCTTCTTCGATTGTTGAAAAGGGTATCGATTTACGATCGCCATTGTCCATTGCTTGCCAGGCCTTTTGTAAAACTTCGTATGGCACAATAAAATATCGTTCAAAAGCAGAAAAGCGAACGATAATAAAAGCCACACCATTTTGTTCCGTCACTTGCTGCATATGCGTCATTTGATGTTCATGAATATTTTTTAAAGGGAAACTTGTTTTGGAAGCAGTTTCCTTTGCATCAAAATCTATATATTGCCCATTCCAAACACCATTGTAGTCGGTTGTAGAGGGTGTTCGAAAATAAGCTTCACGAATGACAGCAGCACTTCGTGAAGGGTACTCTACTTTGACGATTTGCACAGGAACAGGTTTCTTATGAATGATAGCAAGTCGCCTTTTTATATAATAGTCGTTTGCTTCATTAATTTCATCTTCTAGCGTCTTCCCACGATTACTAAAAGATAAATCTTTGTTTTTGCTCTTTTTTTCTGTTTTCTGTACAGAAGCATTTGGGGTATACAATTTCCCGTTTGGATAACGAATTGTCATTAAGCTCACCCTTTACCTTACTGCTTTTCTATCCACTAGTTTACCATGTTTTAGTGGCTATTCTCTACCTCCATCAGTCATGTAATTGTTACTAGAATAGTAGAAAACCGATGGTAAGTATGAATAATTTGCGTCGAAAAATCGCCAGCTTCCTTATTACTCGAATCGTCAAAATAACTGATAAATTTAAATAGGCCATTAGGATGAAAATATGCTCACATCGAGACCTTTCATTCATGACGATTTTTCAGATGGAAGGTTCATTATTAAAATTTTATCGAAAATCTTCTTCTTTCAGCTAACTTACGCTTATTTTGTCACGCATGAAGGTAATTCTATACATGCGAGGAATACTAAAGTAAAGCAAAGGAGGCGTTATTTTGAACAAGTTAGAACAATTAGTTGCGCAGTTAGATCTGGTCAATCAATTACTTTTCACGAGAGTGTCACTGGAAAACAATGCTCATGGGTTGCATCTTTTTATGCAGCTCAAAGCGGTTAGCCAAAAAGTAAGCTTAGCAGAAAAGAACTGGCAAGTAAAGAATGCTTGTTCGCCTATTAGTAGTGAAAAATGATAGACTTTGGTACACTTATCTCATAAGCAATTGAACTAACGCAATAGCATGAAAATTGATACAATATTTGCCATAAAGGTGAGGTAAATAGGTGTCAAGAATAGTGATATTTCCATAGTGGACATGCTGGACAAGACATATTCACCATGTATATGCAGTCACTACGAAATATATTTGCTATGTGTAATTGATGAGAGATGAGGTGCAAAATTGTTAGTTATCCAGCAAACATCCAAATTAATAGATGAATGTGATCAATGTGTTTCACGTTTTTGGCAAATGCGTGAGGAAGATCGAACACCCGATTTTTTTCAAGAAGTAAAGCCACATGCAGATGAAATTCATCAACTGTTGAAGGAATGGCAGCAAGAAGCCAATAAATGGATTCAAAAAAATCGACCGAAATACATGCATACACAACAAATTGCTTCAGCGGCAGAATCCATGGAGCAATTTGTTGTGCAGTCTTTTTATAAAGAAACAAGTAAAAAACGTTTTTTAGATGCGATTCACTCTACCTCCTATACATTGAAAATTTTTGAACGATTAGTAAAGGAGGTAGAAGCGGGTGCTATCGAAGAAACGAACGATTAGTGAGCTTTTACATGAGTGGAGATATGATGAAGAACTAAAAGAGCGTATCTTGCATTGGCAAACATTAGAAGGACGCCCAGCCAACTATGCACCTTTTCCGGGAAATTTACATCCGTCTTTAGTGAAAGCCTTGCAGGCAAGAGGTATCGAGCAGCTTTATACACATCAGCGAGAGGCTTTTGATTTGGCACAGAGTGGTACGTCTTTTACAGCAGTTACGCCAACTGCTTCAGGTAAATCTTATTGCTATCATCTGCCAGTACTACAAAAAATAATGGAAGATAAAAATGCGCGTGCCATTTATTTATTTCCAACAAAGGCATTGGCACAGGACCAAAAAAATGATTTGAATGAACTAATCGAGCAAAGTGGTGAGGAGATTTTAAGCTATACGTATGATGGAGATACGGCTCCAGGTATTCGCCAAAAGGTTCGGAAGGCTGGGCATATCGTGATGACAAATCCTGATATGCTTCATTCGGGAATTTTACCGCATCATACAAAATGGGTTTCACTGTTTGAAAATCTTCAATATATTATCATTGATGAATTGCATACATACAAAGGTGTATTTGGTTCCCATGTTGCCCATGTTATTCGGAGACTAAAAAGAATTTGTGAATTTTATGGTAGTAAACCCGTGTTTATTTGTACATCAGCTACCATTAAAAATCCTAAGGAACTCGCTGAGCTACTAACGAATGAATCACATATGCTCATTGCTGATTCGGGTGCACCAGTTGGCAAGAAAACCTTTCTTTTTTATAATCCGCCGATTATTCATAAAACATTTGGCGTGCGTAGAAGTGCTGTTTTAGAGGTTAGTGATTTAGCCAAAAGGCTGTACACAGCTGGCATTCAATCGATTATTTTTGCTAAAAGTCGGGTACGAGTAGAGATGATAGTGACCTATTTAAAGGAACTAACACGTAATAAGCTGCTCGATGAATCTGTGCGAGGCTATCGCGGTGGGTATCTGCCATCTGAACGACGTGTCATCGAAAAAGGCTTGCGTGATGGGACGATTCAAACAGTAGTTAGCACCAATGCATTAGAATTAGGTGTCGATATCGGTCAATTACAAGCATGTATTATGACGGGTTACCCGGGAAATATTGCGAGTGCTTGGCAGCAAGCAGGACGTGCGGGGAGACGTCAGGATGAGGCATTGATTATTTATGTTGCGCAATCTTCCGCATTGGATCAATATGTGGTCAATCATCCACTATTTTTACTAGGCAGTACACCAGAGGAAGCACGTATCTATCCAGAGAATATGCTGATTTTAATGGATCATTTGAAATGTGCCGCCTTCGAGCTACCCTTTTCAACAGGCGATTCGTATGGGGAATATGACATACAGGAATTGTTGGAATATTTAGCAGAGGAAGGGGTTGTCTTTAAGACGAGTGATAAATGGCATTGGATGAGTGAGCGTTTCCCTGCGCATGATATTAGCTTGCGCTCTGCGTCACAGGAAAATGTGGTTATTATTGATCTGTCCATCCCTGCACAGACAAAGGTCATTGGTGAAATGGATCGTCATAGTGCCATGACACTCTTGCATGAAGAAGCCATTTACTTACACCAAGGTATTCAATTCCAAGTGGAGAAGCTTGATTGGGAAGAAAAGAAAGCCTTTGTACGGGAAGTAGATGTAGATTACTATACAGATGCCAATCTAGCAGTTGAAATGAAAGTATTGGAGGAGGATCGTAGCCGTTCATATGTGGGCGGTACGATTTGCTTTGGCGATGTTGGCTTAGTCGCACAAGCAACAATTTTTAAGAAAATAAAGTTCGGTGGAAAACAGGACAATATCGGGTCGGGAACAATTCATTTACCACCTGATGAAATGCATACTAGCTCATCTTGGCTATCATTTGATGCTCCATTGAAATGGACAGAGGCAGAGTTAGATGGAGCTATGATTGGTGCTGCTTATGCCATTAATGCATTTATTCCGATTTTCATTCGATGTGATAGTAGTGATGTAGCTGTCGTACCACAAATAAAGGCAACGCATAATGAGCTACCAACATTTTTTGTTTATGACAAGTATCCTGGTGGTATTGGTCTAAGTGAAAAAGTATACGATTTATGGGAGCAACTTTTGGACAAAACGCTACAACATGTATCAAGTTGTCCCTGTGAAGCAGGTTGCCCATCTTGCATTGGCGTTCAAGACAGCTTGAATGAATCAAAAGGGTATGTTATAAAATTGTTAAGCTATTTAGTGTCCCAACTAAATAATGAAAAGGAGCGTTGAGGGTACGCCTTCAACGCAATTTTTCTTCGCGTATAAGCTTGTATATCATTTTTCTGTTTATTTCTGTGATTTTTTCGAGTTGACGACCTGTTGCATTTGGATGTGATTGTAGGGCTTTTTTTATTGTTTTTATTCTTTTCTGTCGCATTTCAGGTCCCAATCTATTAGGCGCTAAATGCTTAAATGGGCCAAACCATTCTTGATACTTAATAAGTGTGCTGTAATTACTGTGGAAATGCTTCTGCAAATGCTCAAGCGAAGCCCCCTTATTTTTGTTTAGGTATGTTTGAATGGCATGATATTTTTCTTTAGCAGCCGCATACATTTCTCTTTCTTTAACAGCTTCCATTGTTTCAATATCGATGCGAATATCCAGTGTGACTTGTTGTGGCAACCTAGCGTGCATAATTAATAAATCATTAGAAACATCTAATGTTGCGGTAGGAAAGATAGAACCAATAAGTCTTTGTTGTTATTACGTCGCGAGTTTGAGCGTTACAAAGTGTTAATAATTACTATGGATGCTGATGGAGTGCCAACTATTTACGATTACGCTACTGTAAAAGATCAGCTCTCAACATGGAGGCTACCACGTGAGGATGCTGAATATTTATTAGTGTCTATAAGTGATGTAACAAGTCAAATAAGTGTGAACTATGGTATAAAGTTTGAAAAAGTACCATTTGAGCCGTTATATGAGTTTCGTATAGGACAACTTAATTGTTTACAACTAAATGGCGTGGCAGTATCACCTTCACCAGCATTAAATACTATACAAGCTGAAGTTTTTTATAAGGAACTTGATGAATATGAAGGCCTGCGAATAACTTTGCTACGTGAATATAGATCCTATTATATTGGCATTCGGACATATGATAGTAAAGGTAAAGCAACTGATAGGGAATATACAAGTATTACTGACTGGACTTTTCCTCGAAAAAGCGTGATGCATATGGTCATTAGTATTATGGAGAAACCACCAAGTGTATTTGACCCAAGTAAACATAGGCAAGCTTGGTATGCGATTAAATTTACAGAGCAAAATAGCGAAGTTATCGATCAACTTGGACCTCAATTATTTCTAGAATCAGAAACAGTAAAAGCATCCTCAGGGGGTGCTCGTTTTGATTTTACAGAAACCTATACAAAAGTTATTAGTGTAGCATTAGGTGTTGGTAAAACTGAACAAACAGAGCTTGTTACAGGAGAATGGTCACTTGTAGAAAATGAAGAAGGAGTTACAGGAGTGCTAGTGGATGTAAAAGGTCTACTGTCTGGAGAGGTTAGCATCAGTATACAAGCAGTGTGTCAAATGGGTCTTGATGACGAGGAGAGTGAGGTAGATGGCTAATGGTTTATTCGGTGGCGGGAATGGCACTATAAACAATCCTTTTTTAGTAGAAGATGCTGAAGATTTAATTGCTATAAGTAATAAATCAGGAGACCACTATTTTTTACAAACACGAGATATTAATTTATCAAGTTATCTAAATTGGCAACCAATTGCAAATGCAAGTGGTACACATTTTACAGGCATCTATAAAGGAAACAATAAAAAGATAACAGGATTTAGACATGTAGGAACAGAAAATTACTTTGCATTATTTGGTTATTTATCGGGAAAATTAGAGAATATCACACTTGAAGATATAGATTTAGAATGTACAGCTTCTGGAACAAGTGCGTATCATGATTGGGCTGGATTGACGCCAGGACAAAGGTCTTTTATATATGCAAGTTCAAGAATAATTAACTGTCATGTAACAGGAAAAATTAAAGTTAATAGGAAAAATTCATTAGGTGGCATCGCAGCCATATTAGATACGATAAATGTAGAAAAGTGTTCATTTGAAGGTCAATTACTTGGAAGTGTATCAAATGATTCAATCGGTGGAATTGTAGGAAGAATCCGAGGGAAAACAAATATAAAGAACTGTTACAGTATCTCTACTGGTAACAGTTTTAATTTAGTGGGCTATTTAGAAGCCAATAATTTAAAAACAATAGAAAAGAGCTATGTTGTTAGTGGCAGGATTATTGGTAATAAAGCTAGTGATGTATCAGCGAGTAATTTATCAGTTGTAGATTGCTTCTATGATAACTCTATTGTAAATAATGGATATGGTACTCCAAAATCACTAACAGAAATGAGAAAACGAGCAACCTTTACCAATTGGATGTTTGACAATGAATATGTGAGGTTTTGGTCAATTAAAGAAGGATTGGACTATCCTCGATTTTCGCGAATAGTGAATATAGAATTAATTTATCGTAACTCAATTGGAGGTATTGTGGATAGATGGTTTTGGGAACATGATGTTTTTGCAAATGATATATATTTATATAGTTGCGATAATCAAGAAGTGACTTCTCTTGGTAAAACGATCATTTACTTGCCGTGTGAAACGTCTTGTGAAATAAACACAAAAATAAGTGGGAAATTAGGTTTTGAAAAGATTAATAGAACCATAACAGTTAATAGTGATACCCAAATTGTCATTGCTGCACAACCATACGATTTTGTAAACCAACGGACGTATTATTTGTATACCCCACAAGATTTTGTAGAAATGAAAGATGAATTCGGGAAATATATTGTAATGAATGATATTGATTTTAAAGGTTTTGAATATAAAATTCCTTTTGATGTCCCTTTTTTGGGTGATTTTAATGGTAATAACAAGAGATTGAAAAATCTCGTCATTAAGAAAACAGTAGAAAATGGAGGCGAAGGATATGGTCTTTTAGGTAATACAGTAAACGCCACTATTGAAAATATTGTGATAGAAAATAGCACAATAACAGACGAGGAAGGACAATTGTATTATCCTTCTGGTTTCATAGTCGGTAAAATGGAACAAAGAATTATAGATGAATATCAACCTGAAAAAAATAGATTAATGAGTTTGCATAATTGTATTGTTAAGGATTGTACATTAAAATTTGCCAATCCTATGTACAATAATTTAGGAACATTTTTAGGGACGGTATCAACACAAACGGATGCCTTTGGAGCTTTAGAGCTGTCAGATTACACTATGATTAAATCACTAAAATCTCGTAATGTTGAATTTGATTTGAATGGCGGTGCTACATTTGGTGGTGTAGCGGGATTAATTCGAATTGAAGATGATAAATTGTTAGATATTGCAGCAGATGTGGAAGTATATACAGTATTTGATTTTAACAATACTGATGGCGTTTTAATTGGAGGGCTTTTTGGTCAAGCTAATTTCCGTAATGCGAATCTACAAAAAGTCGGAGCAAACACAAAATTGAAAAATGTAGCGCCAATCAATTTCGGTTTTGGTGGACTGTTTGGACAAATCGATTATCAAGAAGTGGCACATTTGGAAAATTGGTATGCAGATACAATTATAGAAAATGTAACAGTTAAGTGGCTTCGGAGGTATCGCAGGTACTTGGGGACAAGGGAATGCGACAGAAATCACATTCAGTAAAGGATATATAGCAACAGCTACAGAATTAACAGCAAATACAGAGCGAGGTATTGGTGTGTTTTGGGGAAATAATAGCATGAGTATTTCTCCAGCAATGATAGACATATTTATTGATGCAGACATAAATAATTTAATACAAAGTGAAGATCCTACAATGCTCAAGAAAACAGCTCAAATGAAAAATAAATCTACATTTACAAATTTCGATTTTGAAGACGTTTGGGTGATCGATCCAGGTAATTATCCAAAGTTTGAATCTTTAACAAAGCGTGCAATCATACTTTGTAAACGTATGCCTTTATTCAACTTTAGGAGGAAATAAGATCTTGAACATAGTTAAGAAAAAAGTTAATAAAAGGTACAATAAATAGCCCTATTTCTCAAGTTTATTTGAGGAATAGGGTGTTTTTATTAAATAGAGGAGGGAAAAATAGTGGATTTTACAAAAGTCAAAATGATTCGTGATGCACTGGGCAGTCCAATTCCGCAAGCGTGGGATGAAGCGCAGAGAAAATTTGTACCCTTAATTAATCAAGGGAATCAAGAAAAATCAAATTTACACATCTCTACAAATTCGCCTAGTGATTTAGATGGTAAGGATGGGGATTTGTGGATTAAGTATACGGAGGTTGATGTCTGATGGCAGGTGGATTATTTGGTGGCGGAGATGGATCAAAATCTAATCCTTTCCTTGTAGAAGATTTTGCTGATTTTGAGGCTATAAAGAATCACTTAGTAAAAGAAGATGTTTACTTCCAACAATGTAATGACATTGAGTTCAATTACGAAGGGGACTGGCATCCTATTGGCGATTATGCTAATGGTCCATTCGGTGGCGTTTATGATGGAGCTGGATACGAAATTTCTAACGTAATTTCAATTGCGAAAGAAGGTCATCCTGGTGGACTCTTTGGATTTATAATAAACACTTCTATTTTAAAAAATACTAATGTTATTAATATAACTGCAACAGGTACAGATTTTGTAGGAGGGCTTGTGGGGCATCAGCAAGGACTTGTAGAAAGATGTACAGCAATTGGAGAAGTAAACGGAATTAACAATGTAGGTGGATTAATTGGTTTTTGTCAAAGAAGCGTTACTCAATGTAGCTCTAGGGGGACAGTTAAAGGAAAGGACTGTGTTGGCGGGCTAATAGGCACAGGCTCAGTAATTGTAGATCCCGTACTTATCTCTGATTCTTATGCAGTAGTTGATGTAACAGGGACTGAAACAGAGTCTGGAAAGGTAGGAGGATTAATAGGGAAAACTCATAATATACAGATTACTAATTCTTTCTTACAGGGAAAAATTAGAAGTGATTCTATTGAAAAAAACTATATAGGAGGATTATTAGGCAGTGTCAGTGAAACAACAGTTTTGTCCTCTTATTATGATTTAGAGAAATCTGGGATGAGTGATGTAGATAGGGGTACACCAAAAACCACTACTGCACTAGCAGAACAATCTACTTTTGTAGGATGGGACTTTGATGAAATTTGGAAAATGGAGAATGGTAGACCCTGGTTAATCTTTGAACAGGCTATTCAACCTCCTGTTTCAGGCTTACCCTGTGAATTTTATTTAAAGATTAGAGGGCGATGGTTTCGTCTTAATCCGACTAATTAAGGATTTATTTAATAGAATTTTTATTATTTAAAAAGAAGTGGATAATGTGGAAAAGACGCAAAAAATCGTGGCTAGCAGAGTAGAAATCCAAGCCTTCCATAGATAATTGTGGAGGGCTTCATTTTATGGAAAGTAGGTGCTTTATGAGTGATGATTTAGTAAGAGATGTATATGAACGTTTAGGGGCAATTGGTGAAAAATTAGACGGTATTAATCATATTCGTGATACAGCTAATCGTGCTGAGGACAAAGCGGATGAAGCTTTAGCCAGTACAAAAAGCGCTCACCATCGTTTAGATAAAGTTGATAAAATTGTTTGGTGGGCTTCTACAACTATTATCGGAACTGTTATTTTGGCGTTATTAGCGCTAGTCATCAAAATTAACTAGGAGGAATTTTAAATGGAATTTTTATATGATTATATTATCGAACAGGCTCTAATTGTAGTGCCTGTTTTATTAGTTATTGGACAAGTTCTAAAAAACACACCAAAAATGCAAGATTGGTTTATTCCGTATATATTATTGATATTTGGAGTTGCTTTTACAATTGGAATTATGGGAATTACGATACAAGCAATCGTACAAGGTATTCTTGTGAGTGGAGCTGCTGTTTTTGCCAATCAATTATATAAACAATATTCAAGTAAGGATGGTGCGAAATGACATACACAATTGAAAAACGTTTAATGTCAGGACTACCTAATAAGGCTTTAACGGCAGTAAAATATGTCATTGCTCATGAATCAGGTAATGGTAATAACACAGGTCCAAATGCTTTAGAAAATGAAATTGCATACATGAACCGAAATAAAGCTAATGCTTTTACGTCTCACTGGGTAGGTGGAGGAGGACGTATCGTGCAAATTGCGCCAGTTGGCAGATTGCAGTATGGTTGTGGTCCAAAAGGTAATCCACTTAGCTATGCACAAGTTGAATTAGCGAGGACAGCAGATAAAGAACAATTTAAAAAGGACTATGCTGCTTATATTTGGCTATTAAGAGAGCTTGCAAAAGAAGCTGGAATACCTGTTGTACTTGATGGCAGTGGTAATGGTATCAAGTCACATCGATGGATTACAGACAATCTTAAAGGAACAACACATAGAGATCCTTATGGTTATTTAGCAAGCATGGGGACTACAGAGGAACAATTCAAGTTGGATATTCTGAATGGCTTGGACAAACCACAACATATGGTTAAGGAGGATGATGGTAAGATGAAATTTACAAATCCAACAACGAAAAAGGCAGTACGTGACTACTTAAAACAAGCAGTAGATAAAAAGCTTATTGATAAGTTGCACCTAGATAAATTTGATACTGGTACATTAACTGGCGGGGATTTTGAAGGATTGAAGATTATCATTGCACAGCGAAGTAAATAAGTGAAGGTCTAATTACAATGGATATTAAAAAGACTATAATTTCTAATTCTAACTTAAAGTATCTACAATTTGAACAATGTCAAATGACCGTTTAATAGGGTTGTAAATTACAATCCAACAAAGAAGAGGTAAATAATTTAAAATTTTATTAAGTAAAGAATTTATTGTATAATAATGATATATGGTAAATAAGAGAAAAGGAGGATGAAAATGACTAAAACGGATTATGTGTTTACAATTTTTATTCATTTAATATTAACAATGTTACTGATTTATGATTTTTTCCCTAATTCAATTAACTATATTAATATTCCTAAGGGTATCCTTGTAATTTTAATTCTAATTATTTTTTTACTGGGTGTATTTTTTGGTAGGAAAAACAAGAATAATAAAACTAATTTTTTTGTTGGAGTAGTTTCTATATTATATATACTATTGATTTTTTTAGTCCTAACACTTTTAGGAGGAGTCTCTCAAGTGGGGATATCTATAACAAGCCCTTGGACGTGGATTATCTTTGCGTTTGCATTACTTGAACTTTTTAGAAGAAATAAAAAAACTTTGAAAGATAGCTAGAAACAAATAACTAGAATATTTTAAAAGACCCCAGTCAATT
>NZ_JBHERJ010000015.1:0-60413 GCF_043359455.1 Lysinibacillus sp. PWR01 | reverse complement strand
GAACAAGTAAAAAATCTTGCATAGCAACACAGGATTTTTAATCAAATCTTTTTATAAACGTCGCATCTTTTTATAAATATCGTGACTTTATTTCAAATCTACATTGAACTTTTTCTTCACCTTTCTAAATTAGTATGACTAAAAGTAGGGCTTGTATAAATAATAAACCTCCCCAACAGCGATAAATTGAAAGGAGCAAAGAAAGGGAAATCTCATCCGCAAATCTTTGCTCCTACTTCTAATGTTATTTACTACGACTTTATTGGCAGTTCCATTATTTCATTGTCATTCAATATTGTTTGATTCAAAATTATCCAGTAAGGCACGCACTTCATCCGTTGATTTTGTGTTCATCAATTGACTTCTTAATTCGCCTGCTCCACGGAATCCTTTGACATAAATTTTGAAGAAACGATGAAGCCCTGTGATGGAACGTGGTAGTTCTTCCGCATATTGATCTTGAAGATCTAGCTGCAGTCTTAAAAGATCAAGATACTCTTTACTGCTATGCTCTTTTGGCTCTTTTTCAAAAGCAAAAGGATTTTTAAAAATACCTCGCCCAATCATCACGCCATCAATACCGTATTGTTCAGCTAGCTGCAGTCCCGTTTGACGGTCAGGAATATCTCCATTGATTGTTAGTAGCGTATTGGGTGCAATACGGTCACGTAACTTTTTGATTTCCGGAATAAGCTCCCAATGCGCATCTACTAGGCTCATTTCCTTTCTTGTTCGCAGATGAATCGAAAGGTTCGCAATATCCTGCTTTAAAATATGCGTTAGCCAACCCTCCCACTCATTTACATCCTTGTAGCCAAGTCGCGTTTTCACGCTGACAGGCAGTCCACCCGCTTTGGCTGCTTGAATCAATTCTGCTGCGACATCTGGACGGAGAATAAGGCCACTTCCCTTCCCTCTTGATGCTACATTCGGTACAGGGCAGCCCATATTAATATCAATTCCTTTAAAACCCAGCTCTGCCACACCAATACTCATTTCACGGAAATACTCGGGATTATCTCCCCAAATATGTGCTACCATTGGCTGCTCATCTTCTGTAAAGAGCAAACGGCCACGCACACTTTTCTTTCCCTCTGGATGACAATAGCTATCCGAATTTGTAAACTCAGTAAAAAATACATCTGGTCGACCAGCTTCACTTACAACGTGACGAAAAACAACATCTGTCACATCTTCCATCGGTGCAAGCACAAAAAATGGTCTTGGTAAATCACGCCAAAAATTATCTATCATGTTAATTCCAAATCCTCTCACTATGGATAAAACTCTATGCTCTCAGTTAAAAATTATAAAGTCAAATGTTACATTTATCTCATTAGCTAATGTAAAAATCAACAATGTTAATTTTAACGAAAATCAGTCCTAAATGGTATTTTAAAAAACAAAAAAGCAGATGATATAGATTTTCTCTATCTCATCTACTTTTATTATACCCACTTCAAGCACGTGACAGCTTCACAATCTATCCATGGTCAATTTTATCTCATCTATTCTGTAATTAAACTGTAGGCAGAATTTTTTTTGATTTTAAGGATACCGTTATCAGATTAATTTTCTACGTTATTACATTCATTGGGGTTCCTCTTATTTCACAGTATTCAGCAAGCTATCCACGACAAAGTCAAGCTGCTTATCTAGCGAAAAGATATCATTGTAGAAGAACAACCCAAAGCTCATATCGATAAGTCTGTCCTCCTTCACTGCCGGAATGTTATTCCAAATGCGGTTGTCTGATAAATCTTCCATTCCTTCAAAGGCAGAGCGAAAGACATAATCACCAGCATACTGAGTCAATACTTCGTAGGAAACATCCATGCTAGTAGCATCATTTTTGGAGGTTTCTATTTTCTGTTGCACAATTTCAGGTGCTTTCATTCCTAAATATTGATAAATAATCTGTGACCCACGTCCGTAACCCATCCCCACCATTACAGCCATAGAACCTTTGTTGCTTTCCATAATTGTGACGGTTTTGTCCAAAATACCAGCTTGCTGCAACTTCTGCTTGCTTAGTTCCACCTTATTATAAAAATTGTCCAAAAGTTCTTTGGCCTGGTCTTCTTTACCAAATGCTTTCCCCAAGATCTCCATGCGTTCTTCTACAGGTAAATCATATGGTATATAAAGAGTGGGCGCGATTTTATTAAGATTGTCGTAAATTTCATCTGTTGTAACAATAATGAGATCCGGATCTAGGGCAAGCACCGCTTCTGGGCTCGGTTGCCCATCTCCCAAAGTGGTAATACCATCTAATTCGCTAGCGATAGCCGCATCACCTTCTCCCACCAGAGTGGAGATACCAACAGGCTTTATTCCTAGAGCAAGCAGATCGCCCATCAAATACAAGACAACGACCCGCTGTGGGTTAAAAGGCACTTCCACATCTCCTTTGAGCGTGTGTACAATTCTCGTTTGCGACGTCTCCTTAGTATCAGCATTTGATGTTGTCTGTGTTTGCGTCTCTGACGGGCTCGTAGTCGCTCCATTATTGACAGGCGCAGTCGATGAACACCCCGATAACAACAACATCAAACTCATGGCTGCCGCCAATATTATTTCCTTATTTCTTATCTTTCCGAACATTAATAATTCCTCATTTCCCTTAGATTTGACTAATTTATCTAGTACTCTCTCATTGTAATGAGGGTGATAATCATTATCAATATCATTAATGTCCATTTCAGTTATCATTTTTATCCGATACTCACTTGGCGTCATATGATTATATTTTTTAAACATGCGGATTAAATTTAATCCGTCCACAAATCCACACCCAGCTGCGATTTCTTGAATAGTAGCATTTGTGTATTGCAAATGCCGCTTTGCCGAATCCAGCCTTATCTCATTCAAGTACTCCTGAAGGCTTTTATGCTCGCGTTTTTTAAAAAGCCTAATTAACTGGCTCCTACTAATGGGTAGCATTTCAATAAGCTGTTGAATAGACACAGGTTCGCTATAGTGTTGCTCCAGATATTGCTTGGCTAAAGCCACATAATCGGGCTGGAAATAAAGAATATCTCCCTTCTCCAACTCATTGTAAATCTCATAGACAATCTGATACAGAACAATCTTTGAATAAAATTGATTTAACACAGATTCCTGATCCCAATGGTCTTTCATATTCAAAAACTTCTCCTTAAAAAAAATGGGATTCCCTGGTGAGAATCCATACGTTTGTATAAAAGGATTAATATGTTCTAACAAACGATAAATTTGTCTTTTGTAAAATGGGGGAGTTTCTGCTCTATACAGCACCATGTAAGTCTCAAGACTTCTGCTAGTAGGATGAATCGATAATTCCGTTCCTTTCCCTCCATGAAAAATACCAAAGCGTTCCGATTGATATAATGTGTGATCCAGTTTTACATTAGCCGTTCCACCACAGGTATATACCAACATACTAGTCGGCATCCTGTAACTTTGGATCGGCTTGTCTGGATGAAGCATTTTGTAACGAACATCTATTAATGAAATGGATGAGCGTGTCCATAACTGTACAGCCATATCGATCATTTCTTTTGTAAAATGATTAGTTGAATCCACATCTTCCAACATATATCTCGACTCCTTCAATCCACATCATATTTGTATGGTAATATAAATGATAATGATTATCAACTTCAATTTGAGGATAATAATGCAAATTTAGATGTTGCCGAATTAAAAAACACATATTCTACGACAACTTAACCCTAAACAACCAATAACGGAGCTAACACCTACAACCTTAGCTCACTTCATTCATAATATAAAAGTAAAAGCAGACGGTCTATTAGAAATGTATTATTACACCTCTAAACCGTCTGCTTTTGTGTTTCAACTAATTTTAATTTAATCTAGCTATTACCAAAGACACATCCTAATAAAAGTTACGTAAAAAAACAAGCTGAAATTTTAGTCAGCTAGTTCAAGCCAAGCAACTGCTTCACAATGTGGTGGATGCTGAGCGTGGACATTAAAATAATCGAATGTAATGAATTTACCTATAAATAATGCAATTTTTATCACTATTTATGTATAAAGATATCTAAGAAATATGGTTCTAGATTATCATAATTATATTTAAATATTGGTAATTTTCGTCTGTTAAAAATGTTAAAATTAATTTCTTTTATATTTATCCTTAAATTCTTTTATGGAAAGTATTGCTGCAGAACTGTTTTTATTTTGCAAATAGTTATAGACTGTTGGGCTTACAGTAATAACTCCTATTTTAATCTCATCGATTTCTTTTTTTAATATACTTTCAAATTTTTCTTTTCTTAACAAAATAAAATTTTTTAACTTATTCATTTTTTTTATTTGCTTATCGATTTTATCAATAACTAATCTTACATCTCTATAATTATGTTGCATACCATAATTTTTCAAGTCCATTATTATTAACGTATTATCTTCCCAAAACAATAGATCAATTTCATGTGGCATTTTCTTAATATTTTCGATTTCTTTTTTTAAGCAATTAATCTTACCCAAATCCATATTAATTGATGCACTTATCCCCATACTTTCAAGATATTGTTTTAATTCGGGAAGATAATACTCATCATAACTCGTCTTTATTAACTCGTTCCAATTTTTAGTGACAGAGTCTGAGTAAATATCTCTATTTAAAATTCTAGCTGGTAAATATATTAATGATTCTATCCAAGTATACGTTGGCATCAAAATTTTTGAATCCAGATCAATTATAGGCGCTCTAAAAAGTCTCTTATTTGGGCTAGCGAAATAACTATCTTCATTTTTAGATTTATCATTCGTATTAAAGGATTTATTATTCAAAGTTAATATATCTAATAAATTATTTATCCCATTTAGAGTAAGCCCTTGTTTATTCTTGATATCAACTACTAATAATTCTTTATCTGCTAAAGTCAAATAATTATCAAATAATCTAAATGCCCTTTCTCCTTCATTTTTTCCAACATAACTATAAATGTCACTCGGTTGAAATTCTAAAGATTCGTAAAAAATGTTAAATAAATTATTTGTTAAATCATTTTCGACTTGTGCTTTTTCATTTTTAGTAGATTGAGAATAATTAAAAAAACCTTTGAATAGAATTTGTGGTAGAACTATGCCGTTTTCATTATTTAATTTAAATTCTTTTCTTGCTTCACCCAATATTGGAATAGCCTCTTTAATATGTTGTATAAAACTTTTCGCATGAAATAGTCTAATTAGTTCTATATAGTTTACAGGCTTAGAAGATTGACTACTACTAAATTTCAAGTCATCATCTATTAATACAGTATCTACTGCACATTCTATGGACATTTTAATATCTCCAATAAAGCTTCGTAGATCATCAAAATTCATTTTATCTAAAAATTTTAATTGTATGCCTAAACTTTCAAGATTATCAATAGGTTTGTACAAAATATTGTATTCAGTAAAAATAATTATATTTAACTTACTAATCACACTCGCTAAACTCAACAATTCTACTAAAATTTCTTCTTTACTAAACTTAAAAGTATATCTACTAATTTCTTCATTGATTTCTTGTTCTAAAAAATCTAATAATTTTTTAAATTCACTATTGCTGAAGTTCCCAAAATTATGACCTTGTAAAGACAAGCCCTTTTCTTCTATTATTTTTCCTAATATTTTCGAACAACTTTCTTGTAAAGAAACTTCAGTCTCCTTATAGTTAATTTCACATAGTATATCTTCTACATTATTAATATAGCTGATTCTACCAATAACTAATTTAGTTAACGCAACCAACATTTCATCATGTCTTTTTTTTTTGTAAATCTAAACTATAATTTGTAAAGAAGTCATTAATCTCATTCACTTTTAACTTATTCAATATTCTTCCTCCTTTAAAACTATTTATCTGTACTCTTTGTTTAATTCTATTTAAGTATATTAAGTCCTCTCTTTTTCAAGATAATAAAAAACACCAAATCACTTTAAATGATTTGATGTTTCATTTTATTTAATTCGAGCCAACTCTAACAACAAAATAGTTCACTTACTTGGAGCATCAATAATATTATTTTTAAAGTCACATTAGAATGATTTTATTTATATTAGGCAAATAACAAAAAATACTTATATAGAGGAAGGCTTGATCAAGTTCAAGAAAAACACTTTATCTTCACATTCTATATCATACATTTTTTAACATTTATTGCCCACCAATTTAAAAACAACTTCTTATCAATGATTATATGGCTTACAAGATTTATAAAACTTGCTCTCCAATCAAAATAACCTGCAAAAATATAAGCCATTACAGTTAGTATTATTGTATATATAGAACAATGCTTTCCAACTCTTCGCTTTATTAATTACTTGAAAGTCTGTTTGAAATAAGTAGTCCGCTATTTTATGAGTACTATGAATAATTTAATATTTAAAAATTTTTTTAGCAAGATTAAGTATCTGGTTAGCATATTTTAATGAGCTTGTAGAAACTGACAGCACAACTACTGTAGATCGACGAGAATTAAAAGCTTATATACAGTCACAGTTGAATCCTAAACAATTACTCACAGAGCTTACACCAACAATCATAGCTCGCTTTATTAATAAAATCATAGTAAAAGCAGACGGCCAATTAGAGGTGCATTATCACACTTCTAAACCGTCTGCTTTATATGTTTCAAACAATATTAAATTAGATGTACCGAAGACATTTCCTAATAAAGCATACGTTGAAAAGCACGCTTAATTAAGGATTATTCAGCTAACTTCAACCATGCAACGGCTTCACAATGTGTGGAGTGTATGTGGCAACACATGAGATATTGGTGGGTTTATGTAAAATGCTTGGTTAACCTAAGCAAAAACCAAGCATCTTATCTTTATTTTCTATTTAGGAATTTTATTGTAATAGTTCACTTCTACTTGTTTTTTTATACAAATAACGCCCCTATTTACGATTGAAATCAATATTTCCCCCAATATACGTCTAATTCAGAAATTATTTCCTCCTTACCATCACCTGTAATCTTACAATACTCTAAATATGGATAATAATATGGAGCTTCTTGGTTTGGGGAAATTTGCAAATAATCTTCAACCATACTTCCATAGAAAGTAAGAGTTTGGTTATTTATCGAAAATTCAGATAAGAAATCATATTCCTCTGTTATACCATCATCCATTCCTAATTTTTTTGCTTCTTCAATATAATCAAACTCAATTCTTTCAATTATGGAATAACCTTCAACATTAACTCCTTCTTTTTTTAGTTTTCTTTCAATTATCTTAGCTGGAATATTTGCCATAACATAACCTCCAAAATGTGATGATTATATTATAAATTCTCTACTATTTTAAATCTAAGAAAACTGTAAAAGATTTATTTTCTTAAAAATTCACGTAGTATCTCCCATTTGTCTTTTTGAATTGATTGTTCAATAAATTCCTTTATATTTGCTAACTCTTTTGTTGACACATGAGGTGCAATGAAATTTATTTTGCTTAATGTAATTAAATTCGCATATAACATTTTTTCAGTAGGGTTTTCTAAATCTAATATCTGTTTAGCCTTGTCGTCAATTTTTCTAAACTGTTCCAATGAAATCAATTTATCATCTAATTCCTTTATGTGTTCTTCAATTTCTTGATTTTTTTCAAATTCCAATTGATATAATAATTTTGATAGATAGATAGAAGAATAATCTAATATTTCTTCCTCGTTTTCC
Organism: Lysinibacillus sp. PWR01; assembly: GCF_043359455.1. NCBI lineage: Bacteria > Bacillati > Bacillota > Bacilli > Caryophanales > Bacillaceae > Lysinibacillus > Lysinibacillus sp. PWR01. Next base: position 52,731 of record NZ_JBHERJ010000015.1, on the reverse strand, counting down.
ATCTCTTTTTTCTTTGGTTTATGAACCTTTTCCGCTAAACATTTTATTATATATTCTTCTAAAGAAAATGATTGTATTTTTTCTTTTATATACCTAGCTTCCTCTTCATTTTCCTCTTTATCTATTTTTGCCCCAAAAATAAGTTTTTCGACAAACATTTTGTTATCGTTTTCAGAAACCCATTTTCTCATCTTATTTAAATTTTCAATTACATATTCCATCAATCTGAAACGAAACATAGGATCAGCATGATATAGTTCTCTTAGTAATATTATTAATTCATTAGATAACTTTTTACTCAATTCACTTTCTAAAGCAGCATTTACATAAGAAGGGTTATTAATGATTTCTATTTTATCTTCATTTAAAAGATAAGAATCAATATTATTAATTAATGAACTATATAAATCTGCTCTATTAGATAACGATCTTTTATTTTTTCTTCCATCAAAATAATTAGAATCAAGTAATGTTAGTAAAAGACCATGATAATTAGGATCAATAGAATATATTTTATTTATTTGAAAGTCTTCTTTACTCAATAGGTCATTACTAATATCGCAGATCCTTCCAATATGATTTTCTATAGTTCTTTTATTAATTGCCTTCCCATTATCATAATTAGAACTATAATAATTACCATAAACACTTAGATATACTGCTATTTCTTCAGTAGTTAAGGTTTCTTTATGAATTTTTCTCTTTATTTTCTCGACATCTAAGTCTCTAAATATTTTACTTGAATAATTTGTTTCTCTCCCCATATTATTCCCACCAAACATATAGATTCGCCACGAAATAAATCGCTGAATAATAAAATATTTAATATCATAAGTTATGTTAATTTAACACCAAAATAAGCATAACTATACTTTTCGTTAATCCTTTAAAGGAAAAATACAACCTAATATAAAAACACAAACATATGTTTAGTTTCCTTCATTTAAAATCAGTTACGAGTTACATGGGTGTGTTTATTAACTTCTCTAATAATATTTATATGCTAAATTCCATTTTGATTTTCTTGTTAGGTTTATTTCTTTATTTAGTATTCTAAAATTTATTTTGTTAGTATTTTCTATATCAGTATTTAGTAATATGATTAACCATTCACTATCACTGTATATCGAGCGTTCAAAGATAGTATCGGGATGTGGAACCAAAAATGGACGTTATGCAACACAAAAAATTAACTTGAGAGCATCTAAAATCTTGACGTAGATTCAATGTTTATAATCGGGCCTAGCCTTCGTTTATAAGAGCATTCTAGCAGTCTTATTTTCGGGAAGTTATATTTTAATATCCAACATATAAAGTATGATTTGTCCCTTATATTAAGCGAAGTAAACATGGTGTCATTAAAATGATTATTAATTGTATTATATCATTTGTTCTGATGAAGAAGGAATAAATGTGAATGATAGTTATTTTAACAAAGAATTACAAATATAGGATATTTATATAGGTATTTATTGCAATCTAATGAAGGTTGCTAATAAATTGGGGGGTTTTTCTATGAGTCAAAGAAATTGGTTAGAAGTAGTAGATCCTAAAAAAGTGAATTTATACAAATCAATTTGCAAATTGTGATCGCTTAGAAGAAGCATTGGTTTATTAAAACCCTTTTTTAACATAGGCACATAAAGCTCTTGATCTAACATACTCATTAGGTAAAAATCGATTAATGGGAGTTATTATTGCTTGGTTTTTAATTTTTTTCTCTAATTCCATAAGCTACTTGCCATCTGGTATGGTGGTCTGGAAAAGAAACCGAGTATTTGGCAATGTATAATAGTTGTTTTAGATTGTATTCCAAATTTCAATGATGATTTTACATTCATTGTCGCTCTCTAAAATATACAAAAATTCATTTAGAAGGTTTTAACTTCATTGTTCAATAGGAGTACCCTCTATTAGTTAACGTATTGATATATTCTGTCACATTTAAGATATTTAGACTCTCATACACCAGAAGATATATCTGCTGTTTTAATCCCAATTCTAAACAAATCTATCTCAATTTTTGCACATTGTCGCCCCCTTATTTGAAATCAGATTATTTTTTTGTTCATCAAAACAGAAATCATCTTCGGAAATCAAGTATAACTATCTTATATTATAAGTGTTTGAATAAATTATCTAAAATTATTTCGGGAAATGATGTAGTATTAAAGGGAAAGGAGAAGATTTAGATTGAAGTTTATGTATATGGATGAATCTGGAAAAGGATTTCTAAACTCCGCAGAACAAAAAGTATTTATTTTTGGTGGAGTTATTTTAGATAGATCAAATGTTTATAATGCTTTAAGAGATTTTAAAGTAGTGTTTCAAAAGCACAAACAAAAGCTTAGGGAAATTATCAATCAACAAATCCCACACGAAAATGGTTCACAAGTTAAAAGTGATAGAATACATAATATGTTTTCGGAATTTGAGCTTCACGCTGCATATCTATTTAATCCAGAAAGAGAAGATGTAAGAAAAGGAAATGTAATTAAAGAAAACCCTTGGAAATTTTATCCAAACGAAGTGAGGATGGAGTTAGTTAACGAAGTCTTTAAAGCAATTGATCCATATATTGAAAAGATATATATGTTCAAAATAGACCGTTCAAGCTTTACTGATTTTTGTAATGATATTAATTCGAAACCAACTGACATTCTTTCATACCAATTACTGATCCCAAATGTTTTAAAAGAATATGATTCTTGGCTAGAAACCAACGGTGGGACAGGCGTTATTATACCAGATAGGTTAGATTCAAAAATAAGAGAATTGTTTGTAGAGTTTTTACAAGATAAAAGTTTACAAAATTTATGGTCTGAACCAATCACTGTAGAATCATATACTAATGCTTTTACTCAGATTATCGATTTGATAACATATTGTTTTTACGTTGTATACACCGATGCTCAACATAAACAAAATTACAAAGCGATTAAAAGAGTCTATTTTAAATATTTAGGAAAACATATAGAAATTAAGGATTTAGTTAAAAAACTCAGAGAAGACTTAGAAGAAGAATAGAAATTCTTTACAGAAAGTATATCGTTTATAGAAACTTAAAATATGTTATAAACAATATGTTGTTTTATAAATAAATAGATTCTTTATAAAAAATTCTATCTTTATCTTGATTTTTATTTAATATAAATGTATATTTATATTGTAAGGGTTGTAGAGAATAGCTAATTTAATTAGTGAGGTCTGCTATAATACCTACAGAGCTATGGGTGGTCGAATTCGACGTTCAGATGCTCGAAGCCTTTTTAGGCTTTTTTTTTGCCTTTTAGTTCTAAAACAGTATTAACTCGAATATACTTTTAAAGATTAGGTAATCGGATACGATGCTTAATTATCAAAGGAGGATCCCTATAACGGTTTCTCCTTATTATTTTTTTATTAGTTGAAGCTAATAAACTATGCTATAGAAAAACCCTCGAATTCTATTTCGAGGGTTTTTCTATAGTTATTAAAGTGAGATATAATATATGATTAGTAATAGATATTAGTTTATGATGGTACATTTTGTTCATAAAAAAATTTAAGCATATTATCTCTTAATCCTATTGCTACTAGAAGTACCATTAAAACATTGATAAAACTAAATTTTATGATAAAAGATTATCAGGAATTAGAGCATTACCATCTTTAAATTCCTTATCAACCAATACCACATTTTCTAGATTTGCATTTCCCCAAATTGATGATGGAATGTGTTCAAACACAATAATTTGAAAATCACATTTATACTCCTCATTAACATAATTTATAAAATCGTTAAGAACCTTGAATGCAATGGTTATTTTAGATTTATCATCCTGTGCTATTTGATTCCACAATTTTTTTGTTTTATTCTCAGATCCTTCTTCTCCATAATAAGGTCTACTAGGTTGATCTAAGATTAGGAAATTCGGGACATAAGGAACTTGTTGTTTGATAATTAATTCGTGTAATCCTAACATAAAACATAAATGCATAAACATATGATTTGAACTACTACCGACAATAGATGGAACTAAAGATCCTGGTTTTTTTAATTGTAGAATCTTGTTTTTATAATTAAAAACCGGAATATAATCTTTATAAATTCCAAGAGCATCAGAGGATTCATTCAAATACTTTTGAATTAGCTCTTCTAATAATTTTATTACAATAGCTCTATCCAGAAGTTCTTCTTCAAGCTCTAACTTCAATTGGTCTAACTCTTCTTCTTTTTTCACAAGCTCGTCTTCATTAAATACTTCTTGGTCACCGTTTTTGAATAACTCTAACTTAGATTTAATCTCTCCAATAAATATATATTTTTCTATTTCAGTATTAAATCCTTGTGTAAATAGGGGTATTTTATCTATTTCTTTTTGAACTAAATCAAGTTCCGTTATTAATTTTTCTAATTCAGAGTCTACATTAATATTAAAAGGTCTTTTGTTAGTAATTTCCTTTTTAATAGTATTCATTTCATCTTCAAGAATATTAAGCAATTCATTTATGCTTTGATTCTGAATAAGATTTTCATAATGTTCCTTAATATAGTTAATAGGTTTCAAACTTTCAAAAGTTTCTTGTTCTAATTTTTTATATAAGATGAATTCTTTTTTAAATTTATTGTAACTTCTTATTTTGCGCTTTAATTCATTTTTCTTTTGTTGTAGTTTTTCTAATTCACTCACGTTATCAGAAGTATCTATTTCCTTGATGTTGTATATTAGATTTTTTAAATTAGCCAAATCATCTTCTAGATTTTTAGAGTTAAGAGGTATCAAATCATACGCTTTAGCTTTCCTGACAATATTACGTAGATTAGTATCAAACAAACTACCTTCATTTTCTATTGCTTTTTTCCGTCTTTCCAACCTAGTAATATCTTTCTCTATATTATTAATTTTTTCTTTAATAATTATATTTCTAACGGTATCAATACCAGTTGCTAAATCGAAAATCCTATGTAAAGCTTCCGAATATTTGTCATCATTTAATTTATCAAAAAATATTTCACTGTGGTCGATAGTATCTCCAGATTGTGTATTAAACATGAAGAAATAGCGTAATGAAATCTTACTACCAGCCTTCAGTTTTTTCCCACTATAAGGAATAATAACGTTTCTATCAATTGAAAATTCTTTTTCAATAACAGTCTTTAATTGAGCTTCTTCTATGCTATGAGAGGGCTCAATAGGAATTTTACCAATTGGGGAAAAGTAATATGATTTACTAACCTTTCTATTTTTATCTAAAGCTCCTCTTGCAATAAGATATTCTTTATCGTTAATATCAAATTTTACTCCGTACCAAGAAGTATTTTCATTGATTTTCTCATCTGGAATTTTAGATTTACTGGCAAAAAAACAATAATCAATAATATCGATGATTACTGATTTTCCGGTTCCACTATCACCAGTTATAACATTTACTTTATTTTCATAAAAAGGAATTGAACGCATTTTTCCATTTTTTAGCCATAAGATTATTTCTTTAATTACAAATTTCATAATTGCACCCTCAATTGTAAGTATAGATTTTTATCTTCGTCTTTTAAAATTACTGATAGTTTCTGAGCCGCCTCAAAAATATTAAATGCCCGTAGTCCTATTATTGCTTTGTTGTTATCAATTTTTTTGTTAGGATTTAGTATGATCTGAGAATTATCAATACTCACTAATCCCATTTCAGAAAGTAAAGTTAAAGAATTTATTGATAAAATTAAGAATGAATAAAATCGTTCATTATAATTAGAAAAAAAATCAGGCTTTTTTATAATTAACTCTTCAAGACTTCTAACCTTTGTATTTTTACTTCTCAAGAAATCTATAGTTTCTTTATGTGAAAGTAATGGGAAAATAAGTAGAGCTTTTGTAATACTTATAGTTTTTAAGTGAGTAAGTATGGAATAGATTGAGATAGCACAAATCATCTCATTATTATATAAATTTCTATTTGCATTCATATTTTATATTTTCCTTCCCAGTCAATGCGCCAGCCAATCTCAGGTGTATTGGATAACAAATAGAATTGACCATTACTTAATTCAATATCTAGATCCGTTTCATCAATTATAAGTTCTTTTTTCCTGATTTCATCTAAGCATTTTAATGCTGCTAAAATAATATCCCTTTCTCCTGGAATTATATCAAACATTTTTTTATCCAAGTTAATCTCTCGATGAACCTCATCAAAAGAATTCTTCCATTTAATGATGCACTCTTTATTAAATTCCTCTAACTGTTCTTGTACAAGTAGACCTCTATTAATCCAATCATACAAATGATTATTAATTTGCAACATATGATTAGTAAGTCTGAGCATTTCAAAATCATCAGTGCTATCTAAAGCTGATATTTCAATTAATTGTTTGATAAATAGTTGCTCTTGTATTGGTTTATTAAATTGAATCGGTAGTTTTTTATTAATAGGGAGTTTATCATTTCTCCCTTTATCAAAATAAAAACTGTAATCCTTATAAAAATCTTCAAAACTAATTGTAATTTTGATATTTGATTTAGTATTTATATAGTTTCTCTTTCGGAGGTTACTATCAATAGAACTAAAAACATCATCGATTTTCGACTCTTTTACCTTAGCACTTTTAATTCTGCTTTTTATCTTAGTGATTAAATCATCTTGATTTAGTTCGAAATCTAGTTTGAGCAGAAATTTTGTTAGCCATCTACTTGGCTGTTTTTTTAATAATCCCATATATTCTTTTAGCTTTTTATCATTTGTACTAGATTGTAAGTCGTCTAAATATTGTTTGAAATACTTTATATCAATAAGCTCTTTTTTGAAATTCCCAATATTTATAAGAAAGGTATTATTTAAATTAGAAGATTTATTAGAGACAAGAATAAAACTCGTATTTTCTATGAATCGTAGCTGATCTTCTCTTTTGGATCTTCCATCAGCTGCGTCATTAATAATATTTACCCAGTTATAAATAGTTTTCCATAAATCAGAATCCCTTTCTGTTAGATTTATTATTTCTCCAGCTGGGTTAGTCTGTATGGAATGCTTTAATTGTAATAATACTTGTTTTCCATTATTTAATTCCAAATGTACATCATCTTTAACTTCTAACCCAATTTTCTCACCATCTTCTAATCCTAGTAACTGGTATAAAAAATAATAATATTGATAATCAAAGCCTATAGCTTTATTGTCTGCATTTGTTTTTTCTTGAAATGTTGTCATTATTATCACCTCAGAATTCGAAAATTCTTACTTTTGCCTATAAAGATCCTATTAAAGCCTTATATAAGTAACTTTATTCCCTTTATAAATCATGTATCTTTACACATAGATGATATAGATATGTAATTTTTCCCGAACGATTATGAGTAGTTCTCATAAACCTTATATTTGTAAAAGGATAATCTTTATCAATATCTTCATCCGATGAAATAAGCATCACAGGATATTTATGTTCTTTTACATGTTTACAGTACCTTTCCCAAAAAGTCCCAAAATCTTTAACTCTAACATATGATAAACAGACATTAAACTTATGGCCTGTTGTATCATAAGAATATATTTTATCTAGATGTGTATTAAGGTAATTTGTATTTAAACTATCCAAATTTAAAGCCTCAATGATTGTAAACGGGAAACCATTTTTTTCAACAAATATATCAACTTCACCTGATGATTTTCCAGCTGCGGAGCTACCCCTTCTAGTTTGGTCTTTTAAACGGTATCCATTTGTATCAAGTAAATCTGTAATAAAGTCATTTCTTTCATCTTCAGTAGCATTCAGATAAATTCTTCTCGCTTGAAGCTTTATGCATGCCAAGTATAAATCACGTATAAATAATTCAGATTCAGACTCGCTATTTTGACCGGATTTAAAGAAATTTGAATTAATAATCTTATTTACTTTTATGATAAATACGTTTTTGCCATCAATAGTAAACTGACCATAATCTATTATAGGTTGCTCAGATAGTAAATCCATTGCTATTTTAATAGGCTTATCGATTCTAAAGCCCGTACTTACTCCATTTATTAAATAGGAATCTCTATTTTTACTAGCCCCAATCACAATATAACCGTAATCATTTGACAAATTTGAAAGGTTAGCAATAAACATTGCCAAATTTCGAGGTCTAAATTCAAGTGATCTACATATTAGATTATTTGAATTCGGAGACTGTAGTAACTCAATTACTTCATTAATATTAATCAACTATATTTTATACTCCTTAGTGGTATTTTATTAACACCTGTTAATTTTAGTATTGTTCCAAATGTTATTTTTTGAGGTTGGCTTAGTCCATCTTCAACCCATAATTCACAATCTTTTTCATAATCAAGCATATCTATTTCAGATTGATAGTACAAAATAATTTGATTATAGTCTGAAGGACGAGTTATCAGATAAATATCAACATTATTTTTTCTTATTACAAAAATTGTATCGCTAATTTCAATTGGATCGGAAACATCATATTCTTCCCTTTTACTTAAATACGTTAGTATATTATTCTTTGAGCGTTCTAAAATTTCTTTAACGTAGTTAAACATTGCTATACTTCTTTTAGAGTCATGAATAAATTCAGCATTAATTATATTATTTGCTAGAGCGCGATTTAAATCATCTTCGTTTGATATTCCCCATTGAGCTAGGAGTTCCGCTGATATTTCAACCTTGGTACTTGCAACACTTTGTAATGCGGAATTTTCTAATATATTCTCTAATTCTTGTATTCCAGATACACTATATTTCTGTAAAATGTCATTGTATTTTTCTACTTTAGAAATGTTTTCAGCTATATCGTTATCATTATAAAACCAGTGTAAGTTGCTTAGTAATTCTTTAAAATACTCATTAACCTTTTGGTATTCTGTATTTTCTCTCAACCAAAGATAAAACTTATTAAATACTTCTTTAACTAAATCATTATTATGACCAATATTATTTTTATTTTCTTTTACGAATTTTGTGATTTTTTCAGAAAGATCTTCTAAATATACAGTTCTATTTTTCGGCAAATGCAGATCAATATCTTTTAATAACATATCTTCTCGCACATCATAACCTGAATATTTACTAGCATCTTTGAGAATTTCTTCGAGTTCTCCAGAATCTAAAGATAGTTCTGTACTTTTCTTGAAAATGCCATACTGATTAGGCAATATACTAAAACGATCTAATAAAAACTCATTTTTATATTTCTTGATAAAATCAATAAATCTTGATAACCAATTTACTGCTTCTTGACTATTGCTAAAACTAAAATTATTTGTAAATGTTTCAATACACTGATTTAAGCTAATATCTTTACAAATTTTATCCATCCAAAATTCTAAAGATACTCCTAAAAGTTTATCTGAACTTCTAGAAACTACCAATTCCGTCCACTGACAATTCGAATACAAATCATTAATAAGTTTTAAAAACTGTTCCTGTTTTTGATTGTGATGGGATCGTAAACAAATTATACTTTTGTAGAATTCTTCAATATTCCTATAAGGATTTTGTAAATTATTTTCAATTTCTAAAAAAATATCTTCTATAGTATATTTTCTAATTTTAGTAGAAAAATCAGACTTAATTCTTTTATCTAATAGTTTACTTTTTACATTAAAATTAATTGAAGTTGCAATTTCTTTATAAATCTCATCAATATTACAATCTAGGAAAATTGTTTCTATATCACAAAGATTTCCTTCTTGATTTGGAAAGATAGTTGGATTTATCTCCATGCTAATTAAGATATTTTCTTCTTTTGAATAAACTAAACTTATTAATTGATTTAACCAATCATAAACATCATGAGTGATTTTTCCTGAAAATTCCTCAACGCTTTTAAATTCTTCTACTTTATTTATTAAATCAACTAAACTATAGTTACGACATTCATCCCAAAGTGAGTCATACCAAAACTCTATTTCTTCTTCTTTTGGAATCATATTAGGAATAAACTTACTAGATAATTCCCACACCTTTTCTCTAACAATTTTATTTAAATCTTTTGAGATAAATAGGGAGGTGTCGCCAAATTCATCAAAGAGAGGCTTCTTCTCACCGCTATGTGTGTAAATAAGTGGAATTTTTTTAATGAAAGATTTAATAGATTCAATAATATTTTCTTCATACCAATCCTTTGATAACCAATCTTTTTCAGGTTGTTCTGAGATTTTAACAATGTTATGTATTCCTTTATATCCACTTTTAGAAAAATATTCAATTAAACTGCAATAAAGTTGAGCAGCATCTTTTAATCGCTGTTTATTTTCTGATATTTTTTCATGTTCTTTATTGGTTAAATGTATACCATTACGTGGTTCAGTTGGATTAAACAAAGGGCAATTTATTACTACTGGAAATGAAAAATCATTTGTACCTAGGAGTGGAAAATCACAAAATAACCTTGGTAATTCTTCCCTATATTTAACAATTTGTTTTTCGTTACCCCTGTTCTCTACTTCAACTGCAAGTGATAAGTCATTTTTTTCAAAGATATATATACACTTATTTTTAGAGAAGTTTGTTCCTTTTTGCATGGTTTGAACAATAACCTCTAATACATAACCATTTTCAAGTCTCTCAACTATTTCTCCACGACTTATTATCTGTTTGTATTCATTACTTATTACTGTTATAGAATTTATTTCGGGTACAAAAGCAAATACATACGGAGCCGAGATAATTAAATTATTTAAACCAGTTTTGGCCGTTGCCATACCTGTTTCATCTAAATTATAAGTAAAACAAGTATTGAAATCCGTTTCATCTATTTTTCCAATACACATTTTAGTATTTTGATCTAATTGTAAACAACTCTCTTGAATAGCCTCAATTATAGATTCTTTAGTTTTTCCTGACCGATCTAAACTAACATTAAAAGAGCATGGGGGTTCACTTAAATCTTGTAAATATCCGGATACATTAACTTGTTCTGAAAGTAAATGAGTAGTTAAAAAACCTGTACCAAATTTCCCTGTAGCCCTGTTAACTCTATCTTCCTTTACTGTGCGATCTTTAGTTGAGACTTGCTCTATAAGAAAAACAATATTTTTTGTTGAAAATAACTTTCCATTATGCATGAAATCAATACTTCGTTTAGATTGCTCAAAATTAATTACTATATCTACTTTGCCACTTGAATTAACTACATCTTTTGCATTTTGAATAAGCTCCCAAATCCATCTATAGGATGTAGAAGCATCATTCTTCAATTTTAAATCAGTTAACATATCCATAATTTTATTTGCTGCTTGCGTTTCTTGTGCTTTACTTCTAAGTGCTTGAATTTTTTTTGAAAACTCCACCATTTCTCCTCCTAAAGTTTAATAAATATTCTAAAGCAACTTGATGTGGCGTGTATTATCTATCTTTTTCTTTTAGCTTTTCTTAAACCATGAAAAGGTAATGTGACTTCCTCTTTATATAAATTTATACAATAAATAATATATTAGTACCTATATCTATTACAAAATTTCATTATCTCAAAGATTTTCAATTTCTAAATCTGTATATCATATAAATCCTTTGAACATATTTTTCATATTAACCCCCATCACAAAATAGAAAATTCTGTAACTAATTACTATGATACATCATTAGAAGTTCGTTTAATATATTTATACATATAAATATCCTAATAATTCCTTTATTAGGGTATTATCCTCCTAGCCACTTCGCACGCACGTCTCCACATTAAATTAAATCCAGTGCTTACTGTGCTAAGTTCGAAGTAAATATAGTTACTAATTTTTGAATCATGCTTGTATCTAATAAACTCCGTCCTCTGATACTTTTTCTACGACTATGTCATCTAAAATTAACACTGGACGCTTAAAATTGATTCAATTGTATTTCGCTTTTTTTAAACACTCGAAAACAGCCCTTTTGAACTATTAGAATATTCATGTTAAAAGCTAAAATGTATAATACTCGAGGCCAAGAGTATTTTTTAACTACAAAACATAATAAGAAAGGAGATTTCCTTACAGTGGAGGATAAAAATTATTATAAAAAAAGTATAGGTTATGATTCTCATCTTAAATTTTGTGAATCATTCGGTATCTCTAGAACTGTTATTAATTTATTCATCCACCTACAAGAACAAAAGCATGAACAAAATCATAAAAAAACTTCAAATTCCCGGATTCCAAACAAAAGTGATTGTTAATCCAAGAAAGAACAAATCTTCGATAGTAACATATGATGTCCAATTATCATTGGACTTTAATAAGGACGAAAAAAGAGATTCTGAGAATTAACGTATAAAAAGTTTCTCTCCAGGCAAAGATTATTACAAAATCATACTGGAGGGAACCAAGTGAGAGAAAAATATCGAGTTGTAAAAGTCAGTTACTCTAATGAACTATCATCCGAATCAGAACTATGGTTTAGACGTTTTATTGAGAAAATGCTATTAGACCATGTTGTGAAAGATGATTATAGACTACGAGCTTTACTGATTATTAAGAAAGGATAATTTACATGAAAAAATTTGAAGTTATTTATACGCGAGTCAGTTCGGCAGCACAAAGTCTTGAATTACAAGAAACTGCTGCAAAAAGATATCTTGAATCGATTGATTTAAGCGGAGACGAGGAAACAATTATTTATCTATCTGATCACGATGTTTCTGCAACAAAATTAAAGATGGACCAGCGACCTAAATTGGTTGAATTAATTAGCCTAATTAAAGAATTCAAAGTAGAAAAGCTAATCGTTTATAAACGTGATCGTTTAGCTCGAAACTTTTATGAATTTGTAGATTTAACAAAGATTTTTATTAAATATAATGTAGAAGTTGTATACACAGCTAGTAATGAACCACCCTTTAAAAACAAGCTAGCCCTCGAAGCATTTTATGGAATGTTTGGGCAACTTGAAGGCGAAAATATTCGTACACGTACGAATGATGCTCGCAAACAGTATCCTTCACGTCTTTTTGGCTACACACGAATAAAAGAAGATGACCAAGTTCGTTTCCAAATTAATGAGGATAAAAAAGATGTAATTCTTTCATTATTTGAGGATTTTAGTAATGTCCAAGACGGTGATCAGTTTCTAAACTTTTTAATGGTAAAACGTAAAGGTTTAAATAATCCTGAAAAGTTGTTTCGTATTTTATCAAATCCATTTTACGCTGGACACTATGAAACAAAAAGTGGTTATCAAATATTACCTCATGTAACACCAATAATTGATTTAGATCTTTTTCTTAAAGGTAAATCTAAGCTAGATGAGTATTTTTCTTATTATCAAAAAAGTTTAGAAGGTGCCAATAACCAGTTTTTAGTGCTACCAAATTGCGAGAAGTGTGGAAATGTAATGAAACATCGAAGAGAAAATGTATTTGATATAGGAAACTTTGTATGTAGTAATAACCACAAACGACTTTCAATCACAGTTGAAGAGTTAAATAGTTTAGTTAAACAAACATTGTTAGAACACATCCAATCGATTTCCGCCAAACATTTAAAAAGAATTATTTCTAAACGCATCATCTCAGAAAATAAAAGGCTACAAAAAGAATTAGAGATAACTAAATCTGAATTCCTAGATAATTCACTAACGCTAAGTACTATCGATGTAAAAAGAAAACCTGCTATTGCAAAGCTTTTAGATAAACTACAATCTTTAAAAGATAAGTACAATGATTTAGAACAAGATTTGCTAAGTCTACAGAAACTCCGGGAAGAAATTTTAGAAATTCATTCACTATTAACGCCTCTTACATTAGATTTAACACTACAAGACCTTCAACGACTGTCCGAATTGCTTATTGATAAAGTAAAAGTTTATGAAACCTATGTACATGTTGAACTATTCCTTTCATCATTTGACAAGGAGGATAAGGTCTCATGAAAAAATTAAAATCTACAGGTTATTTACGTTACTCTGATCTGAAACAGGAAGATAATCACTCATTAGAAATCCAAAAAAGTCATATTCAAACATTAGCAGAAAGGGAAAATCTCGAAATCATTGCATGGCGAGCTGATAAGGCTACTAGTGCATTTCATAACAACGTTACTAAACGAGAAGGTATTCAACTAACTATTGCAGATATTAAGAATGGTGCAGAGGCTGTCTGCTTCTATGAAGAGTCTCGTATAACTAGAAGCATTACTGATTTTTACAATGAGGTTTACTTGCCGATTAAAATGGAGTATCCTCATGTCAAATTTTTTAGTACTCAATCTGAAGCAGAATGGAATCCAAATGATCCAATCGTGCAAGCAAAGCTTGTCTTTGCTGCAGAGGAATCAGAAATAAAATCTGTCCGCGCAAAAGATGCTCAAAAAGGTTTACTGTATCGTGAGCATCCAACAAGACCAGGGAGTCGCACCCCTATTGGCTATGAAATGATCGGCGGGGTTTTACATCCTAATAAAGATGCTGAAATAGTCCAATTAATTTTCCATTTAGCTTGTTGGGGACACTCTCATGAAAAAATTGCTGATTACCTAAACAAATGTAACATTACAACTAAAAAAGTGAAGTATTGGAACAGTAGTACAATCGGATATATTCTTTCAAATAAGGTTTATTCAGGAAATCTAGCTTGGAACGTTAGGACTAGCTATGAATCTAGTAAACCGAAGCATGAATCAGAAATAGATTTATTCAAAAATGTTCATGAACCCATTGTTAGTCCAACAGTCTTTCACTTATCTAAACAAGTAAATGATTTAAAAAAGCAATTTGGCACCATGAATACACCATATTATCTCCGCACAATAATAAAATGTAAAAAATGTAATTGTTTTTTAGTAGCAAAAGATAATTCTCCAAAGGGTAAAAACGGAAAATACATGATTTATAAATGTACAAGATGTAAAAAATCTGTACCAATAATCACTACTCATCAAGCTGTGCTAAATGATCTGCAGAAAAAATGGAATACACAGCTCCTTTACTTTTCAGCTACCTCTAAGGAGCAACTAAAAAGTTGGTCTACTAAACTTACTAAAACAACAAGTAACATAAAACAACTTCTTGAAAAAGTACAATATAACCAAATTATGATGTCTAACGATATTGAGAATAACTCTCTTTTAGCCGAGGTTTTTCATACTACGCAGCAGCATTTAAAAAATGAATTAATCTATACAAATGAAACACTAGATGAAATGGATTCTCTTCTTAAAGATGATTATCTCGACAAAATTTTAAAAGAAATGATACAACAAAGCTTTTTTAATTTTACCGATACTGAATTACGAGTATTTTTCTTAATGTATTTTGAAGAGGTTGCAATTAACTTTGAGAATAACAACGAAATTCATATTAATTATCGCCTATCTCCATTTGTTTCATTAGATATTTCAACTGGTTATATTACCGAACAATTTAAATAAAACGATATTTCGACTGGTTAGGAAACCGAAATAAAATTTACTAATTATACTTTCACAAAACTACTTACCTCTAAATTCCTTGATATCAAGCGATTTAGAGCATAGCCATTCGGTTTTCCAACCATCTTAGTATACTTCGATGGCTATATAACCGAAAGCTATAATTCATTTATGGTCAAGTAACCGAAAATCTAAACTTAAAAAATAATTATTTTTTTAAGAGTCTTAAAATATAAAAATGCAAAGATATAATGATTTAAGAAATACTTAATCAAATATTGTAACCCGATAAGCGAAAACCGCAGAGGTCACATAGTCAAACTTTTTGGCTATGTGATTCTGCGGTTTTTTATTTTTATCAGTAATTATAAAGGAGAAACATTTTAATGAAAATTATTCGATCATATGCATCATCTGATAAAGCAGTAAATGCTTCACATATTTTACGTCAACTAATTGAATTAGAACTCGAAAAGAAAGTAAATACTAATGCTATAAACCCACCAGCATCTCATAAAAAAATTAATCATGGTGGTGATTATGTATGAGATGCGCAGTATACGCACGCGTTTCAACAAACATGGATTCACAAGCAACATCTATTGAAAATCAAATCGACATTTTTAATAATTACGCTGCTCAAAAAAACTGGGAAATCGTAAAAGTTTATACAGATAAAAAAACCGGGACAAAGAGCAATCGTCCTGGATTGAAGGCTTTAATTAAAGATGGTAAAGATGGTGAGTATGATGTCATCTTAGCAAAGGAATTATCACGTTTAGCAAGGAATGGTAAACTTTCTTATGAACTACGGGATATCTGTCAATTTAACAATATCCATATAGTCTGCCTTGATAATTCCATAAATACACTGGAAGGAAACGTTCAAAACTTTGGACTATTCGCTTGGCTATATGAAACTGAGTCAGCAAATAGCAGCCGTCGAAATAAACAAGCAAAAAAGGTAAAAGCACAACGCGGTCTCTACATTGGTTCCCATCCTCCGTATGGCTATTCAGTTAATAATGGTGTATTGAAAATAAAAGAAGATGATAAGCCAAATATTGTAAGGCGGATATTCTCTGATTATCTCGAAGGTATAGGTATGGATACCATTGCTAAAAATTTGACGACAGAAAAAGTGCTTACACCTGCACAAGTTGCCAAGAAATCAAATGCATCAACACAATGGCATGGTTCTACAATTAAGAAAATTCTTAAGAACAGACACTATATTGGGGATCTCGTACAAGGTCGATCTGAAACGATATCTGTAACTTCATCATATAGAAGAGAAATTGATGAAGAGAATCAAATCTTCAATGAGAACACTCATGAGGCTATTATTGAAAAAGAAACATTCAATAAAGTTCAGGAGTTATTGCAACGTCGAACAAAATCAGGTACTGCACCACAAAAACACCTTTTTACAAACTTACTTTACTGTGAAGAATGTCAGAAAGGTATGTGGTACAAAGCCAATCAGAAAGGGTATCGGTGTGGTGGCAACTTAAGGCATGGTGATACGTTCTGTGTGAATAAAACTTCAGTTCGTGAAAGAGAATTAATTGACGTTATCATGAATGATTTAAAGCCACTATACAATACTTTGAAAGAGGAAAGTTTTGTACAGACCTTGTTGAAAAAACTCAATAAGAAAAAGCATCAAATTCAAAAAGAGCTAGAAAAAACTAAATCTGATATTGATGCTTTAAAACAAAAGAAACTTGAATATGTCCATTTATATACTGACAATATTATCTCGAAAGAAGAATTGATTGAGTATCGAGATTTAACAGATAACAATATTAAGGAACTACAAACTAAGAAAGCTCAATTAAATGAAAAAGCATCCGAATGTGAAGACGAAAATTATGCAGTATCTATAGGGAGAAAACTAAAAGATTTTCTTTCCTTAGATGCACTAACGCCTCCTATTCTTCATTCATTGGTTGAGAAAATTACTTGTACTCACGATGGTTATATCCATATTCATTACACCTTCGTGAACCCCTTACAAGTAGAATAAAAAACTGTTTAGAAGGGCAACTAGCCATGGTTAGTTGCCTTCTTTTAAAATGAGTTGCGAGACACACTCTACATGCGTCGAATGCGGGAACATATCTACTGGCTGGATTTCCTGTGTTTGATAGCCGCCGTCCTCTAAAATGCGAAGATCGCGTGCTAGTGTGGCTGGATTACAGGATACATAGACCACTCGTTTTGGGCGTTGTTCTAGAATAGTAGTTAGCAGTGCTTCATCGCAGCCTTTGCGTGGTGGATCAACTACTAGTACGTCTGCTTCCTTGCCTTCTTTATACCATCTTGGGATAACTTCCTCTGCTGGGCCTGCCTCAAAATAAGTATTTGTAAAACCATTAAGCAGTGCGTTGCGTTTGGCATCTTCAATTGCTTGTGGGACAATTTCCACGCCCATGACAGCCTTGGCTTTTTGTGCCAGGAATAAAGAGATCGTACCAATTCCACAATATGCATCAATGACACGTTCATCCCCCTGCAAGTCAGCATAATCCAATGCTTGCTTGTAGAGGACCTCTGTTTGCTCTGGATTGACTTGGTAGAAGGAACGAGCAGAGATTTCAAAACGTACGTCACCAATTGTATCAATTATAACGTCTTTACCCCAAAGGTTGATTGTGTCATCACCAAAAATAACATTGGTTTTCTCACTGTTCACATTTTGCATAATCGATGTAACGTTTGGCACTAGCTTTTGAATTACTGCAATAGCTGCCTCTTTTTGTGGGAACTTTTTCTTTTTCGTTACAAGAACAACCATGACTTCGCCTGTTGCTCGTGCTTTACGGATAACGACATGACGCAACATGCCCTCATGTGTATGCTCATTGTAAGAGCGAATACCTAGCGCTGCTAATTCTTTTTTCAAGCCTGCAAGGATAGCATCTGCTTCTCCTGTTTGAATCAAGCAGCGATCCATATTCACAATGCTATGCGTTTTTGTTTTATAAAAGCCTGCAATCGCTTGTCCTGCTTCATTTTCAGAGAAAGGAATTTGCGCTTTATTACGGTAGTGCCAAGGTTCTTTCATACCTTTTACTGGGTGGACAGGTGCATTAATTTTACCAATGCGCTGCATCACATTGCGCACCATATTTTCTTTCCACTTGAGCTGTCCCTCATAGGATAAATGCTGTAATTGACAGCCACCACACTGCTTGAAGTAATCACAAGGTGCTTCAACACGGTCTGGAGATGGCTTGATGATATCTATTACCTTTGCAAAGCCGTAGTTTTTTAAGGTTTTTACCACATGGATTTCGGCCGTTTCGTTTGGCAGAGCGCCTTGTATGAATAGTGGATAACCTTCAACCTTTGCGACACCATTGCCATCATGCGTTAAATCTTCTATATAAACTGAAAGTCTTTCATTTTTTTTCACGGGTGCTGACATTCGTACATCCTCCATTTCAATCTCCTTATTGTAGCATGTGTTGGCGAATGAAAAAAGAACAAGACATAGTGGTTACGTATCTCTGCTAATTAACTTGAAAAAAGAGTCGCTATTCGCGACTCTTTTCCTGCTCTTTTGTAATATGATAATCCCTTGGTGCCCACCAAAATGCACACAAGATCCCAAGAATGACGACAATAAAAGGTGCATAAAAAATTAAAAAACTTTGCATATCTGCTTTCCTCCTATGCGTGATTGTCTTCTTTTCCTGTCACATAATTTTTATTGAACAAGAATAGTTTCATCAATAAATAAAGTGAAGGAAGAAGGAGACAAAGCCCTAAAATAAATGCGATAACTAAAGCAATCGCCATTTGTGTGCTTGTAAAGCTATCGTAAATTGTTAAATACGGATACAGTAAGTACGGATATTGAGCAATTCCATAAGCAAAGAAGGCTACAGCAAATTGAGCAATCAGAAGCCCAACTGCAAGTCCGTACTTTTTACGCATGGCAATGAGTACAACTGTGACAATAAATAAGACAGCTGAAATCGCAAACATCCACCATAAATTTACCATATGACTATAGCTCTCTGGGTTGATGGATTTCATTTCATACATAATGCCAAGTGCACTGATCATTAGCGGTGATGCCCACACAAGTGCATATTTTCGCATCAGTTTTGTTGCTTCGATGTCATTTGCTTTATGTGCGTACCATGTTAAAAATACGGCTGAAATATACAATACAGCGGCGATACTCAGTACCACAATGCTCCAAGCAAATGGACTTGTATATAAAGTCCAGTAGTTTAGCACAGGTTGCCCATTAATTAGATCAACATAGCCTCCTCCTGCAATAGCAAAGACAACCGATAAAGAAGCGGGAATTAATAAACCTGCTACACCATATGTCAGCGTATATCCGATATGTCCCCGTGTACCATACGATTCAAAGGCATAGTAGGAGCCACGAATTGCCAATAGCACAAGCGAAATACTGACTGGCACAAGTAAAATCGTTCCGTAATAAAAAGCAGTTTGCGGGAAAAATCCTACGATTCCTACAAAGAAGAACACTAAAAAGACATTGGTAACTTCCCAGACAGGCGATAAATAACGTTTAATAATATTTGTTAAAATATGATTTTTTCCAATAAGTAGGCTGTATGCATTAAAGAAACCAGCACCGAAATCAATCGATGCGACAATGACATAGCCGAATAGGAATATCCATAATACTGAAATACCTAAAATCTCTAACGTCATAGGATGTCACCGCCTTTTTCAGTGTGGCGATCTTCAATCTCGCGTTCGATTGGGTTCTTTTTAAACATTCTTACCAATACGACAATACTTCCCACTGCTAATACTGCATAGACTCCTGCGAATAAAAGCAGCATTAAATCCACATGGTCACTCGTCGTAGCTCCCTCAGGTGTGCGCATTAGGCCATAAAGTATCCATGGTTGACGTCCCACTTCGGCAAGCCACCAACCTGCCTCAATCGCGATAATTGATAGTGGTCCTCCCGCTACGATAATCCATCTATACCATCGTGAATGAATAAACTGCCAGCCCCGTGCTTTCCCTACAACATAAAGTAATGAAACTAGTACCATAAACATACCAATGGAAACCATGATATCAAAGAGATAGTGAATATAGAGTGGCGGTAGATCCTGTTCCTCAAATTGATCTAAGCCAATTACCTCTGCATTAGGATTAAAATGTGCAAGAATACTTAAAGCATACGGAATTTTGATGGCATATTTAACTTCTTCTCCATCTAAGACACCAAATAATACAAGTGATGCCTTACCCTCTGTTTCAAAATGCCATTCTGCTGCGGCTAGTTTTTCGGGTTGATATTCAGCTAAGTATTTTCCTGAAAAATCTCCAATCACAGCTGCTGCAATGGAGAAGATCAAGCCAATTTTCATTAGTAAAAGTAATGATTTTTTATGGTATACATGCTTCGAGCCTTTTAGCATTCTATATCCTGCAATAGCTGCTAGCACAAATGCCGATGTCATATACGCTGTCACAAGTACATGTGCAACCTTTGTTGGCATAGCGGGGTTAAACATTGCAAGAAAAGGTTGAATATTAACAAGTTCTCCGTCTACAATATCAAATCCTCTTGGTGCGTTCATAAAAGCATTGACGATTGTAATGAATACAGCTGACATCGATGCCCCGACAGCAACAGGGATTAACAGTAGCATATGCTTTTTCTGACTATCAAAGCGATCCCATGTATATAAATAAATGCCTAAGAATATGGCCTCAAAGAAAAATGCAAACGTTTCCATAAAAAGTGGTAACGCAATTGTTTGACCAGCAAGTTGCATAAAGTTTGGCCACAATAATGAAAGTTGTAAGCCAATCGCGGTCCCAGTTACAACACCGACTGCTACAGTAATGACAAAACCGCGGGCCCAACGTCTTGCCATTAAGATATAATGCTCATCATTCTTTTTATACCCAGTCCATTGAGCAATCATAATCATTAACGGGACGCCCACACCAATCGTTGCATAAATAATATGGAACGATAATGTTAACTCCGTTAATGCTCGGCTCCAATAGACCGCTGATTCATTAATCATCTCATTGCCCCCCTTAACTTCCGAATATTCTTCCAAGAATAGAAAGTAGCATAATGATTGCAACACCAAAACTTAGCCATATAAGCTTCTTTTCTTGTGACTTATACAAAGGCAACACTTCCTTTCCCTTATCCATACCCCCATTTTCCACTATTCCAACGAAAAAAACCTTAATAACGGACCGAAATTTCAGTCTATTATTAAGGTTTCAAATTTTGTTCAAGTAATATACGCACATTTGCCAAACATTTTTCTAATTTCATTCACAATCTTACTTCTAAAGCTTAGTTTATGGGATTTAGCCAGTTTTATTCTAGTGCTGGAAATTCAGTTAAGAGGATTTTGAGCGGGGTCCTTACCTTTTGGAGCGCTATCCTTACCTTGGAGCGCTTTTCACTTCTTATGGAGCGGCTTCCTTATCTTTTTGATCACTTTTCACTTCTTTTGGAGCGGCTTCCTCACCTTTTTGATCACTTTTCACTTCCTTTGGAGCAGCTTCCTTACCTTTTTGATCACTTTTCACATCATTTGGAGCGGCTTCCTTATCTTTTTGATCACTTTTCACTTCTTTTGGAGCGACTTCCTTATCTTTTTGATCACTTTTCACTTCATTTGGAGCGGCTTCCTTATCTTTTTGATCACTTTTCACCTCTTTTGGAGCGGCTCCCTCACCTTTTTGATCACTTTTCACTTCTTTTGGAGCGGCTTCCTTATCTTTTTGATCACTTTTCGCATCTTATGGGGCGGCTTCCTTATCTTTTTGATCACTTTTCGCATCTTATGGAGCGGTATCCTTACCTTTTTGATCACTTTTCGCATCTTATGGAGCGGTATCCTTATCTTTTTGATCACTCTTCACTTCCTTTGGAGCAGCTTCTTCACCTTTTTGATCACTTTTCACATCATTTGAAGCGGCTTCCTTATCTTTTTGATCACTTTTCACTTCTTTTAGAGCGGCTTCCTTACCTTGGAGCGCTTTTCACTTCTTATAGAGCGGCTTCCTTACCTTTTTGATCACTCTTCACTTCTTTTGGAGCGGCTTCCTCACCTTTTTGATCACTTTTCACTTCTTATGGAGCGGCTTCCTTACCTTTTTGATCACTTTTCACTTCTTTTGGAGCGGCTTCCTCACCTTTTTGATCACTTTTCACTTCTTATGGAGCGGCTTCCTTACCTTTTTGATCACTTTTCACTTCTTATGGAGCGGCTTCCTTACCTTTTTGATCACTTTTCACTTCTTATGGAGCGGCTTCCTCACCTTTTTGAGCGCTTCAATCAACTTCTTGAGCGGCTTCCTCACTTTTATGAGCGCTTCAATCAACTTCTTGAGCGGCTTCCTCACTTTTATGAGCGCTTCAATCAACTTCTTGAGCGGCTTCCTCACCTTTTTGAGCGCTTCAATCGACTTCTTGAGCGGCTTCCTCACTTTTATGAGCGCTTCAATCGACTTCCCTAGAGGAGTCCTAACCTTTTGGAGTGTTTTAGACATCCTTTCGAGTGAAGTACACCAACTTCAAGCAACCAATCAAATAGAAATACAAAATAAAGCTCATCCTCAATAAAATCGGATGAGCTTTTCGGGTTCATTAACCATTAAATACGGTCTTCCTCTCGAATATCTGCGAGAGGAACAAAGATTTCGATGTGACGCTTCAGGTTTTCAAATGTAGCGGGAGCGTCTCCGCCATATTCGCCATCTAGGTTAAGGTGGACTTCATTTTCTGTAGTGACTTTGACAACGCTAGCTTTTTTATAGATGACACGATCATCATTTAAATGTTCGCCTCTTAATGCCATGGCAGCTAGTTGAATAAACTCAGGAAGACTTACTTTTTTTAGTACGATTAAAGTAAAGTAACCATCATTAATACTTGCATCAGGCGCTAGTTTTTCAAAGCCTCCTACTGAATTCGTTAAACCACATAGGAACATCATAGCGTCGCCATCAAATACTTCGCCATCATATTCAATACGCATATGTGAGGCTTTGATGGATGGAATCATCTCAACCGCCTTCACATAATAGGCTAACTGCCCAAGCATTGTTTTCATTTTGCTTGGTACTTCGTAAGTTAGTTCTGTAATACGTCCGCCAGCAGCAATATTGATGAAATAGCGTTCGCCATTTAAGAGACCTACATCCACTGGTAATGTGTCGCCTTGAATAATAATGTCTACAGCCTCTTCAATATTTCGAGGGATATGCACGGCACGGGCAAAATCATTTGTAGTGCCCATCGGAATTAGACCAACTTTTGGACGGTTTTCAAATGGACTTACACCTGAAACAACTTCATTTAATGTGCCATCTCCACCAACTGCGATGATGATATCAAAACCGCGTTCTACCGCATTTTTTGCTGCAAGCGTTGCATCGCCTTCACATGTTGTTGCGTGACAGGATGTCTCATAGCCTGCTACCTCTAGTTTTTCCAACACCTCTGGTAGATGTTTCTTAAACACTTCGCGTCCAGATGTAGGATTATAAATGATTCTTGCTCGTTTCATAACATACCTTCCTGCTTCATAAGATTCTACTTCATTCAACGATTTATACGCTGAAATGTTGCAATGCTCTTGTTATTTTTGTAATGCTTCTGTTACCTGCTTTTTAAAATCCTCATAAACATATGTCCAATATGTTTGATTCGAGATATTTTCCTCACGAATTTCTGCATAAAGAGCCTTTTGCGCCTCTTCAAATGTTGGATCTTCTTTATCTGGTAAGCTTGCTCGTTTCGTTACGACTAACTCTTGTAATTCAGGTGCACGGGGTCCCCATTTTCCAACAACCTCACCAGCATCATCTAACAATAGATAAATTGGGATTGCACGACCACCATTTGTTAAATAACGATCAATTAGCTCTGTATCGGCATCGCGGAAAACGGTACGCATATCTAATCCTGCCGCTTCAGCAATACGGCGAATAATCGGATTGTTTAGCATTGCGTCGCCGCACCAATCTTCTGTAATCGTTAAAATCTTTGGTTGCTTATCCTTTAATAACTCGATAAGGCCATCAGCTGTTGGTACTTCAAAGCCATCATAAATACGAAAGCTTTCTTCTTTCAATGTTGTCATGTTCTCCATATATTGTTGTATTGATATAGCTTCGTTAAAATATTGTTGTTCTGTTTTCATTGGCTCGTCCCCCTTATTATTGTCTATTCTATATTTTGCTATGAATACTCTTTTTAAACAACTATTAAGTTTCACAAAATGCAAATTTGTTACATTTTTGAAAATTAATAGCCGAGGGAGCAATGAAGCTCTCTCGGCTATTATGTTACAACGAGTATTATCGTTTGGCAATTTCTTGTTGTAATAATTTATTAACCATTGGTGGGTTGGCTTGACCTTTTGTTGCCTTCATAATTTGACCAACTAAGAAGCCAATAGCACGGTCCTTACCATTTTTGAAGTCTTCGATAGATTGTGCATTGTTATCTAAAACTTCTGTTACGATTGCTAGTAATGCACCTTCATCAGAAATTTGAACTAAGCCTTTTGCTTTCACAATATCCTGTGCAGAGCCGCCATTTTCTACTAACTCAGCAAATACTTTTTTACCGATCTTAGAAGAAATTGTACCGTCCGTGATTAATTTCACCATTTCAGAAAGGTTTTCTGGTGTTAATGCAGTATCTTTAAGATCTTTTTGCTCTGCATTTAAATAAGCAGAAACATCACCCATTAACCAGTTAGCAGAAAGCTTTGCATCTGCACCTTTCACTATCATCGCCTCAAAGAAGTCTGAGATCTCTTTAGAAATAACAAGAACTCCAGCATCATATGGTGTTAAGCCTAATTCTTCAACATAACGCTTTTTACGAGCATCTGGAAGCTCAGGAATTTCAGATTTCACACGCTCTAACCATGCATCATCAATCGAAAGACGAACTAAGTCTGGCTCTGGGAAGTAACGGTAATCATCTGTTCCCTCTTTAACACGCATTAAAATTGTTTTACCTGTTTTTTCATCAAAACGACGTGTTTCTTGCTCAATCACACCACCAGATAATAATACATCTGCTTGACGTAATTCTTCATGCTCTAAACCACGACGAACATAGTTAAAGGAGTTCAGGTTTTTAAGCTCTGTTTTTGTACCAAATTCTTCTTGACCATAAGGACGAATAGAAATGTTGGCATCACAACGTAGTGAGCCTTCTTCCATCTTACAATCAGATACGTCTGTATATTGAATAATTGATTTTAATTTTTCTAGGTAGGCATATGCTTCGTTTGGTGTACGAATGTCTGGCTCAGAAACGATTTCAACAAGCGGTGTACCTTGACGGTTAAAGTCGACTAATGAGTGGTCACCAGCATGTGAAAGCTTACCAGCATCTTCTTCCATATGAAGACGTGTAATACCAATACGTTTTGTATAGCCGTCTACTTCAATATCAATCCAGCCGTTTTTACCGATTGGTTTATCGAATTGTGAAATTTGATAAGCTTTCGGATTATCTGGATAGAAGTAGTTTTTACGGTCAAATTTTGTTTCTTGTTCGATTTCCATATTGAGTGCAAGCGCTGCACGCATAGCGAAATCTACTACATTTTTGTTTAGGACTGGTAGGACACCAGGATAGCCTAAATCGATTACTGTTGTATTTGTATTTGGTTCAGCACCAAAGTGAGCTGGTGCTGGTGAGAAGATTTTTGAGTTTGTTTTCAACTCAACGTGTACTTCTAAACCAATGACTGTTTCAAAGTTCATGTTATTTTCCCTCCCACATTTGAGGAACTTGTTTATGGAACTCAGTTGCTTGTTCAAAAGCATGAGCTACACGGTAAATTGTTGCTTCATCGAAGTATTTACCAATAATTTGTAAACCTAGTGGTAGATCGTTTTCAAAGCCACAAGGAATTGAAATCGCTGGAACGCCCGCTAAGTTCATCGGGATTGTTAAAATATCGTTAGCATACATTGTCATTGGGTCATCAACGTTTTCACCAATTTTGAATGCAGGTGTTGGAGCTGTTGGTCCAATAATAACATCAAAGTCTTCAAATACTTTATCGTAGTCTGCTTTAATCAGTGTACGTGCTTGTTGTGCTTTTTTGTAGTACGCATCATACGTACCTGCGCTTAGTGAGTATGTTCCAAGCATGATACGGCGTTTTACTTCATCACCAAAGCCTTGTGCACGTGTTTCTTTATAAAGGTCTATTAAATTTGTCACGTTTTCTGCGCGGAAACCGTAACGGATACCATCAAAACGAGATAAGTTAGAAGACGCTTCAGATGATGAAAGGATATAGTACGCAGCAAGTGCATATTTCGAATGAGGAAGTGATACTTCTTCTACAGTAGCGCCTAAGCCTTTTAATACCTCTAATGCTGCAAGCACTGATTGACGAGCTGCTTCGCCAACACCTTCACCAAGGAATTCTTTTGGTACAGCGATACGTAAGCCCTTTACATCACCAGTAAGAGCTGCAGCGTAATTTGGCACCTCAACATTTGCAGAAGTCGAATCATTTGGATCTAATCCAGCAATAGCTTCTAGTAATAGCGCATTATCTTCAACATTGCGTGTAATTGGTCCAATTTGATCTAGAGAAGATGCAAATGCAACTAGACCAAAACGAGATACACGACCATATGTAGGTTTCATCCCTACAACACCACAGTAAGCTGCAGGTTGACGGATTGAACCACCTGTATCTGAGCCAAGAGAGAATGGTACTTCACCTGCTGCTACTGCTGCTGCAGATGCACCTGATGATCCTCCTGGTACGTGGTTTAAGTTCCATGGATTTTTTGTTGTTTGATAGTATGAGTTTTCGTTCGAAGAACCCATTGCAAACTCGTCCATGTTTAATTTACCAACTGTAATCATGCCAGCTTCACGTAGCTTGTTGACAACAGTTGCGTCGTAGATTGGCATAAAGCCTTCCAGAATTTTAGAGGCACAAGTTGTTTCTAAGCCTTCTGTTACGATATTGTCTTTCACACCGATTGGTAGACCGAATAATGGTCCACGCTTTTCAAATGGTACTTTATCCATTTCAGCAGCTTGTGCAGTTGCTTTTTCTTCGTTTGAAGCAAGGAATGCTTGTACATCGCCATCAAGCTTTGCAATACGCTCGTATGCTTCTTTCGTTAAGTCAGCGATTGATAAGTTACCCGCTTTAATTTCCGCTTGTAACTCCTTAGCTGAACGTTCAAATAACGTCATGAGGAATCCTCCTATGTTTTAGTATTACATGATAGCTGGTACTTTTACTTGACCATCTTCTTGTTCTTTTACGTTTAACATCATTACTTCGCGGTCCAAACCTTTTACTGCTACATCTTCACGCATTACATTCACTAATGGTAGAACATGCGTTGTTGGTTCAACATTTGTTGTATCCAGTTCATTTAACTGCTCTGCAAAGTCTGTAATTTTTCCAAGCTGTTCAGCAAATTTCTCTGCTTCTTCTTCTGTAATTGCAAGACGTGCTAAATTTGCCACGTGCTTTACTTCTTCTTTTGTTAATTTAGCCATTTTTCACACCTCCGAATACTTGTTCAATTCATTGTTTTTATTGATAACAATAGGGTTGAATAAAGTTAACCATGCCAATAATCATAACATTTTTCATATTAAAAATCACAACTTTCACTAAAAATATAGAAACTTTCACTACTATAACAAAGTGTTGTCTCTATCTCCCTATTGTGTTCCTCTATTTCTATCCATCTAATAAAAAATATAGTCAGCACAAAGGCTGACTATATTAATCATAGACATGCACATAAGGGTCCTTATCATTGGCCTTTTTGATGATTAATGCCTCAGGACCATTCACTGAAGTAACGCTCACTTCCACATGAATATTATCAAATTGATTGATTAAAATACCCGTCAAATATTGCGTAAATCCGATTATTTCTGCTTTGCCGAAAAATTGGATTGGTATTTCAATCGAAAGATTTTGTATTTGCTTATTGCGATAGAAACCAGTACCGATCACACTTGTATAGTTCGAAAAATATTTATCAACATCTTGTTTGAAATTCTTGAAGTTATTGTTGACATCTCGGTATATATCCTGTGAATCATCTGTTGGGAACAAGACATAATTTTCATCTATTCCTTCCCAATCGGCAATGTTGTTCTGTCCAGCTTTTGCTACACCATAGCTAAAATATGCTCCTGGAATAATTTGATTGCGGGCTTGCTGCTTAAACAAACCAACAACAATTGGTACATCTTTTAATTCTTCACGTGAACGTAAACGTGAAACGATTTCAGCAGCCATTTTTTTGCCTTGCTCAATAAGAGTAGCCTCTGAAATTGGTTCCTCGTAATATTCGCCATACTGTTCTTTTTGATAATAATAAATAGAATTTAAGGAAAGACCGATTGAAATCCCACCTAGTTTCACTTTATTATCCTTCGTTTTTGTTAAGTAGTTTTGCTCTACAATATGGGATAAATAAACTGGAGCCTTTGTTGCTCGTTCCTCTGGTGTCATTGTGTCTGTTGTCGGTGGATTTAATCCATCTTCTGTTTGTGAACTACGAGCAAGCCAAGAGCTTACTGTACTTTCAGCTAAATATTGACCTTCTTGGAAGTAGTAGTTTTCTGTGTCGAACTCATTTTGAGATAGACGCATTAAACCCGATTCAACTTCCTTCATATCGTATTTCGTATAAATGTTAGATACCACTAGACCTCTACTTGCACTCTCTTTATAAGGGATAAGCGTCTTATAATAGGATTCATCAATTTGTATGCTTGGGATAATTGTTGTTTCAGCTTTTTCTTTCTGTTGCGTTTCCTGTGTAAGCTCTGTCTCCTTCTTGTCAGAAGGCACACAGCCGACTAGCATTGCAGCAGCTACGATTGCTGGAATGAGTCGAAAAGACTTCATTATTTAGTGCTCCTTTACTAATAGTCAATTTTAGGTCGACGAAACTACTCGACGCCTTGATGTAACTGTTGTGCATTCCACATCGCTTCCTATTCAAAAGAGGAGGACATCATGCACTTATTAGATGAGGTTAAGTTGTTCAATTAAGTTATCTTCAGTCCAAACGTCGATACCTAATTGCTCAGCCTTTGTTAGCTTAGACCCCGCATCCGCACCTGCGATCACAAGATCCGTTTTTTTGCTGACACTACCCGTGACTGTACCACCTAACTCTTCTATTTTCGCTTTTGCTTCGTTGCGTGTCAATTGCTCAAGTTTACCAGTTAAGACAATTGTTTTACCTGCAAAAGGACTATCACCTATCGCCACTTCTACCTTTTTACCTTTATATGTCATATTCACGCCTACCTCAGCAAGACGCTCAATGACTGCTCGTGCATCTTCATTGGAGAAATACTCCACTAACGATGAGGCCATTTTATCTCCAATCTCATAAATCGCCACAAGCTGATCTTCCGTTGCTGCCATCACCGCTTCCATCGAACCGAATTCCTCGGATACGATTTTGGCTGCTTTTTCACCCACATGTCGAATTCCTAAGCCAATTAATAAACGCTCCATCGAATTTTCTTTCGAGGCTTGAATGGCATTAACTAAATTCGTTGCAGATTTCTCGCCCATGCGTTCCAATTCCACGAGTTGCTCAACCGTTAAATGATAGAGATCCGAAACATCATGTATTAAATCTGCACGCAATAATTGCTCCACTACTTTGTCTCCAAGACCATCAATATTCATTGCGTTTCGAGAAACAAAATATTTTATGCTCTCTGCAATTTGAGCAAAGCAAGCAGGGTTTACACAGCGCAGGGCCACTTCGCCTTCAATACGTATCAATTCACTATCACAAACAGGGCAATTTTTTGGCATGACAAAAGGTACTGAATCCTCAGGACGTTGCTCTATTAGCACACCTACAACTTGAGGGATAATATCTCCAGCTTTTCGAATAATAACTGTATCTCCAAGACGAATATCCTTATCTCGGATTAAATCCTCATTGTGTAAAGAAGCACGTTGAACCGTCGTCCCTGCAACTTGTACTGGCGTTAAAATAGCCGTAGGAGTAACAACACCTGTACGTCCTACTGTTAAATCAATATCAAGCAACGTTGTCACAACTTCCTCTGCAGGAAACTTATAAGCAATCGCCCAACGGGGACTTTTTGCTGTATAGCCTAGCTCGTCTTGCTGCGCATAACGATCCACCTTAATCACGATGCCATCAATTTCGTACGCTAAATTTGGACGATTTTCTGTCCAATGTTCTATAAAGGCCATTACTTCTTCAATGGTTGTGCAACGTTGGCGCTCTTTGTTAGAAGGGAAGCCTAGCCCCTCTAAATAATCGAGCATTTCTGCATGTCCATCCATCCCATAAATCTCACCATCTCCACCAATGGCATAGATAAAAGTTGATAGTTGGCGACTTGCTGCAATTTTAGGATCTAATTGACGCAATGAGCCAGCAGCGGCATTCCGTGGATTAGCAAATAATTCTTCCCCATTGTCAGCACGTTGCGTATTTAATTTTTCAAATGATTTTTTCGGCATGTACGCCTCACCGCGTACTTCGATTGTAATAGGCTCTTTTAAACGTAGTGGGATCGCTCGGATAGTCTTTAAATTGGCAGTAATATCTTCTCCTACCACACCGTCTCCTCTTGTTGCCCCTTGTACAAACACGCCATTTTTATACTTCAATGAAATAGCCAAACCATCTATTTTCAGCTCACATACATATGAAAATTGATCTCCGATTGCCTGACGAACTTTACGATCGAATTCTTGTAAATCTGCTTCATTAAAAGCATTTGAAAGACTAAGCATTGGGTAATCATGTGTCACTTTTTTAAAGCCCTCTACCACTGCTCCACCAACACGCTGCGTAGGAGAATCAGGGTATATGAGTGATGGGTTCGCTTCTTCTAATGCAATTAGTTCCTGTAATAACTGGTCATAGACACTATCAGCTACGACAGGTTTATCTAACACATAATAGGCATAACCATATTCATGCAATAATTTATTTAACTCCGCTATACGCTGTTCTATTTCGTTCATTTATGTTCCTCCGCTTACGCTTTTTCAATCGGTGCAAATTGAGCAAGTAATCGCTTAATACCAATTGGTTGTGGGAATGCGATATCGAGCTCTGTACTATCACCTTCACCTTTTACACTAACAACCATACCTGTTCCCCATTTTTTATGAATCGCCTTATCTCCAGCCTTCCACCCAAATTGATCTCCACCCGTTGCTTGTAAACGTGCTGTAGCAGGTTGTGTTTGCTGAGTAGCACCAAGTGTACGCTTTTGATGGCCACCTGTTGAACGATTGTTAGTAGCAAATGGTATTGTTGATTTTGTTCCTGCCTTAGAAATAGACTCTGTAATATCTTGAGAAATTTCACCTAAAAATCGTGACGCATTATTAAAGCTTGAACGACCAAAAATCGTTCGGCTTTGTGCACATGTTAAGTATAGACGTTCCTCAGCGCGGGTCACGCCAACATACATAAGGCGACGTTCCTCTTCCATTTCATCTTGATCGTCTAGTGAGCGAGAATGTGGGAAGATGTTTTCCTCCATGCCGATAATAAAGACAACTGGGAACTCTAAGCCCTTAGCGGCATGCATCGTCATTAAAATAATATTACCTTTGGATGTATCTTCTTTATCGAGTGCATCAATATCAGCAATAAGAGCTAAATCTGTTAAAAAGGCAATTAAGCTTTTATCATCACTGCGCTCCTCAAAAGCCTTTGTGACAGATAAAAACTCTTCAATATTTTCTAAACGACTTTCTGCTTCAATTGTTTTTTCGTTTTGTAACATTGCTCGATAACCGGATTTATCAATAACTTGCTCCACAATTTCCGTGACAGATAAATATTCCTGCATTTGTGTAAAGCCTTTAATCATCGCATAAAATTGCTCAGCTGAATTTGCCGCTTTCCCTGATAGCCCCATGAAGACAAGATCATTCATCGCGTCAAAAATCGAACGATCCTGATCTATCGCATAACGTGCCATTTTTTCAAAGGATGTTGCGCCAATACTGCGCTTTGGCTCATTAATAATACGTGCTAGTGATAAATCATCGTCATTATTGGCAATCAGTCGTAAGTATGCTAGTAAGTCCTTTATCTCTTTTCGATCATAGAACTTTGTTCCGCCTACTATTTGATAGGCCATATTGGATTTAACTAGTACTTCCTCCATTACACGAGATTGAGCATTTGTGCGATATAAAATAGCAAAGTCATCAAATGAACGATTTTCTTTTTCAATTAACTGGTGAATCGTTTGTACAACAAATTGCGCTTCTTCTTGCTCGTTATAAGCTTTATATAGTGCAATCTTTTCACCCTCTGAATTTTCTGTGCGCAATTCTTTTGGGTATCGTGTTGTATTATTTTGAATGACGTCATTGGCTGCCTGTAGGATGCGTTGAGTTGAACGATAATTTTGCTCAAGCATAATCACCTTTGCAGCTGGATAATCCTTCTCAAAGGATAGGATATTCCCAATGTCTGCACCACGCCAACGATAAATAGACTGATCGGAATCCCCTACAACACAAATATTTTTAAATTTCTTTGCCAGTAATTGCACAAGTAAATACTGAGATTTATTGGTATCCTGATATTCATCTACATGAATATATTGAAATTTGTTTTGATAATATTCAAGCACTTCAGGTACACGCTTAAACAACGTAATCGTCGTCATAATCAAATCGTCAAAATCGAGGGATTGGTTGCGGCGTAATCTTTTCTCGTAGCCTTTATAGACACGTGCAACTGTTTGTTCATAAGGATTTTTATCGTT
Organism: Lysinibacillus sp. PWR01; assembly: GCF_043359455.1. Lineage (NCBI taxonomy): Bacteria > Bacillati > Bacillota > Bacilli > Caryophanales > Bacillaceae > Lysinibacillus > Lysinibacillus sp. PWR01. The sequence goes on along the minus strand of NZ_JBHERJ010000015.1, from coordinate 19,595 downwards.
TATTTGTCCAGCGTATTCATCCGCTGTTATACACTCGTTTTTTGCTGCACTAATAGCATTTAAAATTGCTCGTGGCTCAAAACGTTTTGGGTCAATATTTTCTTCCTTCATCACATTTTTAATGACTGAAAGCTGATCAGTCGAATCTAAAATAGAGAAATTACGAGAAATGCCTAATTGATCGATATTACGACGTAAAATTCTTACACACATGGAGTGGAAAGTCGATACCCACATACTATCGCTAGTACCATTACCAAGAATGCCATCAATACGATCACGCATTTCTCGGGCTGCTTTATTTGTGAATGTAATCGCTAAAATCTTGGAAGGATATACTTCCTTTTCGATAACTAGGTAAGCAATACGATGTGTTAAAACTCGTGTTTTCCCTGACCCTGCACCTGCCATAATGAGTAATGGTCCTTCAGTTGTTTTAACCGCACTTTCCTGTTCGGGATTCATACCTGCTAGTAAATTTTTTGTTAACTGTTCCATTTTGCACCGCCTTACAAACATTTGTTCTAAAATTATAACGTATTTTTAACAGCCTTAACAGTCGCAAGTGCAGCTTTTAAATCTTCATAAATAATATTTCCAACTACTACCGTATCTGCAATCTGTGCCATTTCCTCTGCTTGCTTTGCAGATGTTATGCCCCCACCGTAAAAGAGTTTGGTATGCTTCAGTTCGTTTTTCACAGCACTGACTACCTCCAGATTGCCATACATTCCGCTGTACTCTAAATAAAAGACAGGAAGCTTAAAGAAATTTTCTGCCATGCGTGCATAAGCTACCACATCATCAATCGTTAAATCTGTTTTCGCACCCGTTACATGGGCTACTTTACAATCAGGATTTAAAATACAATATCCTTCCGCTACCAATTCATCCCATACCATAATATCGCCGTATTCCTTAATAGCCTCATGATGTAAATTTTTAATCCATTTTGGATCATCACTATTTAATACAGTAGGAATGAAATAATAGTCATACCCTGGCGTTACCGCATCAATCGTAGAAATTTCAAGTGCTATCGGTACCTCAAAGCGACGTACGCGAACAAGTAAATCTAATACGCCATCCAACGTTACATTATCTGTTCCCCCAACTAAAATAACGTCTGTCCCAGACTCGCAAATTTTTTCCAGTGCTTCATCTGAAATGTCCTTCGCTGGATCTAGCTTGAACACATGTCTCCATTCTAAATAATCCATCTATTTTACCACCTATCATTTTCTATCTATTCGTTTACAAGTATAGCTTATGATTCACGACAAAAAAATGAAAAAGACCGAGTAGAACTTCTACTCAGCCTTTTGTCTGACTATTCTTTTGGTGCTTGAAACGGTTTTTCATCAGGATACAAACGACCTAACATTTCATCATATGTATCATTCCCATAATCAAAGCAGCGACGCACGCGTGAAATCGTTGCTGTACTTGCCCCTGTTTCCTTTTTAATGGATTCGTAGGTTTTCTTTAAACGTAATAAATGTGCGACCTCAAAGCGTTGTGCCAACGATTGAATTTCACTAATCGTACATAAATCATCAAAAAACTTATAGCATTCTTCGATGTCCTTTAACTCTAACACTGCTTTAAATAATTGATCTGTTTGATGCCCCCGAATTTTTTCGATTTGCATGCAATTTTCCTCCCTTTAAGGCTGCGTTTTCACCATTGCTTGTAACCCTGGTGAAGATGGTACGAAATGAACCCACGACTTTCCTGGTACAAGCTTTACAGGCTCCCCTGATTGCTCTACAGCCATTGGTATTCCATTAACATTTGCCCATTTGACTTCCCTCAAATAGCCATTTTGAAATACATACGCATTTCCACCAGACGTTAAATCAATTGCTTGGCGACCAATATCATCAATTGTTCGGTGATCCATTTCAAAAAATAGAACATTTGCCAATGACACTGTCTCGCCTGTTAACATATCTTTTGTGTCCACGCCAGCCGATTGTCGTTCATAGTGATTATTTTGATGATCATACACATACGCGTTATGGAAATCTTCATTATTTCCGTAGTAAATATCAACTTGATTTGTTTCAATACCTATTTTACCACGTTCATCAGGTTCATAAAAAGCCTGAAGCACTTTTTCACTGTAATTCATTGAAGCGCCTACCATTTCAGCACCTTTTAGAATGTTTTCTGATGTAATATAGGAATTGTGTGGTGCAACGCGGTCGTTAGAGCGTTTAAAAAGTATACCATCATAAGCCATACCATTGATATTGTCGACGATACGATGATCAAGCATCGTTTTCGCCTCTGGGCTATAACCATGCGCTACATAAAAGGCATCAAATCCCTTTGCCATATCGATAAAATAAGAGCGTGCACTACGAACGGGCCCAATATTTTCAGGCAGTTCACTTTGATATACTGCTAAAAAGCGTGTTACATTACCTTCTGCAAGCATTTCATAAACGATATCCGCAGCAGCTAATCCTGATTGTGGACGTGCTGCTGGATGATTATTAATTGTTACGATAATAGGTCGCTGTGTAATTTCTTCTTGTACAGCCTCCCCAGTAAGTGGTGCGACGAATGCTGGTCGTTGCACAGGCTCCTCCACTACTGTTTCTTCCTCTACAATGGGTTCATCATCTTCTTTGACTTTTGGTGTATCCTTTGAACATCCCCCGATTACCAAAGCACTAAATGCTATAGCAATCCATAATTTTTTCGATTTGAACACAAGCATATCTCTCCTTTGAACAATTACACATATCTGTAACTGTTTAAACAACTGAAACACTTTCATCAATTAGCGCATAACAGCAGGTAATAATAACTTATTCTTCATCACATCGAAAATCCCTTGTGGTGTTATACGAATATATGGTAAATGAGTAGATTGTAAAAATAATAGTGTATAAATCGCATCTCCTAATTGATAGCCTCGATCTGCTAAAGCTTGTTTTAAAGCCTTTTCTTTCTCCGTTAATGTGAGTATATCTCCATCATATAAAAGTCCACCAATTGTTAATGGGATATCCGCTATCACTTCACCTTTTTCAACAAGAACAATACCACCATTCATTGCCTTCATTTCTTCGAAGGCTTTGATCATATCTTCTTTATTTTTTCCAATTAACAATATATCACCTGTGTTGGAATAAGAGGATGCAAAGCCTTGAACATCTGTTGCAAATCCTTTAATCATTGTATTTACATGCCAGTTACCTTTACGATTAATTAGCATTAAATAACACTCATCATGATTCGCCAACTGCCCTTCTTTCGTAATTAAAGAGTTATAAGGCTTTGTAATCACATCATTAACTAATTGAATTCCAAACGGCATAGAAAACTGAAAATCTTGAGAATCTAATGAAAAATCTAAATCTAATGCTGGAATAGCAGAATAATCAATTGTCGCTAATCTATGCACACGATTCCCATCACGCTTCAACCAGACACCCTTTGATAAAACACTTTCTGGAACAGGGTGATATTCATCTTGTAAAATATTCAATGAAGCAAAACGCCCTGTCGCGATAAAACCATGTAAATTGGACATGTTATAATAACGTGCCACATTATAGGAAGCCATTTGATAAGCATCAATAGGAGATACCCCTGCATCTAAAGCTACTTGAATACATTTATCCATCACACCATCCTCATGGAATGAAGGTGTCGAACCGTCTGTTGTCATCATTAAATGATCAAAGATCGGAAGTTCTTTTTCTACTATTCCTTTTAGTAGATGTGGTAAATCTGGTCGAATGGAAGAATGACGTAAAGTTACAGCATAGCCCTGCATAATGCGACGCTCTACCTCTTCCACTGTCATTGCCTCATGATCCCCATCAGCACCAAGCAGTTTCATGCGTGCCAACGTTCTTTCTGAAGCTCCTGGGAAATGTCCTTCAATTTTTTTACCCAGTCCCTTAGCCATTTGCATACGATAAAGCATTTGATCGTCACCATGCAACAGCTTAGGCCAGCCTGTCAACTCTCCACCAAGCAAGACATCACTTCGCTCTAACCACTCTAATATAGAGGTATTAGAGAAAACCTCTTCCTCTTGCTCCAATTCAGTTTGTGAATCAAAGCGAGTCCACCAATAAAAAGAAAATGGTAGCTTTTTCAAACTCTCTAAAATTGAAAACGCTTTCTTATTTTCTAAATTTAAAACAAAACTTAAATTATCCGAAATAAAAGTCGTTGTCCCAAGTTGACCACAAAAATCTGCAAATGACTGTGGATGATAAAGCTGGAATGGATGTACATGTGGTTCAATATAGCCTGGAACAATTGTTTTTCCTGTACAATCCACCACTTCTGTTCCTTCTAATAAAGGAGGCATTCTGTCACCAGCATAGACAATGCGATCTCCTAAAATCCAAATGTTTCCTACTACAAATTGTTTTAACATACTATGCAAATAACGTGCATTCTTCAGCACGATATCTGGTGCCTTTTTCCCATCGATTACTGCTAATTGCTGACGTATTTTTGTTATTTTCCATACTGGATCCATGCTATTCGCTCCTTCCTAAATTACGTAATTTTTCATTGTGTAAATCCAACTTGAAATCACATACTACTACTGCATAATCGCATATTTTCATAAAAATTATGCTTTATGCAATCATCTTGTTTCAATCGTAACACAGCACTTTCATAAAGCAAAGTGCACCTCGCTTATTTTTTCCACAATGACTAAAGGAGGAAGTATGATGATGCAGCAAGCAAATTTAAGCGAAAAGAATGCATTTTGTCGTTTTGCCATGGGGACGAGTTTGACCGCATATGGTATCGCTAAAGTTTCTAGAAATCCTAATTGTACAAAAGGTCGATTAATGATTGCATTAGGTGCCATGAAAATGGCTGAGGGACTCTTTAAATATTGTCCAACGAAAGCAATTTTAAGCTCCAATATGCAAAATGCCATGAACACCTCTATGCAAAGTATGTTCAGCGGGCAAAATTCTATGTCTTCTGAACAAATCGATAAGCTCATGAAGGATTTTTCCTCTGCTATAGCTGGCAATTCTTCAGGTTCACAAGCTACTGCTTCAAAACAATCTGACACCAGCACTTCAACTCAAAATTCCTCAAATAGTAGCGATTCTTCAACGAATAAAGCTCAGAATCCTTCTTAGTCAAAGGAGCCGTCCCAATCTATTATTGAGACGGCTCTTACCTCTTACGTTTTGAAACAACAAGAGGTTTCAAAAGACGATAAAAAATATTTAGTGAAAATAATAATTACTTCAATGTACGCCAGCCAATATCTTTACGGAAGAAAAAGTGATCCCATGTTTCCGTTGCAATACCTTCATAAACCTTTTCCTGTGCTTCTTGTAAAGTAGCTGCTTTTGCACCAACTAACAGTACACGACCACCGTTACCAACGAATTGGCCGTCTACTAATTTTGTACCTGCATGGAAAACTGCATGTGATGTGGAAAGTTCCTCTAAATTTGGTAATAACTCACCTTTTTCAACGTCTCCTGGATAACCCTCTGTTGCAATGACTACACCAAGCATTACTTCTTCTGACCATTGTAAATCAAAAGGCTGTTCATCCATTAATGCCATCATAAATGCACCAAAATCTGAAACCATACGTGGCAATACAACTTGCGTTTCTGGATCACCAAAACGAGCATTAAATTCTATAACTTGAGGGCCTTTTTTCGTTAAAATTAACCCTGCATATAAAATCCCTGTAAAGGAAGCACCATCTGCCTCCATCCCTTTAACAGTAGGTTCTACAATCGTTTGAAAAGCAATATCGACTACCTCTTGTGAGATTTGTGGTACTGGAGAATAAGCACCCATACCTCCTGTGTTTGGTCCTTTATCTCCGTCATAAGCTCGTTTATGGTCTTGTGCAATAACCATTGGATAAATTTGTCCTTTATGTACAAAGGACATGAAGGAGAATTCTTCACCGTCTAAAAATTCCTCGATGACAACACGTGAAGAAGATTCACCAAAGCGTTGATTCCCAATCATATCCTCTACAGCTTCAATTGCTTCTTCCTCTGTCATTGCCACAACAACGCCCTTACCAGCCGCTAAACCATCTGCTTTAATTACAATAGGCGCCCCTTGTTCTTTAATATAGGCTATGGCTTTTTCTGCTTCAGTAAACGTTTCATGTGCTGCTGTAGGAATATTGTATTTATTCATAATTTCTTTCGCATAGGATTTACTGCTTTCTATTTGAGCAGCAGCCTTTGTAGGGCCGAAAATACGTAAACCTCTTGCTGTAAAGAAATCGACAATGCCTTCAGCAAGCGGCTGTTCTGGGCCAACAAATGTTAATGCAATATCATTTTCCTTAGCAAATTGAGCGAGACCTGCGAAATCCATTGTATCAATAGCAACAACTTCTACTTCGCCTCGCATCCCATCATTTCCTGGCGCTACAAATACGTTGTTAACTGATGGAGAGATGCTAAATTGTTTAGCGATTGCATGCTCACGACCGCCGCTTCCGATTACTAATACATTCATTTTAGAGAATCCTCCTCTTTGTAAGTAAGACCGAGATGAACCAACATCTCGGTCTGTTTTGTTTCCTATATGCTTCAACAATTAATGTTTAAAATGACGTACGCCTGTGAATACCATAGCAATGCCGTATTCATTAGCTTTATCAATGGAATCTTGATCTTTAATCGAACCACCTGGTTGAATAATTGCTGTAATTCCTGCAGCGGCTGCAGCTTCCACAGTATCACTCATTGGGAAAAATGCATCTGATGCTAATGCAGCACCTTTTGCTTTTTCTCCAGCTTGTTCAAAGGCGATTTTAGCAGCACCTACGCGATTCATTTGACCTGCGCCAACGCCAAGTGTCATTTGAGAATCTGTTACAACAATCGCATTTGATTTCACATGTTTGACAACAGACCAACCAAGTTGTAATGCTTCCCATTCTTGTTCTGTTGGTTCACGATCTGTCACTACTTTAATATCCGCATTGCCAAAGCCATAGCGATCTGGCTCTTGTACAAGAAGGCCTCCCTCAACTGATACTACATTGAATGAATCTTGTTTCGCTTGCTCGAAAGGAATTGTTAGTAAGCGGATATTTTTCTTTTTCGTTAAAATATCTAATGCTTCTTGTGAGAAAGCAGGAGCAATAATAATCTCTAGGAAAATATGGCTTAGCTTCTCTGCAGTTGCTGCATCCACTTCCATATTTAATGCGATAATACCGCCAAAAATTGATGTCGGATCTGCTTCATATGCTTTATCGAAAGCTGCCTCTAATGTGACACCTGTGCCAACACCACATGGATTCATATGTTTCACTGCTACAGCAGCTGGCATTTCAAATTCTTTCACAATTTGCAATGCTGCATTACCATCTTGAATATTGTTGTAAGATAACTCTTTACCATGTAATTGTGTAGCATAGGCTAATGAAAAGTCAGAGCCAAGACGCTTTTGGTAGAAAGCCGCTTTTTGATGAGGGTTTTCGCCATAGCGTAAATTTTGCTTTAATTCATATGTCATTGTTAAGCTCTCTGGGAACTCTTCTTCAGTCAGGTAGTTTGAGATATAAGAATCATAAGCGGCTGTGTGACGGAAAACTTTCGCAGCTAGTTTACGACGTGTTTCAATCGTTGTTGCGCCGTCTACTTTTAGTTCTTCTAATACTGTTGCATAGTCATTGCTGTCCACGATTACTGTTACATATTGATGGTTTTTTGCAGCAGAACGTAACATTGTTGGACCACCGATATCAATGTTTTCAATTGCATCATCCCAAGTTACATTAGGCTTTGAAATTGTTTCAACAAATGGATATAGATTAACACAAACAATCTCAATTGGCTCAATTCCATGCTCATTCATCTGAGCTTGATGAGACGCATCGTCAAATTTTCCTAATAGACCACCGTGAATCATTGGATTTAATGTTTTTACACGACCATCTAAAATTTCAGGAAACTTCGTTACTTCATCTACCGCTGTTACAGCTACTGCATTGTCCTGTAACATTTTTTTTGTACCGCCAGTTGATAAAATTTCATAACCTAATGCTACTAATTCCTTTGCAAATTCTAAAATACCATCTTTATTGGAAACACTGATTAATGCACGTTTTGTCACAACAATATCCTCCTAATTTTTATCGTGCTGTCCACGAACTGACTTGCTTCAATAGATTCATAGAGTTAGGTCTTACTTGTTGAGTATGGTTCTCGACCTAACTCCTTCTTCAGTTACTGTAATAATTGCTGTAAAGCCTTCGTATATAATAGATGCTCTTGCTTGTGAATTTCAGCTTCTGTTGCTTCACGATTTCCTTCAATAACAGGTACCGCTGCCTGAGCGATAATTGGTCCAGTATCCATTCCTTCATCAACAAAATGCACTGTTACACCTGTGATTTTCACACCATGATTGATGGCCTGTCCAATAGCGTCCTTTCCAGGAAAAGCCGGCAATAAGGAGGGGTGAATATTCACAATTCGTTGTGGAAAGGCTGCTAATAATACGTCACTGATTAAGCGCATATAACCTGCAAGCACAATCCATTTCACATCGCACTCATGTAAAGCATCGATAATAGCTGTTTCATAAGCTGCCTTCGAGGTAAACTCTTTTGGATTTAATGCTAATACTGCAATCCCAAAGTTTTCAGCACGTGTTACTACAAATGCTCCAGGCTTATCTGTGACCACAAGTTCGACCTTCGCATGTAATTCACCACGTTCAATGGCCTCTTGAATGGCTTGAAAATTACTACCGCTGCCTGACGCGAACACGGCGATTTTTGTTGGTGCAGTCATTACACTAAACTCCCATCATGTGAGCCATTAAATACTACCCCGTCGCCTTTAATAACACGTCCGATTGTATAAGCCTTTTCACCATTTGCTTCTACTGCAGCGATTACTTTATCAGCTTCAGTTGTTGGCACAGCGATTACAAAGCCAATACCCATGTTAAACACATTATATAAATCTTTATCTTCTAGCTGCCCTTTATCTTTTAAGAATTCAAAGATACGTAATACAGGCCAAGAACCTAAGTCGATTTCCGTTGCTAGTCCTTCTGGCATCATGCGTGGTAGATTTTCATAGAAACCTCCACCTGTAACATGTGCACAACCATGTACATCTGCTGCCTTTAAAGCTGCTAGTACAGGTTTAGCATATAGCTTTGTTGGCACTAGAAGCGCCTCACCGATTGGTCCTAGATCTTCATAGCCTTCTACAATCGCATCCACCGCATATTGATGATCTGCAAAGACAATTTTACGCACTAAAGAATAACCGTTTGAATGTACACCACTTGAAGCAATCCCAATAAGTACATCGCCTTCTACGATTTTTTCACCTGTCACAATGGCAGATTTTTCACAGGCGCCAACTGCAAAACCAGCTAAATCATATTCATCTTCTTCATAAAGACCAGGCATTTCTGCAGTTTCGCCACCTATTAGTGCCGCACCAGATTGCACACAGCCATCTGCAACGCCTTTGACAATTTGTTCGATTTTTGCAGGCTCTGCTTTTCCAAGCGCTACGTAATCTAAAAAGTAAAGTGGTTCTGCTCCTTGTGCAACAATATCATTTACACACATTGCTACACAGTCCACACCGATTGTATCGTGCTTGTCCACCATGAAAGCCAGTTTTAGTTTTGTTCCAACACCATCTGTTCCAGAAATTAGAACAGGTTCTTTAAGATTCAGTTCTGACAAGTCAAACATGCCACCAAAGCCACCAAACGTCCCCATTACACCTAGACGGTTTGTACGTTCAACATGAGACTTCATTCGTTTTACGGCTTCATAGCCCGCTTCAATATTTACACCTGCTTGTTCATATGCCTTTGACACGCAGAGTTCCTCCTTATCATCCAAGTCGCCTAAGTTTCCTAGATAGAAATGACTGTAAAACCTACTAGAGAACACTAATTTGTTGCGATGTTTTTCTTAACGTAATAATTCTTTTTCATGCGGCAAGATAGTATCCGGGAAAATCTCTGTTGGATATTTGCCTGTAAAGCATGCTAGGCATAGTCCTCGGTTTTCATCTTCATACGGTCGTGCAATAGTCTCTACCATCCCCTCAACAGAAAGGAAAGTCAGAGAATCTGCACCAATTACTTCACGAATTTCATCTACATTATGACTAGAAGCAATCAGTTCTTCATGCGTAGATGTATCAATGCCATAATAACAAGGATCTGTCATTGGCGGTGAAGAAATCACAACGTGAACTTCCGCTGCGCCAGCATCTTTTAACATTTTGACAATGCGACGAGATGTTGTACCACGAACAATGGAATCATCCACCATTACTACTTTTTTTCCTTTTACGACTTGAACAACCGGTGAAAGTTTCATTTTTACACCACGTTCACGTAACTCTTGTGTCGGCTGAATAAATGTACGCCCAACATAACGGTTTTTAATAAGACCTAATTCATAAGGAATTCCACTTTCTTCTGCAAAACCAATCGCTGCGGAAATACTTGAATCGGGAACACCCGTTACAACATCTGCCTCAATATGCGCACATTCACGAGCAAGCTGTTTACCCATACGTTTTCGTGCCATATGAACGTTAATACCATCAATATCCGAATCAGGACGAGCTAAATAAACATACTCCATCGCACACATCGAACGTTTTTCCATGTCAGCAAAACGATCCGATTTTACACCCTCATCGTTAATAATGATTAGTTCGCCTGGTTCTACCGAACGAACGAATTCTGCACCAATTAAATCAAATGCACAAGTTTCAGAAGCTACCACCCAGCCATCTCCTAGCTTTCCAAGAGATAATGGACGTAAACCATGTGGATCACGTGCAACAAGCATTTCATCCTTTGTCATAATTAAGAAAGAATACGCACCCTTTAAAAGAGATAGGGCATTTTTCACCTTCGCACGGAATGGTGAATGCGAGCTTTTCTTAATAAGATGCGCCAACACTTCTGTATCAGAGCTTGAATGGAAAATACTACCTTGTCGCTCTAAATATTGTTTTAAATGTGTCGCATTGACTAAGTTACCGTTATGGGCAATTGAAAGGCTACCAGTTGAGGAGTGGAATAATAATGGCTGTACGTTTTCGATACCGCCACCACCAGCAGTCGTGTAACGAACATGCGCAATAGCTGCTTTGCCGTTCACTGCTTTTAATTTATCTTCGTTGAAAACATCATTAACTAGTCCTTCGCCTTTCACCGCGCGAAGATGCTGTCCGTCTGAAACGACAATTCCAGCACCTTCTTGTCCACGGTGTTGAAGAGCATGAAGCCCGTAATAGCTAAGGTGTGCTGGATTTGGGTTACCCCAAATACCAAACACCCCACATTCTTCGTTTAAGCCTCTGAGTTCAGCAAGCATGGGATTGCTCCTTTCCAATTAGAACGGAATTCCTCCACTGTACCTTCTACAAGCACACCTTTGTCCCCGTTGATTTTCACAAGTGCATCGTTTGTTACGACACCAATTTTTTGAGCATCTTTGATGATTTCTACAAATGCTGCAGCATTTTCTTCTTTAACAGTGACAACAAAACGAGATTGACTCTCACTGAATAACGCAGTTGTTGCAGAGCCTGTTAATGTTACATCCACACCAAGACCGTTTGCGCCAAATGTTGTTTCAGCAATTGCGACAGCTAGACCACCCTCTGCTACATCATGAGCAGATTGAACAAGACCTGCTTTAATCGCCTTTAATAAAGCTTGCTGACGTGTCGCTTCAACTTCTAAGTCGATAGTTGGTGCTTTCCCTGAAATAACACCATTATTTAATAGTTTTTGAAGCTCTGAACCACCAAATTCTGTTTTTGTCTCACCAATAACAAAGATAATATCTCCTGCAGCTTTTACATCCTGTGTCGTTACATGTGCTAAGTCTTCAATAAGACCAACCATACCAATTGTCGGTGTTGGATACACCGCTTCGCCTGAACGTTCATTGTAAAGAGAAACGTTACCTCCGATTACTGGAGCATTTAATGCCGTACAAGCTGCCGAAATACCATCAGCAGATTTTTCAATTTGCCAGAAGATTTCTGGTTTCTCTGGATTACCAAAGTTTAAGCAGTCTGTAATCGCAAGTGGCGTACCACCAGTTGCCACGATATTACGAGCTGCTTCGGCTACCGCGATAGCACCACCCACTTCTGGATCTAAATAGATATAACGAGAGTTACAGTCTGTTGTCATTGCTAACCCTTTATTTGTGCCACGTACTCGAATAACGGCAGCATCAGAGCCTGGTTTAACAACTGTTGATGTACGTACTTGATAATCGTATTGATCATATACCCACTCTTTAGAAGCAATCGTCGGTGCTTTTAATAAAGCATTTAATGTTTCTTTGTAATCTGTCACAACAGGTTCAGTGTTTTCGATTGCTTGGAACTGAGCATAGTATGCAGGCTCTGCAGATGGTTTATGATAAACAGGTGCATCTTCTGCTAACGCGTCTGCAGATACCTCTGCAACTACTTGTCCTTTGTGTAAAAGACGAAGCATTTTGTCATCTGTCACTCGACCGATTGCTACAGCATCTAAATCATATTTATCGAAAATCGCTTTAATTTCATCTTCGCGACCTTTTTTCACCACTAATAGCATACGTTCTTGAGACTCAGATAGCATCATTTCGTACGCTGTCATACCTGTCTCACGCTGAGGCACTAAGTCTAGGTTCATTTCTACACCAGAACCAGCCTTTGAAGCCATTTCTGCCGAAGAAGAAGTAAGACCAGCTGCACCCATATCTTGAATACCAACTAAAGCATCAGATTTTACAACTTCTAAACATGCTTCAAGTAAAAGTTTCTCCATGAATGGGTCCCCTACTTGTACTGCTGGACGTTGGTTTTCTGACTCCTCTGTTAATTCCTCAGAGGCAAATGTTGCACCATGAATTCCGTCACGCCCTGTTTTCGCACCAACGTACATCACTGTATTACCGACACCTGCCGCAATACCACGTTGAATATCTTTATGGTCGATTAAACCGACACACATAGCATTCACAAGTGGATTACCTTCATAGCAAGGATCGAATTGAATTTCGCCACCTACTGTAGGAATTCCGATACAGTTACCATACCCTGCAATACCAGCAACTACTTCTTCAAATAGATATTTACCACGCGCTGATTTTAATTCACCAAAGCGTAATGAGTTTAACATGGCGATTGGACGTGCACCCATTGAGAAAACATCACGGATAATACCACCCACACCAGTTGCAGCTCCTTGATAAGGTTCTATTGCAGATGGATGGTTATGTGATTCCATTTTAAACACTACTGCTTGTTCGTCACCAATATCAACAATACCTGCACCTTCACCTGGTCCTTGTAAAACTTGAGGCCCTTTTGTAGGGAATTTACGTAGTACTGGCTTTGAATTTTTGTAAGAGCAGTGCTCAGACCACATTACTGAGAAAAGACCTGTCTCTGTCCAGTTAGGTAGACGTCCTAAAATACCTTCTACCATTGCAAATTCTTCGTCTGACATCCCCATTCCAGCGTATAGCTTTTCATCTTTAATTTGCTGTGCTGTTGGCTCAAACTTAGTTGTTGACATGATTTTCCCTCCACTGCTTCACGATTGATTTAAATACTGCTAGACCGTCTGCGCCGCCCACCAGTGCATCAACAGCTCGCTCTGGGTGTGGCATCATCCCTAATACATTGCCGCGCTCGTTTATAATCCCTGCGATATCTTCTAAAGAACCGTTTGGATTGTCACCTGAGTATGTGAATACGATTTGATTATTATCTTTTAGTGATTGTAAAGTTTCCTCATCACAGTAGTAATTCCCTTCACCATGTGCGATTGGAATATTGATGATTTGACCTTGCTCATATTGATTTGTGAATGATGTATTGTTGTTTTCAACTTTAAGCTGCACTGTACGGCACATAAATTTTAAGTTTTTATTGCGCAATAAAGCTCCTGGCAATAAACCTGCTTCCGTTAGGATTTGGAAGCCATTACATACACCTAATACAGGTTTACCAGCATCTGCTGCTTTCTTAACTTCTGCCATAATGTTAGATTGATTAGCCATTGCACCACAACGAAGATAATCTCCATAGGAGAATCCTCCAGGTACTAATACGCCATCAAAACCACTTAGATCTGTTGCTGTATGCCATACATATTCTACTTCTTCACCTAGCTCGTCTTTAATCGCATGATACATATCGATATCACAGTTTGACCCAGGGAATACGAGTACTGCGAATTTCATGATTAATTAGCCTCCTCGACTTCGTAACGGTAGTCTTCAATTACAACGTTCGTTAAAACCTTTTCACACATTTCTTTTACTAGCGTATCAATGTCACGTTCTGTATCATTAATTGATAGTTCAAGATATTTACCGATACGTAAATCTTCTACTTCACCGTAGCCCATTTTAGCTAAAGAACCTTGTACTGCAGAGCCTTGAGGATCAAGAATGCTCTCACGTAATGTTACATAGATTTTTACTTTTTTCATTGTTATTTGCCTCCGAGTCTAGAAAGTATAATAGTATAAACTTCAGTTAAATTACCAAGGTCTCGACGAAAAACATCTTTGTCTAACTTTTGCTTTGTTGTTGCATCCCAAAGTCGGCATGTATCTGGTGAAATTTCATCTGCCAGTAATACATGACCATCCAAATCACGACCAAACTCTAATTTAAAATCAATCAATGTCACATTGACATCTGCAAAGATTGGCTGTAGCACTTTGTTAACGGCTAGTGCACCATCATAAATAGCTGTTACTTCAGTAGGTGTGGCAAGTTCAAGAACATCGATATGCTCTGTCGTAATAAGTGGATCGCCTAATTCATCGTCTTTATAATAAAATTCAACGATTGGTCGTTTTAAAGGTGTCCCCTCTTCAAGACCCAGACGTTTTGCTAAACTTCCAGCAGCGATATTACGAACAACAACCTCAATCGGAATAATTTCTACTTTTTTTACAAGTTGTTGTGTATCTGATAATTGTTTTACGAAATGTGACGCAATTCCGTTAGCTTGTAATTTTTCGAAAATTAATGAAGTAATGCGATTATTTAAAATGCCCTTACCTTCAATTTCCTCTTTCTTTTCACCATTAAATGCTGTTGCACTATCCTTGTACTCAACAAGTAGCACATTTGGCTCCTCTGTTGTGAACAATTTTTTTGCTTTACCTTCATACAAAAGTTGACCTTTAGTCATTTCGTTTTCCCCCTGATATTATGAGATACGCTTGTAATCATGTTCAGAATTGAACCGTATTTCTACGATTCAACTCTGAAACTTTTACTGGTGGCTCTAACATTTATTTTAAGATGGCTAAATAAATATTAGTTAAGTCCTAGTCGTTCAAAAATCATATCAACGTGCTGTAAGTGGTAGTTGTAATCAAAACAATCATCCAACTCTTCTTTCGTTAAATAAGATGTGATTTTTTCACTTGCATCAACTACTGCACGGAACTGAACTTGCTCGTCCCAAGCCTGCATTGCTAAAGGTTGTACTGTATCATAAGCTTCCTCACGTACTAATCCTTTGTCAATCAATGCTAGTAAGATGCGTTGAGAATAAATAAGACCAAATGTACGATCCATATTACGTTTCATGTTCTCAGGGAATACTGTTAAGTTTTTCACAATATTACCGAAGCGATTTAACATATAGTTAAGAGTAATTGTTGCATCCGGTAAAATAACGCGCTCTGCAGATGAATGCGAAATATCACGTTCATGCCATAAAGCCACATTTTCATAAGCTGTCACCATATATCCACGCATTAAACGAGACATACCAACCATGTTTTCCGAACCGATTGGATTACGTTTATGTGGCATTGCTGATGATCCTTTTTGACCTTTTGCAAAAGCTTCTTCCACTTCACGTGTTTCAGATTTCTGTAACCCGCGAATTTCTGTTGCAAATTTTTCAATTGAGCTAGCGATTAAAGCTAATGCACCTAAATACTGCGCATGGCGGTCACGCTGTAAAGTTTGTGTTGAAATCGGTGATGCTGCAAGGCCTAATTTATCGCAAACATATTGCTCAACACGAGGATCGATATTGGCATATGTTCCAACAGCTCCAGACATTTTCCCTGTTTCAATTACTTTGGCAGCTGCTTCAAAACGTTCAAGGTTACGCTTCATTTCCTCATACCATAAACCAAGTTTCAAACCGAAAGTTGTTGGTTCTGCATGAACACCATGTGTGCGTCCCATCATAACTGTATGTTTATGTTCTTTTGCCTTAGCAGCAATAATATCAATGAAATTTACGATATCTTTACGTAAAATATCATTTGCTTGTTTGATTAAATAAGAAAGGGCTGTATCTACTACGTCTGTAGAAGTTAAACCATAATGCACCCATTTACGCTCTTCACCAAGTGTTTCAGAAACAGCACGGGTAAAGGCTACAACGTCATGACGAGTTTCTTGTTCAATTTCTAATATACGATTCACATCAAATGAAGCATTTTCACGAATTTTAGCAACATCCTCTTTTGGAATATCACCTAACTCTGCCCATGCCTCACAAGCTAAAATTTCAACCTCTAGCCATGCTTGGTATTTATTTTGTTCTGTCCAAATTGCGCCCATTTCGGGTCTTGTGTAACGTTCAATCATCGCGTATCTCCTTCTATTCTGACCAAATGCCAGAACTCTCGATTTGTTGTAGTGTTGCTTCTAAGTCTTTTGTCATAATCGTTACATGGCCCATTTTACGGTTGACCTTAGCTTCAGCTTTCCCATAAAGATGTATAGACCATTCAGGATATTTAGCAATTGAGTTACTGAGTGGCACGACATGCTGCCCTAATACATTGACCATAATGGATGGTGCCCATAGTTGTGGCTTACGTAATGGCCATCCACAAACAGCACGAATATGCTGATGGAATTGTGAAACATTACATGCTTCAATTGAATAGTGACCAGAATTATGAGGTCTTGGCGCTAATTCATTAATAACAATGCCACCATCTTCTAACACAAACATTTCTACCGCTAGCGTTCCTATTAAATGTAAGTAATCTGCAATTTTTAAAGCTTCTCGTTCAGCAGCTTGAGCTGTGCTTTCAGTTATGCGAGCAGGCACAATTGTCTCGTGTAGAATATGATGAACATGAATGTTCTCACCAACTGGCTGACAATACGATTCACCATGACCATTTCTTTGAACAATGACCGATACTTCCTTTACGAAAGGAACAAATCCTTCTGCAATACATTGAGAATGCTTGAATAATTCTTTCGCTAAAGGTAAATCTTCAGTTGATTTTAAAAGTTGCTGTCCCTTGCCATCATAACCACCTCTTGCTGTTTTGACTATACAAGGATAACCAATCGAATCAATATTGGCTACTAATTCTTCATAAGTTTTTGCAACAATATATGGTGCTACTGGGCAACCAGCTTTCACAATAGCTTCTTTCTCTGTTATACGGTTTTGTGTAATACGTACCAACTCCGCTCCTTGAGGAACATAAGCCATTTGTGATAAACGCTTTAAGCCTTCATAATCTATATTTTCAAATTCATATGTGATAACATCACTTACTTCTGCAAGTTCTTCTAAAGCAGCTTCATCATCATATGGAGCTACAATACGAATATCAGCTACCTGTCCACACGGCGAGTCCATTGCTGGCTCAAGAACAGCCACTTTAAAACCAGACTCCTTTGCAGCAAGCGCCATCATTCGACCAAGTTGTCCTCCACCTATAATACCTATCGTTTGTCCAGGATAAATAATCTTCGTCACACTAAGTCACCTGTGCTTTCTAATACTTGCTGCTTTGTTGCTTCTCGTCTAGCATCTAATTTATTTGCAAGTTCTGTATCTGTTGTTGACAAAATTTGAGCTGCAAGTAACCCTGCATTTGTCGCTCCTGCTTTGCCAATTGCTACAGTTGCTACAGGTACGCCACCAGGCATTTGAACGATGGATAATAGTGAATCAAGTCCATTAAGTGCGCGTGATTGAACTGGTACACCGATGACAGGTAATGTTGTTTTAGCTGCCACCATTCCTGGTAAATGTGCAGCCCCACCTGCTCCAGCAATAATTACTTGAATGCCTCGTTCGCGAGCTGTCGCTGCATATTCAAACATTAAATCAGGTGTACGATGTGCAGAAACAACTTTCTTTTCGTACGGTACTTGTAATTCATCTAAAATATCACATGCATGTTTCATTGTTTCCCAGTCACTTGAACTACCCATAATGACACCGATTTTCGGATTCATAAATTGTCGCTCCTTTTAAACGATAGAAAAATGATCAATTATTTATTGTGCAAGCAACTATTTTGAATAGCTACTGCAATTCTTATCTATTTACAAAGAAAATCCCCAAATAAACTACTCTCTACCATTACACGTGAAAGCAGTTTACTTGAGGACTATTAGGACAAGAACATCTCCATGTACATAGCTGTACAGCGACCTTCTCATCATATGCCAAAAGTGCTTTCCCGCATAGTCCAGCATTTACGGTGCCGGGTAGAGACACTAGAGCCAATTCTCTAGCATATATGTGGGATCTATTTGTTTTTCCTTCTCACATTTTAACAAGGGATTGTCTTATCGTCAATGCAAAAATGCGAACATTTTTTATTATGTAAAAAAAAACGTTCGGTTTTTAGTCAAATTCATTCGATATCTTGAGCAGGTATAGCTTTAAACTGGATTTTCTGCCGTAAATAAGCTGGTTCGCCATCTACTATATGAAAAAGAGGCTCTTCTTTTCGTCCTATGGCCATAAAGCCGTCTTTCCGCATTCTTGCCAAACAATCCTCGATTGACTCGTTTTCTTGTACCTCATACCAAATTTGCTTTTTTCCCAACTTTTTCTTCCTTTCCACAGTACATTTTAAATCACAACTAATTTTTAATTTATTATACCTTTTGTTGCTTACAGACGTATGTAAGAACTTAAATAAATAGAAAAAACTGCAGATTTCTCTCCGCAGTTTTGATTAAGGCTCATGAACCATAAAAAGCCTTTAAATAGATACAAAAAAATAATAGCTGTAGGAATAAATGAAGGACAACAAGAACCATACGATACCCTTTGATGCCTAATAGGGCACTGACGATGCCTAAACCACCTAAGATAAACGGCATAAACATATTTACATGATAGAGAAATGTAAAAAAGTTTCCATACCATTTCGTTGAATCATAACCAAACATAAAGAATGTGAGTAGTAGACTCAAGATCGAAATTGCAGAAAAAATGTTCTGCCTCATTGTGATTCCTCCATTATTAAACCCAATATGTATCTAGTTTAATGA
Source organism: Lysinibacillus sp. PWR01 (assembly GCF_043359455.1). Classification (NCBI taxonomy): domain Bacteria; kingdom Bacillati; phylum Bacillota; class Bacilli; order Caryophanales; family Bacillaceae; genus Lysinibacillus; species Lysinibacillus sp. PWR01. The sequence continues at coordinate 286 of NZ_JBHERJ010000015.1, read as the reverse complement.
ATTTGCCCATAAATTGTATGGAAGTATTTAGTCTATTATATCATTTTATGAATAGTTCACAAAATAAAAAAAGCCATGGAATAAATCCATGGCTTTTTTAAAGTGCCTAGCGACGTCCTACTCTCACAGGGGGAAGCCCCCAACTACCATCGGCGCTAAAGAGCTTAACTTCCGTGTTCGGTATGGGAACGGGTGTGACCTCTTTGCCATCATCACTAGACTATGTTCGACCTCCAATACACGGCGTATTACTGTGTCTTGAAGCTCTCTTTTTGTTGAAAGAATT